>CBDVDV010000240.1:0-4505 GCA_965372835.1 uncultured bacterium | reverse complement strand
ACGTCGTAGAGGGTGTTGTTGTAGAACTGGCAGTTGAGGGCGGCCTCGAAGGCGAAGCCCGAGCCCTTGGTGCGCATGATGATGTTGTTGCGGACGATGCTGTCCCGGCATTCGTATTCGGAGGTCATCCATCGCTTGCCCGTGGACTGTCCGAGCATGATGCCGTTGGCGTTACAGTCGGTGACGAGGTTCCCCTCCAGACGGCAGTCCTTGGCCCCGCCCTTCATGTAGATGCCGTTGCTCATGATGTGGTGGACGTGGCAGCCCCGAACGACGAGCCCGTTGGCGGCGACGTTGTCGATACCTTCAGCGTTGGTCGTGCGCTTGCCGGTATCGAAGATCTCACAGCCTTCGATCAAGCAGTTGTCTGCATTGCGCACGACTTTGATGGCGTCAGCGCCCGAGCCGCGGAGCGTGCAATTGCGGACCACACAGTTGGGTCGCTCCATCTTGACGCAGTGTTCGCCGCCTCCTACCAGTTCCAGCCCCTCGATGGTACAGTTGGGGGCGTAGAACCAGAGGATGCTGGACTGACGGTCTTCCACGGGGATGCTGATGACCGGGCGCTCCCCCTCGTGGGCCCTCAGGGTCAGGCCCTCCTTCTGGAGGAAGATCATCCTCTTCGTTATCTCCGGGCTCCGGTAAGATCCTCCCCGCATGATGATGGTGTCGTTGGCCTGCGCCCGGTCCAGAGCGCTGAAGAGTCCGGTCGGCTGCTCGAGGGTGGCGGGGCCGCCCTGCTTCCCGTTGGTGGCCACGTACCACTCCCTGGCCGCAAGAGTCGGAGCAGCCAGTACGAGCAGGGCCGAGCCCAGCAGTAGAGAGCGAAGAAGTCTGGCGACCGGCTTCATGACGCGCCTTCTTGCGGGTTCCGCGGTGTCTGACCGGAGTTCCGTGCTTGGAAACTCATCGTCAAGAAAAGGGACAAGTGGTAACATCATAATGCATTCGATGCACCGGAACAACGGTTGGTGACCGAGGGACCGACAACTGATGATCGGCACTCACGACCGAAACCTGCTGCGCGACCTCGCCAAGCGGGTGGCGGAGATCGCCGCCCTCCCCGTCATGGAACAGCGCCGCCGCGATTGGATGCGTCACAACGCCCTGCAACGGGTCCGCCCCATGATCCTGCTCTTTCCCGAAGGGGGCTGGCGGGAACTGCTGCCCGACTCCGCCCTCCTCTGCGAGGACGAGGAAGCCCGGGGCGTGGAGTCGCATCTCAGGCGCCTCATCTACCATCACGAGCACTTCCAGGACGACACGGTCATTGAGAGGGAATGGCGTGTCCACAAGGTCCTCCGCGACACCGGTTGGGGCATCGAGCCCCGGCGCATCCCCAGTCCCCAGGCCACGGGCGCCTGGAAGTTCGATCCGGTGATCCACAAGCCTGCGGACCTCAAAAGAATCACCTTCCCCGAGGTCACTTACGACGAAAAAGCGACCCAGGAAAGGCTGACTCGGGCGCACGAACTCTTCGGCGACATCCTGGAGGTGAGGCTGCGGGGCATCTGCCACGTCTCCTTCCACCTGATGAGCCAGTACACCAGGCTGCGCGGGCTGGAAGAGGTCATGACCGACATGGTCGACAATCCCAACATGCTCCACGAGGCGATGGCCATCCTGGAGGAGGGACACCGTCGTCGCCTCCAGCAGTACGAAGAGCAGGGCCTGCTCGACCTCAACAGCGACGCTACCTACCACTCCTCAGGCGGCGTGGGCTACACCACCGAACTGCCCCGGCGAGACGGGGGACCCCGCCGCGTCCGCCCAGGGGACATGTGGGCCTCGGCCGAGGCCCAGGAGTTGGCCCAGGTCTCACCGGAGATGCACGAGGAGTTCAG
The DNA here is from genome assembly GCA_965372835.1 of uncultured bacterium. Taxonomy (GTDB): domain Bacteria; phylum Planctomycetota; class DG-23; order CBDVDV01; family CBDVDV01; genus CBDVDV01. Next base: position 2,661 of record CBDVDV010000240.1, on the reverse strand, counting down.
TCTCGCCTACGAGCGTCGGCTCCTCGCGCCCTTTGGGCTCAACGGCTACGGGTGCTGCGAGGACCTGACACGCAAACTCGACTACGTCCTCACCATCCCCAACATCCGCCGCATCTCCATCGCGCCCTTTGCAGACGTCGAGGCCTGTGCGGAAAGGCTCGGGGACAACTACATCTTCTCCTGGAAGCCCCGTCCCTCGATGCTGGTGGGCGAGTTCAACGAGGACTCGATCCGGGCCTACATCCGACGGGCGCTGGCGGCGACGCGCACCTGCGTCGTCGAGATGATCCTCAAGGACACCCACACCTGCCAGCACCGCCCTGAGCGCTTCGACCGCTGGTCCGCCATCGCCCGGGAAGTCGTGGAGGGGGTAGGCTGAGGGTCTACCGGCCGAGGAAGAGTCGTTCGGCCAGGATTTCGGGCAGGCCGGCGTCGGTGATCTTCCGGGCGGCCCCCTCGATGTTGTAGGTGACCCGTCGCAGCGAGACCAGGTGGCGCTCGGAGTCGTAGATGGCGTAGCAGGCCCGGGCGTCCTCGTCGCGGGGCTGGCCGACGGAGCCCACGTTGACCAGGGCTTTGGTCTCGGGGTCCAAGGAAATCTCGGGCTCCAGGGAATAGGTGACGGGGTCGGTGTCGAGGAAGGCCACGGGCAGGTGGGTGTGGCCGAAGAAGGCCAGCGGGACGTCCTGCTTCAGGAACGAGACCCGCGCCTGGCTGGGGGCGAAGATGTAATCGAAGCGCTCGGGAGCGAAGAAGGAACTGTGCACCAGGGCGAACCCGTCCACCTGGGCGGTCAGCGGGAGGTCGGCCAGGGCCTGCTGGGCGTCGGGCGAGAGTTGCTCAGCCGTCCACTGCAAGGCCCGACGGGCGTAGGGATTGAAGTATTCCAGAGAACTCTGACCGGCGGCGGCGTAATCGTGATTGCCACTCACCAGCGCTGAAGAGCGTTCGGCCACCAGCTCCAGGCAGGCTTCCGGGTCGGCCCCGTAACCCACCACATCGCCGACACACAAGATCTCCTCCACTCCCTGCTCGTCCACGTCCTCCAGCACCGCCTGGAGGGCTTCCAGATTGCCGTGAATATCCCCGATAACAGCGTAGCGCACCCAACAACCTCCAGCAGCAGACTCGTACAGACCACACCGGAAACCGAGCCTACGGCCCGGTCACAACTCCCGCCTCTGAAACAGCGCCATGCCCACGATCAGGGCCGCGGCGCTGTAGTAGACGGCGTAGGCGAATGCCAGCAGCACATACGACAACGGAATCTTCGCCCCCAGGGCCAGGGCCTGAACGTTGTAGGTCTCCAGGAAAGGGAGCACCCCCAGAATCGCCCGCACCGCCAGCGCCGCCCAGGGCGCGGTGGTGGGGTCGGGCAGGGCCTCCATCAGGAACCAACCACTCAGGTTCCCCAGCAAAAAGAAACTGAAACACACACTTATGTTGACCACCATGGTGGCGTAGACGGAGACGGCCACCGAAATCGCCGTCAACACCATCACCTGAAACATGCTCAGCAAACAGCCCAGCCCCACGCTGATGAGGCCCTGAATCTGCCGCTTCGCCTGCGCCTCCTCCGGCATCGGACGGTCCAGCACCTGCCACCAGACCATCGCCGCGAAAACCAGACTGATGACGAAAACCGCCAAAAGCACCGCCCCGACGATGCCGAAGTACTTGCCCAGGATGAACTGGAATCGGCGGACGGGCTTGGCCACCACGGTAAAGGCGGTCCGGGACTCGATTTCGCCGTACACCACCCGGCTCGCCGCCAGCAGCGCAATGAGCAGCCCGGTGACGTTGACCGTCGACAGCCCGATGTCCTTCATCATCTTGATGTCTTCGGTGATGGTGAACAGCGGCATCAGCCGGGCGATGACCACCATCAGGCAGGCCAGGATGGTGAGGATGTAATAGACCGGCTCGCGCACCACCTCCTTGAAGGTGTTGCGGGCGATACTGATGACCTTGAACACTCAGCCAACCTCCATCGGCGGAACCATCGCCGCCGATGTCTAAAAACGGACCTCGAACCGCTGGTAGCCACCGGTGGGGACCAGCCAGCGGACCTCTTGGTCCCGGATGTAGTGTCGGAACTCCCTCTGCAGGTCCTCCACGTAGGCCCGCAGTTGTGCCTTGGTCCCCTCGGCCTCCAGTTCCACCCGCCCGTCAGCGAGGTTGCGGACGAACCCTACCACACCGTACCGATGGGCCAGGGCCCGGGCCGTGTAGCGGAACCCCACCCCCTGCACCCGGCCGGAAAAGTAGGCGTGCACACACGCTGCGCTCTGGTCGCCGGCCTTTTCGATTCGGCCGACCTCACCTTCAAAGCCAGCCTGCTCACCTGGGCCCAACCGCCTCACCCCCTCGAGCTCGCCCAGGGCCGCCCTGACAAACCAACCCACCAGCAACCAACCGGGCGCTACAACGGCGGGAGGCCCAAGACCAAGAACTGGCGGATGGCGACCGGGGACAGAAACAGAGTCCTCACCGGCCTCCAATCTCTAATCGTCAGCCCCCGCGTTGCGGTCCCCCACTCATACGAGTCGCAGGACCGAACGACAGGTGCGATTGCCAGTCTCCAGCTCCGGTCCGGAGCCTACCCCACGAGAATTTAGGTTATCCGTCCTGGCAGCGATTGTCAACTCAAAAAGGCCGGTC
>CBDVDV010000239.1:0-4517 GCA_965372835.1 uncultured bacterium | reverse complement strand
TCCGTGGCGAGGTCAGTATCGACCAGGGCCTTCTTCGCTTCATCGGTGATGGTGATGTGCCCGGTGATAGGGACCCCTCGGCTGAACAGGACCTCGCAAAGCCGGTTCTGATCAGCGACTTTGACGCCCAGCAGTTCGTCTCTTTCCAGCAACTGAGCTGGCACCAGGGGGTAAAACGGCGCGTCCATAGGCCGAGCGCTCAGGACCACCAGGAAGGTGGAATCGTCTGACTCATCCTCAATCTCAATCCGTCCCCAGCCGATCATGGGGATGTTGCGCTCCAGGGCCTGCTTGGCCTCCTCATTCACCTCGCCGTAGTGGTAGTTCTTGCCGTCGACCCAATAGCGGTAGCCTTCGCCACCGATGGTCCGCACCAGTGGTTCCTTGGGGAGGAACACACGACCATTAAGGGGCGATCCTTCTTCACCCATGAAGAGTCCGCCCACGAGGAAGATGGGTGCTCCTGGGTGTTCGACGACTCCCGTGTCGGCCACGGATAAACGGTTCTCGAATCGCGCAATGAGAGGTGGGAACTTGGTGTGGAGGAGCCAGCGCTTGGCGATGCCTGGGTCGGTGATGGTGCGGTCGTAGATGACGAAGGTGTTGGGTTTCAGGTAGACGATGGCCCGGAGTTGCTTCTTGAGGGCGGGCTCGTCGTAGGCGGGGGTGATGTCGGCCAGGACGTAGGCATAATACCTGGTGTCCTCGTAGGCCAGGATGTCGCCCAGGTTGAAGTCGCCGGCTCGTTCCTTGTACATGTAATAGGCGCTGTCCGAGGGGCTGGGAATGCGCTGGTCGATGGGTGTGCCGTCGGCTTTGAAAAGGGCGACCAAGTTGTGAGCGACGGGGGCGTGGTGGTAGTTGTTGTCGAAGGCCTCGCCGTTCTTCGCCGCGTAGGTGAAGTAGGGGCCGGGGTCGATGGCCAGGTGACCGCCTTTATGCAAGATGAAACTGCCCGTATCCCGGTGCTGGTGGCCGTAGTAGTAGTCGCCACAGCGGAAGTCGAAGAGCGTCGCCTTCTCATCCCAGCCACTACGCCAGACCACCAGACCCATGCCCTTCCCCGGACCCTCGCCGCTGGCGAAGTACTTACAAGGCGGGAACTCCTCTATCTTCACCGGCGGCACGGAGCCATCGTCCCAGATGATCTTGGTCCACAGGTAGGCGGGGTAGAAGCGCTCTCGGCCACCGCCGCGCAGGTGGTCCACCCACCAGCGAGCGGCCTTGCTCCCGGCCTGCAGGAACATCGGCACGGAGAGCGGGCTGGGGCCGGAGAGGGGCTTGTTGGTAGCGTCATCCCGGCGGATGAGGGCTTCCTCGAAGGGGATCTTGCAGTAGAGGTACCACTCGGGGTACTGCTGCGCCCAGATATTGTCCCTCCAGCAGTCCACGCCCAGCCTCTGCCAGATGGGAAAGTGCCAGCCTGACCAGACCTCGGTGAAGGTGGCGTAGCCGAACCCCGACGGGTCGGGCCCTCCTGAGAGATTGAGTGCCGGGCCCAGTTCCCGGGTGATGTACTCGCAGCAGCGGTCCAGTTCGGCCTTCGCCTTGTCGTCGGCGATGCCTTCGCCATAGAAACACAGCGAGCGGATGAGCCTGGCCAGCACCCGACCCGGAGCCCCCGGTCGCCAGCAGGGGACGTTCTCGTGGTAGTAGCGGTAGGGCCAGGCGCCCGCTTCCTGGATGCGCATCCCCTGGGCCAGTTGCTGTTTCTCGGCGTCGGTGAAGGTGTCGAAGATCCAGTCGGCGGCGATGAGGCTCTGCCAGTGGTGCCAGTTGTTCTCCTGGAGCATGTTCTTCCGGGCCATGTCGAGGATGTGCTTCTTGAGGAGTCCTACGTACCTTTCGGTGGGATGGCCGAGGTGCTTCTCGACGAGGCAGACGAAGGCGAAGGACATGGCACTGTGGTTCATCACCTGCCCCTCGTGGTCCACGTAGTTCTTGAGGTCGGCGTAGTCCTGTTGGTTATAGCCGCCGGGCTGGCAGCGCTGGGCGATCTTGGGAATGTCCTCGGCGAAAATGAAGATGCGGGGATGGCTCTCGGGCACCTGGTACTCAGCGGCCCAGATGCTCGGCACCAGGACAAGCACTGCCAGCACGACACAGCCGACGGCAACCGCCTTCATTTCCGACCTCCGTTCCGGCTAATAAGTCATGGCGTAGACGACGACGTTGGTGAAGAGGCGCAGGGCGCTCTCGTGGGTCAGTCCGCGGGACCCTAAGAAGGGAGCCTTTTCGATGCCGTAGCCCAGGGAATACTTGCTGTAGAGGAGGACAATGCGACCGTCGATGGTCAACTCCTCCAGGAAGGGCTCGTTGAAGTCGGGCCGCTGCTCGCGGACCGCCGGGGTGTATTCGACCTCGGTAATCGAATAGTAGGCGCGGAAGAGCGGGTGAGCCAGCGGCAGCCGCAGCAGCGCACGTTCGGGGAACATCTCCGCCAGCAACTGGCGGAAAGAGGTGTCGAACTCCGGACTTCCGCAGGCGGCTTCGGCGAAAAGGAATCCGCCCCGCTCCAGGTACTCCCTGAGGCGAGCCCGTTCCTCCTCGGTCAGACGGAAGCGGTCGCGCCCACTCATGAACAGGAAGGGGTACTCGAAGAGATCGGGGTCGGAGAGGGCCACTTCTTTCCGGGTGCTGGCCGTAGCCATGCCCACGGCCTGACGGAGGTGAGCCGACACCCGTTTCCCCACCAGGGGGCCGGTGTCCCAGTCGCCGCTGTAGGTCATCTGCGCGAAGGTGAAGGCGCCGCGGAGTTTCTTCTGGGTGGGGGCGTCGGGCTCGGGCTGGGCGGCTCGCTCCTGGTCCAGTTTTTCGGGCAGGGGCTGCCGACCGGCGGCGTAGGCGCAGATATTGGCCCCCAGTTGAAAGGCCTGCTCGGTGGCCGCGCCGGACTCCATCTTTTCCCAGGCGCAACTCATGTCGAAGGGGGAATAGATGACCGGCGTGCGGCAGCCCATGGTGATGCCCATCAGCGGGGGCCGGGCGGTGATGCGGAAGAAACTGCGCCAGACCGGGTGGTTGGCGGGCAGGGGTTCCAGTTCGCGCTCGGGGAAAAGTTCCTGGGCCAGAGCCAGGAAACTCTCGTGGAAAGGCTGCCGACCGCAGCAGGCCTCGGCGAAGATGAAGCCGCCCTGCTCCACATGGCTTCGGAGGATGTCCTTTTCGGCCTGGGTGAAGGTCAGCCGACCGTGGCCGTTGAAGTAGAGGATGGGGGCCTGGCGGAGGGTGCTCGTCCCGTCCCGCAGGCTGACCACCTGCCAGCCGACCGTCTGGCCGAACTGCTCACCCACGAACTCGCACAGGTGCTCAGCGTCGTGACGGTCGTTGTTCCAGTCACCCCGCCACTTGAGTTTGTTGATGAGCACGGGGATCTTGCCCTTGGCCAGAAAGAGCAGGGCGAAGGAGGTGTCCACGATGTTGTTCCAGGAGCCGGTGCGGTTCTGTCGCAGCACCAGGTATTCGGCTCCCTCCCGGTACCAGTCGTGGGTGCCGAAGCACTTGAGCCCGGAAAGCATCCCCGCCCGCTCCAGGGCGTAGAGGTAATAGAAGTGGTGACTGCCGCCGGGGTTCCGCTCCACCGTGAAACGGTCGCCCAGCCATTGCAGCCCGCTGGCCAGGCGGCGGTCGTAGCTGTACTGACCACAGATCTTGGGCCGGGCGTAGAGGCTGGAACCGACGATGTGCAGGCTGGCCACCCCGGCCGCCGTCATGCTGCCGGTGGAGCGGGCGCCGTCGCGGTAACCCCAGCCGCCATCACGGTTTTGGCTGCGGCTGTAGTGGCCCTCGGCCTTCTGCAGCAACAGGCTGGGAACGGCTACCCCGGCGCGCATGGCCTCGTAGAGGCCGAGCATGGCGAACTGGGTGTTGGAGTTATCGCCCCGCTCGCCCTGCTGGGCTCCGTAGGTCCACATTCCGGAAACGCTGGGTCGCTGCTGCTGCGCCAGGACCAGGAACTGGGCGCACTCGGCGATCCGGATGCGGTATCGGCGGGGGTCGGCCCGGCTCAGCGCCAGGATGTTCAGGGCCACCGTGTAGGTGTGCTGTGGTGGGACCTTGATGAAGTAGCGGATACCGGCGTCCACCGCCGGGTCGTCGGCAGGCACCCCCGCCACCAGCAACGCAAAGACGCACAAGGCCGTGGCCCCGTCCCGCTGGGCCCGGCCGTAAGGCCAGGAACCGTCGGCCAACCGATGGCTCCGAAGCCACGCCACCCCCCGCTCTATCGACCGGTTGATGTCGGCCGAAGTCAGTTCCGCCCGGGCCTGCTCGCCCAGCCCCCCGCCAAGGAGCAGGCTCGTAACCAGGAGCCAACTCAACCAGCGCTTCAGCGGAAAGTTCACTATGCTCCCCACTTCGCCCGTACCCTACCACGCAGTATAGCCATCGCCGTCCCTGCCGGCAAGCGCGCGCGTCCTTTGTTCCGACTCCGGGAAGGGATACAATACCGGGGTGCGCTAAACTGCCCGGCAAAAGTTTTTGGACAATGGCGGTCAAAGGCGTAGTTCCTACTGCCG
>CBDVDV010000238.1:0-4523 GCA_965372835.1 uncultured bacterium | reverse complement strand
GGCGACATGTATGCAGGCGTGCCGAGTGTCGCACCCTCGGCAGTGACAACGGAGGCGATATCCCCCAGTATTGTGGCTATCCCGAAGTCGGTGACCTTCACCCGATCCAGGTTGTCCTCCAGCATGATGTTGCTGGGCTTCAGATCCCTGTGCACGATGCCCCTCTTGTGTGCGTAAGACAGGGCTTCAGCAGCCTGGAGGATAAGTTGGACCGCCCGCTGGGGTTCGAGGCATCCCTCCTTGGCAATGAGCTTGTCCAGGCTGCAGCCGGAGACGTATTCCATGGCGATAAAGTGCTGGCCGTCGGCTTCCCCCACACCATGGACGTTGACGATGTTTGGGTGGTTCAGGGCGGCCATTGCCCGCGCTTCACGCCGGAACCGCTTGGCGGCGACTGGGTCAGCTGTCACGGCGGGAGGCAAGACTTTGAGCGCTACAACTCGGTTCAGGGACTCTTCGTAGGCCTTATAGACGACGCCCATGCCACCGCGGCCCAGCTCTCGGAGAATCTGGTAGTTCCCGATCATCCAGCCTTTGCCCGCCTTGGTCGTTCCGTCAGCGAGCTTCCGGGTCGCGTCGTCTTGTCCGTTTCGGCTTGTTGGGCACATCGCTCAGCGCTTCGCCACCGCCCTAGTCCCCTTCCGGCCAACGAGTGTAGGGCGAGAACACATTCCTTCAGCTGCGTAAGGCGCCCCAACCCTACAAGCCGCAGCTTTGACCGAGATTTCCCATATGGGTGCCACTGCAGCCCTTCACACCCCCATCGTCTCTTAATTCTGCCTCTTCCGGGCCGTCTGTCAAGGCTCGATCTGCTCTCCGCCCCCTCAGCCAGCGTGAAATGCAACGCTTCAGGCCCTCCCGACGGCCTCCAGGCCTCGAGCGAGACTGTCCTGCCCGATGGTGAGAAACGCCGCCATCCTGCCGCCCGCTCGGGGTGTGTCAAGGGTGGCTGGTCACGGTGTGGGAAGCTGCGCGAAGTGGTGCCGGAGGGGGGAGTCGAACCCCCATGGACCAAGGTCCACTGGATTTTGAGTCCAGCGCGTCTGCCGATTCCGCCACTCCGGCCTCTGCGGATCACCCACTCTTGTAGCGCCTCTGCGGAGGAAAGTCAACGCCCGGGAGGGGATGTGCAGGGCCTTTCAATTCCTCCGCAGGAATGGCGCGATGGCGCAAAGCCAAGGGGCTTAAGCCCGTTGCCCGCCCCCTGCCGACTGTAGGGATGGGCCTTCAGGCCCATCCGAGGATCGCGGAGGGGTCTACCGGTGGTGAGCCTTGCCGAAAAAGACCCCTCCCTACACGAGAACTGAGAGCCCCTGAGGGGGTGTCCCCCTGGATGAGACCTACGACCACGACGGAGCGGAGCCCCCCTAATCCCAGCGAATGCCCCGCTCCTCCAGCCACTCCTTGAGGTCGCCCGTCTGGGTGTCCAGGAGCATGTTGTCGTAGTTGCTCTCGAGCTTTTCGATGAGGTCTGCTAAGTCCGACTTCTCTTTGACGAGGTCGCTGACTCTCTCTTCGAACTCGTCGGTAACGGTGCGAAGTTCGTCCAGGCTGACCCTCAGCCCCAGGAGCCCGGACAGTTTTCTGATAGCCGCTTCCAGCCCCGCGGGGTTCCTGCCCTGAACGTATGCCGGTATCTCAGCCACCAAGGAAGCCATAGGCAGGCCCTTCCGGCCGGCGAGCTGAACCAGGAGGGTAATGAAGCTACCCGGGCCCTCGTAGTTGCTGAACCTGATGCCGTACTTCTCCAGTTCCTCTTTGAGGCTCTCGTCAGAGACGGTGCTGTGAAGCCAGGGCTCCCTGGTGTGAGGCACGGCACCGGCGACGCTGCCAATGAAGTACATCCTGCTCACCCCGTACGCCGAGGCAACGGAAAAGATGCACTCCGCATACTCGCTCCAGTTGAAGTTCGGCTCCTTTCCGGAGAACAGGATCAGGTTGTTCTCTCGGCTGGAGAAAAAGGTGCTCTTGGGCAGCTCCAAGGTGGTTATCACGCCGTCCTCTATCTTTATGTGCGGCCGAAACAGCGACGTCACCGGCATCGAACCGGGGAAGTTGTAGATGTAGAAACTCTCGGGCTCAATCTCAGCAAAGGGCTCCGCTCCAAGCTCCTTGACCAGCCAGTCGATGGTTCCGGTGGAGACCTCGCCACCATCCATCCACCCCGAGAAACCGAGGAGCATCCGAGACTCCTTCAGTCGGGGCTCGGCGTGGATTCTCACTTTGTCAGATACCATGAGATCCCCTTTCAACCATCCTGCACACCCGAGATTGCTTCAGAGTCCTCACCGTCCACCGTACCCCGGGCTTGGCGATGAGTCAAAGGGCTTCTGCGCCTTTGGCCCGGGGTATTGACTCCCTCGGAGGCGAAGTTTTCCCTTGACCTGCCGTGCGGTCGGCAGGTAGGTTAGCTATCGTGACGCCGCCCGGTGGGACGTAGGCGGCGTTTCCACTTTTGACTGTCACCGAGGGCGGACACGATGGCCCTGAAGATGGTGGTGCTGGCCAAGCAGGTGCCCGACACCAAAGGCATCAGCGGCAAGGTGATGAAGGACGATGGCACCGTCAACCGCGCCGCCCTGCCCATGATCTACAACCCCGAGGACCTGAGCGCCCTGGGCTTAGCCGTCAGGCTGCGGGCCCGCTACGGCGGCCACATCACCGTCATCAGCATGGGCACCCCCATGGCCGCGGCCATCCTCCGCGAGAGCCTCTACCGAGGCGCCGACGACGCCATCCTGCTTACCGACCGCCGACTCGCCGCCTCCGACACCCTGGCCACTTCCTACGCCCTCTCACTGGCCGTGGCCAAGGTGGGTCAGGTGGACCTGGTACTCTGTGGCCGACAGGCCATCGACGGCGATACCGCCCAGGTTGGCCCCCAGACCGCTGAGAAGATGGGCATTCCCCAGTTGACCTACGTGGCTGACGTCGCCTGGGTCAAAGACGGCCGACTCGAAGCCCGCCGGGACTGGGGCGACGGCTACGAGGTGGCGCGCTGTCGGCTGCCCGCCCTGCTGACGGTGAGCGGTGAGCACCAGGACCCCCCGCCGCCACGGGCCAAGCGCCTGTTGCGGTGGCGTCACGCCCGCACGCCTTCCGAGGTAGCGGTGAAGGTGCGGGTGGCCCTGGCTCCGCAGAAGGCAAGTGCTGAGGAAATCAATGACGCCATCGCCCAGAAGCGGGCCGAACTCGAGGAGCGGGGCCTGCTGCTCAAGGAGTGGTCCGCTGAGGACATCGGCGCCGACCTGGGTCGGATCGGGAAAGCCGGCTCCCCCACCATGGTCAAGCAGATCGACAGCATCGTGCTCAAGGGCTCAACCTACAAGAACATCGAGCCGACGGAGGAGGGTCTCCGCGACCTCATCGCCGAACTCCGTCGCGACCGATTGATACCGTGAGGCACACTCCATGAGCGACGTAGGACCGGTCTGGGTATTCGCAGAGCAGGAAGAGGGCACACTCGCCGAGGTCGGTCTGGAACTGCTCTCCAAAGGACGGGAACTTGCCGACACCCTGGGCACGCGCCTGGGGGCGCTGCTACTGGGGAGCGGGGTCGAGGACCTGACCTCGGCGCTCATCGCCCAGGGGGCCGACGACGTCCACCTCGCCGACGACCCGCGCTTCGAGCACTACAGCACCCTCCCTTACGCCCGGGTGCTCACCGACCTCATTCGAAAGCACGAGCCTCACATCGTGCTCTTTGCCTCGAGCCACATCGGCCGGGACCTGGCGCCCCGGGTGGCCTCGGCGCTCAGGACGGGGCTCACCGCCGACTGCACCGACCTCCGGATCGGCTCCTACACCGACCCGCAGACGGGCACGACCCACGAGAACCTGCTGCTCCAGATTCGCCCGGCGTTCGGCGGCAACATCATCGCTCAGATCGTCAGCCCGCACCACCGACCGCAGATGGCCACCGTGCGCGAGGGGGTGATGAGACTGGCCGAGCCCGACCCGAACCGCACGGGCGAGGTCATCCCCTTCCCGGTGACGCTCGCCGGTGAGGAAAACGTCATCGAGGTGGTCGAGCGGGCCCGACACGAGCGCAGCGTCAACCTCAAGGGGGCGAACATCATCGTCTCGGGCGGCGGCGGCCTGGGAAGCAAGGAGAACTTCGCCCTCATCCGCGAGTTGGCCGAGGTGCTGGGTGGTGAGGTGGGTGCCAGCCGGGTCGCCGTCGGCGCCGGCTACGTCGACCACGACCACCAGGTGGGCCAGACCGGGACGACGGTGAGGCCGAACGTCTACATCGCCTGTGGCATCTCGGGGGCGCTCCAGCACCGGGCCGGGATGCACGAGTCAGGCAAGATCATCGCCATCAACACCGACCCCGACGCCCCCATCCTTGGCATCGCCCACTACGGCATCATCGGCGACCTCAACGACGTCATCCCCAAACTCATCAAGGCCTACAAAGAACGAAGCTGAAGCCACCCGACCGCAGCTTAACCTGCCCCCGCATGGTCCTCAGCTTCGGGACGTCGTAGGCCTACTCGTGCGTGTTGGTGCCGTCGTCCTTC
>CBDVDV010000237.1:0-4542 GCA_965372835.1 uncultured bacterium | reverse complement strand
GTGGGACGGGGGCCAGTCGATGCTGCCTCTGCGGGAGTTCCCGGGGGAGAGCATATCCTTCCTCAACGAGATTGGCACCTTCATCGATTGTGTGCGCACAGGGACGCCGCCCGACGTCGATGTCCATTTCGGGGCCGAAATCATCGCCATGTGCGGGACTGTGTACCTGTCGGCCCTGCGCGGTCGTGCGGTGACTCTTGATGAGTTCAAGGAGTTCAGTCGGGAGTACGTGAAGAAGCACGGTGACACCGAGGAGGCCGAGGAGGCCATCATCGGTGACTTGCTGGCACCGTATAAGCGGAAGGAGGAGCGGGCATGAAGGTCAGCCTGTACACCATCACCCTCAACGGCGGCTACTACGGCGGTCCGCACGTCCCCTTGCTCGACATCTTCCCCAAGGCCAAGGCCTGGGGCTACGATGGCATCGAGATCGAAAGCAAGCGTCCGCACGGCTGTCCCCTGGACCTGGACGAAGCGGACCGCGCGGACATCCGAAAAGCTGCCGACGACAACGGGCTGGAACTCTCCTGCATCGCCGCCTACAACGACTACTCCAGCCCCATCGACGAGCACCGCGAGAACGAACTCTTGATGACCCGGGAACAGATCCGTCTCGCCGCCGACCTTGGCGCTCCCTTTGTGCGGGTCTTCTCTGCCTGGTCCGGTGTCAGCCGGCGGGACGGGGCGATTACCTACGATGTGGCCCGGGCCAACTTCCCGAACCGCTACCCGGGGACGACCGCCCTGGAGCAGTGGTGTTACGTGCGCGATTGCCTGGCCGAAGCGGCCCAGATGGCCGAGGATCACGGCGTGGTCCTGGCCCTACAGAATCATGCGCCCATCATCAACCACTACCAGGACATGCTCTCTCTTCTCGCCGAGGTCGATTCACCGGCGCTAAAGGCGTGCCTGGACGCTCCGCTGCTGAGAGCGCACACGGAGGAGCATTACCGCGCGGCCCTCGAGGCTACGGGCCACCTGATGGTCCACTCGCACTTCGGCGGGCGCTACGAGCGGCAGCCTGACGGGAGCGTGACCCGCCTCGTCAGCCCGGCGCACCCAGGTGGCAGCGATCTGCGCCTCTTCCTCAGACTCGCCAAGGAGATTGTCAACTACCAGGGCCACGTCGGCTACGAACTGTGCAGCCCCGTGCTCATCGGCCACCGCCACGCCGGGCTGGACTACGCCCTGCTCCAGGCCGAACTGGCAGCGCAGTACCTGCGCCAGATCATCGATTCGCTGTAGGCTGCTCGCGGGCTGGGTTGGCCGGAAACAAAGGCTCTCGGGCCTTCTGTGGAGGGATCAGCATTGAGCACCTTTGAGTTCACTGTGGATTGCGCGAAAGAGGTCGGCGACCTGCCCGCGCTCAGCCAGGCGGTCATGGGGAACATGTCGTACAACCTCCTGCGGACCGGGGTCAGGCTGCAAAAGACCTTGGAGGGGATTTCCGAACAGCCTCTTTGTCGCCGAATCATGTGTCCCCTCAGCACCGGGACTGGCATCGACAAGGGCACGGGCGTCTACTGCGAGCGCGCCGACGGCACGCCCATCTACGACTTCACCATCCTGGATCAGATCCTCGCTTGTATGATCAGCCCCAGGAGCGTCCCCTTTTTCGGCGTCGCTTTTATGCCCGAGGACCTGAGCGGTGCGCTCGAGTTGGCTGCCCAGGGCGACGAGTCGGACCAGGACCTTCCACCCGAGGCCAAAGTCCAGGCCGCCCGGGCCAGGCTGCCCGAGCCCTGGATGCACATCGACCGTTTCCCCCCCAGGGACTACCAGCGCTGGTACGAGGTCGTCCACACGGTGGCCTGTCATCTGGTCGAGCGTTACGGCGAGGCCGAGGTCTCCCGCTGGTACTTCGACTTCTGGAACGAACCGGACCTGCGCTTCTACTGGCCGGCCACTCACGAGGAGTTTTTCAAGACCTACGACTTCGCTGCCGCGGCCATCAGAGAAGCGTTGCCCTCGGCCAGGGTTGGAGGGTGCGGACCCGCGAGTCCCAGGCACCCCATTTTCAAGGAGTTCCTGGAACACTGCACCTCGGGTAAGAACTACTGCACGGGTGAGAAAGGCGCGCCGCTCGACTTCGTCACCTTCCACGTCAAGGGCGGTCCCACGGGCAGGAAGGGCATCTTCCCCAATCCCTGGGAAGCGACCGGGTACGAGACCCGCCACCCGTCACTTACGCACATCATCGATACGGTGCGCTGGGGGCTTGAACTGATCGCGTCCATCGAGGGAACGAAGGGGCTGCCCGTCTTCCTCACCGAGTGCGACATCGACTGGGGAACGGGCACCTCCATCTACTACAACCCCAACATGCACTACCGGAACTCGGAGTACTTCCCCGCGTTCCAGTGCGCCATGACCAAGCGGATGCTCGACCTGCGGGCCCAGTTCCCCGATAACCCCGTCGAGCGCACCTTCCTGGACACCTTCTACTTCCCGGGCTACCGGATCTTCGAAGGTCAGCGGACACTCATCACCGGGGAGTGCATCGACAAGCCCCTCCTCAACGGGCTCCGCCTGCTGGGGAAACTGGGCTCGGCCCGCCTGTCGGTTACCGAATCGAAGAGGTCGGAGACCCCACCCGGGGATGCTGCGGTCGAGGTCCTGGCTTCGACCACAGAGGTCGGCGCCATCCGGGTGATGGCGGTGAACTTCAACGAGGAGTTCGGGTACTCAGACAGCCACACCGTTCGGCTCCAACTCGAAGGACTCGCCCCCGGTTCCTGGCGCTGTCTCCATTACCGAGTAGACCACGACCACAGTAACGCCTATACAGTTTGGCAGTCGTTAGGCCGGCCGGTGGTCCCCGACGATAGGCAGTTGGCGGCCATCCAGGAGCGCATGGGAGTGGAACTCGTGGAGCCTGAGTTCACGGTAGCGGCGGTCGAAGGCTCGACCGGTCTGGAGACAACCTTGCCGCCGCAGTCGGTCTCGCTGTGGGTCCTGGAGAAGCGGTGAGCGGTTCATGAACCCGCCGAACATCCTCTTTGTCTTTGCCGACCAATGGCGCTACGGCTCCCTTGGTTCAAGCGGAAGCCCTGACGTCCGCACGCCCAACTTGGACCGCCTGGCCGAGCAGGGGGTGGTCTTCGACAACGCCTTCTCCGGTTACGCACTATGCTCCCCGTACCGAGGCGCGCTGCTCACCGGCCGGTACGCTCACCTGAACGGTGTGGTGGACAATGAGTACAGACTTCGCGACGGGGAGACGACCATCGCCCACGTCCTCGGCCGGGAAGGCTACCGCACCGGCTTCATCGGCAAGTGGCACCTGGGCTACGGCCCGTACCCGCCACCGAAGCGGCACGGGTTCGACTACCTGGCTGCTTACGACTGTGGCCACGGCTTCTACAAGACCGAGTATTACGAGACTCGAAGAGGTCGGAGACCTAACGAACGGGGTCCCGTCCCTTTCGGCCGCTGGGCTCCGGAGGGAGAGACGGACCTCGCCATACAGTTCATGGAAGAGCACGCCAAGCAGCGAGACGGTTCGCCCTTCCTGCTGATGGTGGCCTGGGCCGCACCTCACTGGCCCTACCACGAGTACCCGCAGGAGTTCAACACCTACGACCCGGAAGACATCACGGTCCCGGAGAACGTCCCCGTCCAGATGAAAGAGTTCGCCGCCAAGGAACTTGCCCAGTACTACGGGAACATCGCCGCGCTCGATCATCAGATGGGTCGGCTGCTCAATGCTCTGGACAGGCTGGGCCTCGCCGAGGACACCATCGTCGTCTTCACCTCAGACCATGGCGATCACTTGAGCGCCCACGGCTTCGGCAAGCCGATGGACAAGTGGCTTCCGCCTTACATGCGCGCCTCCAAGGCCACGCCCTACGACGAATCCATCCACGTCCCCTTCATTGTGCGCTGGCCGGGGCGAGGCGCGCGCTCGGTCAGGTCGGATGTCCTGCTCAACACCGTGGACATCATGCCCGCACTGCTTAGCCTCTGTGGGCTTGAAGTTCCGGAGACTGTTCAGGGAACGGACCTCTCCCACGCACTGACCGGAAGCGAGGCCCCGCGCCCCGATTCGGTGTACCTGCAGCAGATGGGGGAGGGCTGGCCTTTCCGGGGTGAGTGGGTTGGCTTCTGGCGGGGCGTGCGCACCGAGCGCTACGTCTATGCCCGCTGGAAGGACGACACGCTCGGCCCCTGGCTCTTCGACCGCGAGAACGATCCGGGCGAGGTGAAGAGCCTGGCCGGGAATCCCGAGTACGCGGACGTCCAGGCCGGTCTCGAAGCCCGCCTTCAGCGTTGGATGGAGGAGACGGACGATCCGTTCGAGACGGGTGAGCGCGACCCGCGCACCGGGATGCTCCTGCTCGGTCAGGAATACGACTCCGAGCGGTGGATGAAGAAACTCCAGGAGTTGGAGAAGTAGCCAGCCCGGCAAAGGTTTTTAGACAATGGCGGTCAAAGGCGTAGTTCCCACTGCCGCAGGCCCCACCGGTGCTGGGTGGCACGGACTCGCTGCAGGCGTGTCCGTGTGTGTGGTAGGAGGGCACGGACAGAGCTCCGCTCAGTCCG
>CBDVDV010000236.1:0-4583 GCA_965372835.1 uncultured bacterium | reverse complement strand
CCCCGCGAATGTAGGGGTTGACGTCCCGTAAAGTGGACATCACACGGTTCCACGCTTTGGCGTGCTTTTCGCGAAGTGACCTTGCTGCTGCGGGTAGGTCCCGTCCGTCAGGAGCAATGTGGTCACTGAATGATATTGGTTGTTGAGAACGCAGATTCTTGAGCAGAAGGTCGTACCGGCCCACGTTCGCAAGCCGTACTCGTGCCCCCCGCAGATGCAAAAGGAAGGCAACTTGGTCTTCCGACAATATCACATCGCTTGTATCAGGCTTCCTTTCGCCGCGCCCTCTTAGGAGGAATCCTCGCAGGAACTTTACCAGAGTTCTCTCGTCAACGGCTTCGGTAGGAAAGATTCCCAACCACGTGGCGTAGTCCTTGATGTGCTTCCTAGTAACGCGTGGCTGCGCCTCGAAGCTTAGGTTCCCGTCTTTCGACTTGTTGAACGTAATCTTAGAACCAAGAAGCCTATTGACCTCACCTTGTGACAACTCGGAGTCGGCCTCCAGTGCGCTACCCAGCAGCAGCGGCTCAAACAATTCGACACTCTCGCCGAACACCATCGGCTTGGGGGGTTCTACAGTGCCGATGCAAAGACAGTGCCTCACTCGCAAGTCCGGCCCATTCTTCGGCCAGTGCCTGGGAGCCGCCAGTACATACTCGAAGGACATTGTGCATTGAACGTTCGTTGCTCGTCGCCTCGAGATGGCCTTGGGAAGCAACTCGTGATAACCGCCTCGCTGTAAGGTTGCGGCTTGTAGCCCTTTCCTGTGTACATCACCTATGAAGTCTAGGGCCTTCACCAAGTTGGATTTTCCGGAGCCGTTCGCGCCTATGAGGACGGTAAGTGGCTTGAACTGTACCCTGGCCTTTTTGATGCTCCTGAAGTTGGTCAACTCAATGAAGCGCATCATACGGAATTCTCCCCCGGCCGCAGATGGCACACACTCCTTCTTAGGCAGTGGCTGTATAGTGCCGCGCTCACGCCCTTCTGTCAACCTTTCTTGGTCCGGCCAGTTCTGTGCGGATATTTGGCGACGTAGGTCTTGCTGCTATACCTCTTGATGAACTCCGGGTCCAGGGGGTCGTGGCGGCAGGTGCGGGCGGCTTGGGTCATCGTCGAGTGCTCCTCGGTTCCGACTGGTACGGCGGCGGAGTCAGACGACGCTGAAACGTAGCCGACGACCGCTGCGCTCCTGGCGCGCGCTCCCCGTACGGGCTGTCCTGCCTCGTTTTCCTCAGCCTTCGACGGCGCTGGTTACTTGGGGGTGATGGGGCCGATGTACTTCTTGGCGATGACGACGTGGTCCCACCACACCAGGCTCTTGTTGGCCTCCGGCTGGGACATGTAGCGGTAGAGCCAGATGGCGTTGGCGTTGAGTTCGGGCACGCTGCGCCATTCGAAGCCCGGGAAGGCCTTGCCACCCTCCATGGGGACTCGCTTGTCCTGGTCGTCGTCCCACCAGACGCCCTTCTCGGTCACGTAGGGTTTGAACTTGTCAAATGTCCAGGAGCCGACCGAGGGGACTCCCTTGGCCTGGTGGCTGGTGATCCTACCTTCCGCATCGCGGTTGAGTCTGCCGTCGAACCAGTAGGCCTGCTCGCCGTTGGCGTCGCCGATGTCGTTCATCTTGACCATCAGTTCCAGGCAGATCCACTGCTCCTTGGGCACGGCTGGCAGCGGCACACCGACCTCGAAGGTGTTCCCCCAGGTCTGGCCCTCAGGAGGGCTCCCGCCCATGTGCTGCCAGTACGTGTAGGCGTGCCACCTGGAGAAGTCGCCAGGCTCGACCTGGGTGGTCCACCGCTCATCACCTTCCGGCCTCACCCCCGCTCCGCCCTGAGGCCACTCGGTGGGGGGATTGAAGCCACAGAAGCCGCCGCCGTAGTGGTGGATGGGGTCGTGGTCTTTGTTGAACTTCATGTAGAAGCGGAAGAAGAGCTGGTCGTAGCCGTAACCGACTTCCTCGTTCTTGAGCCGGCGGTAGAAAGCGCCACCACCGGTGTATTCGGTGGCGCCAGCCACCCGGGTCAGGAGCAACGACTCCTTGCCTCCGCTGCCCGGGGGGACGTCCGTGGACTTGGACATGAGCGACTTGCCTGCCACGCTCTCCCATCGACCGCAGATGTCGTCAACAGAGCCTTCGAAGGTTGCTGCGAAAACGACGTCCGGGTCGTTCTCGATGCCCACGTCGCCGGCATACTTGGCGGCGATGCCGGTGTTTCCCTCGGGGAGCCTGGCCTTCGCCTCCCTGGCTTCCGATCCCTCCTGAGAAAAGGCCATGCCGACTATTACCACCCCCATTACCAGAGCCACTGCGAATGCAACTCTCATCTTTCGCCCTCCGTCGCGCATCCTTGCACTCAATCGAAGAGGTCGGAGACCTAACCGTCCTCACCCGGGGAGACGCCCGCAACCGCCCGGAACGACCTGGGCCCCCGGTTGCGTTACGCCGATCCCCCGCGCGCCCCCGCCACTGACTGAGAGTCTACCTGCGCGCCTCCCCTCTGCAAGCATATTCTCCTCCAGGTGACGGCGACGGGTCGCCACTCATATTCGCCCTACGGCGGGAGCGAAAAGGGGACGGGATTCTTTCTCAGCTGCAAGCCGGCCTCTCTTGGGGTGATGGAGCGAAGAAAAAGACTCCCGTCCCCTTTCCCCAAAAGCGCTGGAGGCAGGCCGATGTCTTTTCAGTCCCTTTCGGTGGCCCAGGCGTAGGCGTAGCCCAGGGTCGCGACGATGAGCGTGTTCTGAGGGGTGAACTCGTTGGCGCTGGGGGAGAAGGGGTTCTCGCACCACCACTCGTGGGGCGGCCACTCCTCGAAGGGCGGGTCGAAACTGGCCATGCTGTAGCGGTGGTGGAAGTTCTCCGGCAGGGGCTTGAGCGGTCCAAAGACCACCAGGCCGGGGACGGAGTCCTCGATGTCGTCGAACCAGGACTCGTGGTGCAGCACGGCGTTGGCTGGGCGGTCACCGACCCCCGTAATCCAGCAGACGTTCATGGGGTTCCCGCCCAGGTGGTAGTCGCAGGTGGTGCGGATCAGATCCAGGTACTTCTTCTGGCCGGTCAGCTGGTGGGCGATGATGAGGGGGAAGACGTCGGGCGCGGAGCCATGCCCCCAACCCACCACCCGCCATTCACGAACCGCAAACCGGTACCCCCGCTTCTGAGCACGCTCCGCATAATCCGTCTCTGCGACGCGCACCAAAGCCTGGCGAATGCTCGCCTGAAGTTCTCCGTCGGGCTTAGCCGACGCGGGGCATCTCGCGTAGACCCAACCGGCGAGTAGCTGGTCGTGCTTGGGCCAGAGATAGGGGCGCGCGTCGGGGTCTTTGCTCCAGACGCACGATTCCTTGAACGCCCGGTGGTAGATCTCTTCCCCCGTGCTGACCAAGAGATGGGCAGCGGCGTAGTTTCGGCTGTCCGTCATCTCCTGGTCATCGTTCCGGTTCTTCTCGGCCCAGCGCCAGGCCCGTTGCGCCGTCTCCAGGTAGGCGTCGGCTTCGGCTTTCTTCCCCAGAGCGGTGAGGACACGGTGCATGTGGGCGGCGGCGCCGGCATACTGGTACGTTGTCCACGCATCGACGTCGAAGGCATAGAGCGGGAGAGAGTCTTCGGTGGGCTTCTCGCCGGGGACGGGGTGCTTGGAGCTTTCCAGCCCGCCTCGCACGCCACCGTCCTCCTGCTGGAGGCTTCGCCAGAAGCGAAGGTTCCAGAGGGCCTCATCGACGACGTCGGGCAGGCCGTCAGGTCTCCGACCTCTTCGATTCTCGCTTTCGGGGATATTGAGGTCGAGTTTGGCGAACTTCCCGGGGGCGAACTCGTAGAGGTCCAGGAGGTAGTCGCTGATACGGATGTGCTGGGCCCGACGGTCCCAGTCGCCGGCGTCGTGATAGCCTCCCCAGAAGCGGACGGGCTCGTCGGTGGCCTTGGCCACCAACTGCTTGAAGGTGGAGGTCTGCGATCCGCCTCGACGGATCTGGCATTCGTAGAGCGTGGCGCGCGATTGGTGCATTTCCTTCTCGTCCGGGTGATGGCAGCGGCCGCGCGTCCAGCGGGTGTGCTTTGCCTCACGCTCGATGCCGCAGCGCTGGTGGTAGAAGCCTCGAAGCATGGTCCGAACCACATCCCGCAGCGCGTCCGGCTTTATCTCGAAGGTGAAGGATCGGCCCACGCCGGGCACCACGACCACGTAGGTGCCTGGTTCCCGGAGGCCGGAGAAGTCCATATCGTAGAGTTCTTGCAGATGGTAATTCAGTTTCCGGGCGTCTTCGTCGGTCTCGTTGGGCCCTTTTCGGAAGCGGATTGCGCCAGTGAAGACCTTCTCCCCGGTGTCTGCGTTGACGACGTGGAAAGGCTTCCCTTCGTAGCCTCGGTAGGAGACCGTGCCGAACGTCCCCGCCCAGTGACCCAGGTAGGCGTACTTGCTCTGACCGGGGGCGAAGCCGACCTGGTTGACGTGGATGGCCTCGGAGCGAGATTCTGCTCCAAAGACAAACTGACCGGCCAATGGCTGCTTCGAAAGTCCGGTCATCCGGACGCGATAGGTTCGGCCTTCAGTCATAGGCTCAGGAAGTTTGAGGTA
>CBDVDV010000235.1:0-4645 GCA_965372835.1 uncultured bacterium | reverse complement strand
AGAGAAAGGCCCTGCCCCCGCCACGGGGGAGGCCTAACAAGTATCGGTCGACAGGTTGAACCATAAGGACCTCCCAGCCGTTATGAATCCGCTCGGTCGGTGACGATGCAATGCCTACCCTTGTTCGGCCCGGTCCAGGCAGGCCGGGTGTGCCCGGGCGGGTCTTGTCCCGCCCGGAGGCGCCCCGCCAGGCCGGACAAGACCGGCCTGGGCACAAAGCTATTAGACTGCTCTGTCCGGAACGCTACGCACCTACCCCTGTTTGGCCCGGTCCAGGCACGACCGGTAGGCGCTCTGGGCGGTGTAGCCGGGCACAAACACGGTAACGATGACCATGGGCTCATCGCCGGTGTTTCTCACCTCGTGCTTCTCGCCCGCTAAGACCCACATCGCCGTCTCGGGACCGATCTCCACTTCCTCACCCTCGCACTTGCTCAGGCCCGTCCCCGAGACGACGTAGATGAGTTCCGGGCGGTCGTGGTCGTGGTAATCGGTGTGGCCCCCGGCGGGGATGGTCACGTGACTGAACATGATTTCGGGCACGTCCTCTTTGTCGGGCGCCAACAGTATCCTGATGGTCCGTCTATAGGGCTCGGGAATGGTGACGCCCTCTTCCTCACGCGCACGAACCAACTTCATCACTTCCCTCCCCATCTCTCGTGGAGCCGTAAGGGCTCCGACAGTCAGCACAGTCCAAGGAGCCGGCGTGCGTTTTCCACGCTTCGGCGGACGGCGGCACGTTCCCGAGCGAGTGTTTCCGGTTCCGTGTCGGCCTGGTCGAGGAAAAGTTCCACGTGGAACGTCTGCGCGGCGCTCTTGCCCTTTATGACGTCGATAACCGCTTCAGCGGGAAGCCAACCGTCACCGAAGGCGACCCCGATAATACGGTACCCGGCGGGGTCGCTGGTAAGATCCCGGGTGACACGAAAATCCTTCAGGTGGACGTTGATAACGTGGGGGGCCAGGAGTTCGACAGTTCGCAAGGCGCTCTCCCCCCCGCAGACCGGGTTGGCGGTGTCCAGGCAGATGCCCAGGTGCTCGTCGTTGATGCGCTCGACCAGTTCGAGCAACGCTTCCGAGGGCACTTCCCAGTGGTTTTCGAGGGCCAGGCGAACGCCCAGTCGCCGAGCGGTGGGGAGGACCTCGCGGAGGTCACGCTCGGCCTCGTCGAGGTACTGTCTCTCGGCCTCTCCTCTCCCGTCCCTATGCGCGGCGGGCACCACCCGAAGCACGTCGGCACCGAACTCCTTGGACAGCCTGAGCAGCGCTTCGAGGTACGCCGGTTCGGTTCCTCCCGCTCCCAGTTCGACGAAAAAGCCCCGGGCCACGGCCTCTTCGACCTTTTGACGGTCCTCCCCCGGCTGAGCCAGCCGGTGAGGCTCGAGGTTGTCACAGATCTGCACGCCCTCGACGCCCGGGATGCTCAAGGATTCGTCGATGAACCTGGCGATGCTCATTCGCCCAGTGCGGACCACGTCGCACCACCCCGCGGCCCAGCGAAAGGCGTGACTGCTGATTCCGAGACGCATGCGTGACCTCGCGGTTGCTTTGTCGGTTTCTGGAGTGAGCCCGCCAAGCGCTCTCAAGGTAAGATACGACGGCCTGCCACGGAGTCAAAAACTTTTCGCGACGCGCACTTCGACGCCTTGACCCCGGTAGCCGCGAGCAGTAGCCTAACATTTGGCATACCGAACTCTTGGCCAAGAAGGGGGAGCACGCGATGAGAGTCAAGATCCTTGCCTGGGTGGTCGTTTTCGTGGTGTCGGCGTGTGCAGTGGTGCAGGCGACGACCCTGCGCGAGGAAGAAGTGACCTGTCCGGTCTGCGACCTCACCTTCAAGGCCTTTGGGGTGATGTCGACCAACTCATCTGGCGGCCAGGACACCGACTTCTGCGTTCATGCGCGCGGAACGCCACCCGGACCCTACAGCGTCTGGACCTGCCCCAAGTGTTACTACTCGAAGTCTGCTTCGGACTTCGCCGCGGGTGTCAACGAACAGACCAAGAAGAAGATCCTCGCGGAACTCAAGCCCCCCTGGCCTATCAAGGAGGACATGTCTCAAAAGGACATTCCCGGTTGGGCGAAGTTCGACCTGCTGGCCATCGTGGCCCAGTGGGAGGGAGCGAACGAAGCGGACCTGGCTGGCATTTACCTCCAGGCCTCGTGGGCCGCTCGGCTGGAGTTAGAGAGGTGTTTCCAACCGCTCTACGAGGACAAGGAGCAGCGACGGATGTTCGAAGACCGTAGCGATGTCCTCGATCTCATCGGCACCGTACTCTATCAGGACGAAGCCTTGCGGCCGAGGCTCGAAGGCTTCAGCGAGAAGGTGCGAGGGTTGTGGCAGGAGGTCTCCGGAGGCGATCTGCGGTCCATGAATCCGAAAGACCTGGACATGAAGGTCGCCCAGGCCCTGCTCGCCGAGGTCGCCGCGGGGGAACTGTCGCCGGCGGACTCGGCGCTCCAGGAGTTCGAGGCAGCGGCTTTGTACCGGGCGCGGGGAGAGAACGGCCTGGCCGTTCCCATGCTCCAGCGACTTCAAGAGTCGGAGGTGCTCCCTCCGCCCTTCCGGGCCGTTTCCGGGAACATGCTTGAGTCCATCGAGATCGAGCGTCGGTTTCAGCGCGAGGCCCTGGAGATGGTGGAGGAAGCCATCGAGAAGGGTCTGCTCAAGGACGAAGCCCTTGCCGTTCACCAGTACCTGGCTGGTGAGCTCCTACGACGGCTTGAGGAGCCCGAAAGGGCTGCCTCCTGGTACCAGAGCGCCCTCGAGTCCGAAAGCGTCCCCACCCATATCATGGCCATGGCGGAAGCGGCCCTGAAGAGCATCGGCGTGGAATATGAAGTGTCTGAGGAAAACCGGCTGGCGAGCAGGAAAAGAGCCGTCGACAAACTCATCGCCGCCCTCAACGACCCCGAAACAGCCGACTTCGCAGCGCGGCAACTCGGAGCCCTCGCCGACCCCCTCGCCGTGCCGGGCGTCATCGAGGCCATGAAGCACGAAGACGCCGAGGTGCGCGCCTCGGCCGCCCGTGCCTTTCAGTGGCTCCCCGATGAGTCGGGTGCCGCTGTCGACGCCCTCTGTGACCTCCTGCTCAACGACCCGGACGAAGACGTGCGGGCGGCTGCGGCCAGCTCCTTGGCTGACATCGCCTCGGAGAAATCCAAAGACGCACTCATCGAAGCCCTCCTCAAGGGCACTTCAGTGTACGCGCGCGAGAACGCGGCACGAGCCCTGGGGAACATCGGCAACCCCTCGGCGGGCCCCGCGCTCATGCAGGCGCTGGACGATGAATACTTCATGACCCAGGGGGCGGCCGTCAGGGCCCTGGGAATAGTGGGCTACCCTGAGTGCATTCCTCGGCTGATGGAGGCGCTCGGCCGGTACTACCGTGGCGAAGATCCCGCCGTGGCCGGAGGCATCGTGGGCTGCGTCGACGAGAACGAGGAGGCCCTCTGCCTCATCACCAACACCTGGTTCTGGCCCCAGGAGTATCCCCTGGACTTGGCCGAGAGGAAGGCCCTGCGGGACCGCGCGTACAAGGAGTTCCAGGCGTGGTGGGAAGCCAACAAGGACAAGTCCCCCGAGGAGTGGGTACTGTCCGGGTTTCGGCGAGCGGGCTACGCCATTGAAGACCTCGCCGAGCAGGAGAGCATCCCGGTTCTGATCCGGGCCCTCGAGGACGAACGCCGGGCCGTCCGCTTCAACGCCCTCAAAACACTCAGGAACCTGACGGGGCAGTCCTTCGGCTGGGTCCAGGTGCCCAGCAGGGCCACTTACCCTCGGATCATATTTGAGAGCGGCGCGGGCCTCAAGCAGTGGGAGCAGTGGTGGGAGGAGAACAAGCCCAAGCAATAGTCCGGGCTCAGACTCGTCGGCGCAAGTCGAAGCTCTGGAAGGGGCTGGAGGGAGGTGTGCCGTGAAGGTTTGGGGTTTGGGAATTTGTGGTGGTGTTCTGGTGGTCGCAGTGGTGCTGTGTGGCTGCACCACGAACGTGGAAGACCTGTACCAGTATGGCCTGGAAAAGCAGAAACCACGGGAGATTACGGTGCGGGGCGTGGCCGAGGTGGTGGTGCCTCCCGACTACGTGGAGGTCCGCACCCAGGTAGTCACCCTCAACAAGGACCTGGCCAGGTCCCAGGCCGAGAACGATGAGCAGGTGAAGGCCGTCCTCGACCTGGTCCGCAAGATGGGCATCGCACCCGATGACGTGAGCACCGGATACACGTCTCTCGGCCCCAAGGAGCATCGGGTCCGAGACCAGGCTCCGGTCTTCTTGGGCTACGAGGCGACCAAGAGCATCACCGTGAAACTGCGTGACCTGAGCAAGTACGAAGCCCTGGTCTCCGGGATGCTCGAACTGGGCGTGAACCGCATCACGGGCGTATCGTTCCGCTCTTCGGAGGAACTGGAAAAGCGTAAGCAAGCGCGGGTGCTGGCCATCAAAGCCGCCCGGGAAAAGGCCGAGTACCTGGCTGCCCAACTCGGCCAAAAGCTGGGCCGACCCTTATGGGTCGCCGAGTTCAAGCGGGAGACGCCCAGGATGCCGGGTTGGTCGAACGTGAGCTACGCCTACGCTCGCGAAGGGGAAGCCGAGCCTGACTCCGAGCAAGGCACCATCGCCCCCGGCAGCATCACCATCCGCGC
>CBDVDV010000234.1:0-4646 GCA_965372835.1 uncultured bacterium | reverse complement strand
CCGCCCGGGGTGTCCACAGGCCGAGCAGTCCCGACTCGATGCCCGTCGGCTGAAGGACCCTGGTCGGACAAGCCTGCATGCATTCCCCACACCGGATACAGGCCCGAACGAACCTCTCTTCCGGGACGCTCCCGGGTGGACGGACGGGCCGCACCCAAGAAGTATTGAGACTCCGGCTGACCGCGCTCGCTCGCAGCCCTGCGGCGATGGCTACGCCCCCCAGCCCAGCCGTGAGGAAGCCGCGCCTGGAAAGGTCGATCTCGCCCGTTGGGCCAGCACTCTCGGGCTTTGCTGCGGCCCAGCCCCAGCGCCCGCCGAAGGTAATCGCCCCGGCCGAGCAGACGCCCCCGCAGGTCTGGCAAAAGGTGCACTCAGCGGGGCGGGTGGTGAAATCTGCTTTGATGGCGTCGAAGGGACAGGCTTCCACGCACCGTCCGCACTGGATGCAGGAGGGGCTCACCTTCCGCTCGGTAAGGCGAAGGAGGGTGGCCGCCGAGAAGACAGCGCCCGTCGGGCAGACGTACCGACACCAAAACCGGGGCCGCAGAAACCCCAGCGCCAGCACCGCCAGGAAGAGCACGATGGAGAGGTACTGCCAGGCGCTCAGAGCCGGTACCACATGCCAGCCCTCGACCAGGCCCAGTTGCAGCGGACCAAGGGTGTATGCCATCCCCCGGGTCAGGAGCGGGATGGCGGCGACGAACCCCGACAGCAGGACCCCACAGAGGGCGGCCATCAGTACGCCCGTCAGAATGTAATACTTCAGTTGCGCCCACCAGCCTCGCCGTTCGACTTTGAAGCGGGCCATTCGCCTGCCCAGGGCAGAATCAAAGAGGTCAATGAGGGTGCCGAGGGGACACATGTACCCGCAGAACCCCCGCGGGATGACGACGCTGATGAGGAGAATGACACCCGCCCACACAAGCGACCAGACCCACGCTCTGGCGGCCAGCGCCGCTGAGGTGCTCACCAGCGGGTCCAGCACCAGGAAGAACTCCGCGGGGATGATCTCTTTCGCCTCCCTGGCCTGAGCGAAGGGCGGCGACCCGTGGGCGCCGACCACGTACAGCAAGAGCACGAAAAAGAGCAGCAAACACACGGTTTGCGTCAGCCGCCGAAGGGGTGCGGCAAGCCAGGTCGGTCCCAGTGCTTTGAGGATTCGCCGCAGGAGCCCCGGCCTGCCCGACCGTGGGTCCGAGAACAGTGCCGAGGGGAGCAGTGCTCGAGCGGCGCGTAGAATCGCTCCAGGCGGCTCGTCGGCAGTCCCCCGCTGGGAGCGTTCAAGAGCAGGAAGGAACAGATTCAGATGCATCGCGGCCCTTGCTGTGGTGGGGCCAGCCCCGGTCGGCCTGCTGACCGGCGTCTGTTTGTGCTACTTCATAGCGGCGGCCAGGGCCTTGGCCGTGGCGTTGAGGACGGCGTGGGCGGTGACGGTGGCTCCGCTGACAGCGTCCACGTCGTTGAGGCCCTGCTTTTCAACAATGCGTCTGGGAATGGCGACGAAGGCTGACAGGACGCGGTCCTCTCGATGGTCCACAATCTTAACCGACTCGATTCGCGCGTCCTTAACGGTGACCTCGACGGTAATCTCCCCCCTGAAACCCATGCACTTGCTCCGGTAGGTGCCGTCAGGAACCCGGGTCAGGTCAAGGGCTTCAAAGGCCTTCAGCGCCTGCAGGTTGGCTCGGGCGCGCTCCTTGTTCCTCTTCAGAGCACCCGACCCTCGGTTGAGGGAGAGGACCTTCTGATAGCACGCTTCGGCCTCCCGGTAGCGGCCGTGGAGCCGGTAGGCGTCGGCAGCAGCCAGAGCGCCGAGGTCGGGATACCGACGGGCCAGTACGTTAGCCAGAGAGACGGCCTTCTGCAGTTCTCCCATATCGGACCAGAGCTTTATCACCCCGGGGTTGACAACCCGGCGCCTGGAGAGGACCTCCACCGCCATCTGTTTGCTCCCCAGCTTCCAGTAGCACAGGGCCAGCTTCACCCGCCAGTTGAGCTGCAGGCCTCCACCCATTCCTTCCGCTTTCCGCAGCCAAAAGGCTCCGCGCGCATAGTCCTCCAGGACGTCCACATACACGTGGCCGAGCTGCAGCATCGACTGCTTGAGTTTGTCCGGACGATCCTTGTTCACCGTCAGGGTGTGATGCAGGAGCCTGGCCCCGCTGGGCCCCTTGTTCGGGTTGGCGTCGATGACACTGAAGAGGTACTGCCCCAGGTTGCGTTGTGGGTTCCAGGGGCCGCTTGGTTTGGTCCAGGTCAGGTCCAGCGTTTTCGGGTACTGCAGGGGTGTGGAGTCCCACCAGTCCGGCGGCGTGCTTCCCGCCTCTGCAATAAGGGCCTCGACCTCAGCCTTGCTGCGCATCGTCCCGCCAGCGGCTGGCGCTGCGCCTCGGCCGACCAACTCGCGCCGCTGGCCGGCGACGGTGATGGCACGGACCTTCTCGACCAGGAACGTCATGGTGGCACTGCCGCCCCCGCGGTGGACCTTGAACGTAATCCGTTCGGCCGTTTCCTTCACCACTTCGCCTTGATACCGTTTGCCGCTGACCAGTTCGATCTCGTCACCCAACACGGCGACCGACAGTAGAAGCACCACTGGAACAATCCACGCACGCGGACGTCCGACCGTTGTCAATGGAACCAACCACCTGGCCCAGAAGCGCACGCCGACAACACAACTGCCTATTCTCTTTCTCCTTGTCACCAACACCCCTTCCACGTTACAGGAGACGGACACCGTTGTAGGGCTCGGGCTCGGAAGCGACGTAGGGTCACGCCACGAGGACGCTCCTGGGTCGCCGACATCCCTCCGGCCGGAAGGCGGAACCTGAGTAAAGCAGGTACCCAAGTCTCTTTACTACCGTATGGCCGATAGAAAGTCAACCTCCTTGGTGCTCGAGTCATCGCCAGTTTTGATAACTCCTTTAGTAGCAAAGAGTAAAGTTGTCAGGGGTGGGTGCGGAGCGCGGGAAACATTGTTTGAGTTTCCCACCAGCGATACGGTAAGAGTTGTCTACTAAAGAACTTGCGATTTCCGGGGCTTCGCCCATACCTTGAGCAAGGCTCAAGGTGTGCCACCCAAGGAGCCGCGAAACTGGGGATGGATCAGGCTTGGCGGAGCAGCCGAGGTCGACCGCCCAGGATCTGCGGCCAGCCACACTTCGCCGGGCGACTCCGTGGCGTTTCTGGAGGGCCGACGCCAGGCCTGCGCCGGCTGCCCCCGGGGCAGTGCCAACAGCACCATCGTCAGAGCGGTCTACGTCCTCTGGAGCATTTGCGCGAACAAATGAGGACTTCATTGTGATCTTCTCGAACACCGCAACCCAAGCCGCCGAGGCGTGCCGACGACGGGGGGTCTCGCTTCCCGTGCCCCACTTTGAGCGACCCGACCGTGCGAGCGAAGAGTGAGTGAAGCCGCGCCCCAGACGTCCCTACTGATAGATTTCGTCCGGGCCCAGAATGTCATGATAGCGGGGGGCCAGAAAGCGCCTGGTGAGGTAGCATAACTCGCATTTCTGCCGCGCCCGTTCCGGTACCTGGAAGCCGTGCTCGCGACGGGCGAACTCCGCAAGCCCATACGGACCCTCTTCGCTCAGTATGCGAGCAATGAAGTTGGCATCCCGCAGACCACGTGACATCAGCTCGGCCACAGGGATACGGTCGGCCTTGCCGAGGATTACGCCGCAGTTGGTCTGGATGTTGTCGTAGGGGTCGATGTGGATCTCCCAGATCTTAGCGGCGTCGAAGTCCGGAGCGCAGTCCCTGGCCTGGTACCCCATGGTCCATCCCCTATCGGGCGGTATCTGGTCGAGAGGAACAGGGTCGATGAACCGAGAAAGCTCCGCGACGGCCCTCCCCGTGAACCTGGGCGGATTCGCTCGAACGTATTCGGCGAGCCGTCCCTGGTCACGCGCTATCTCGGCCCAGTGGTGCACCTGCTCGTTCGAAACACCGGGGGCCCAGACGTTTTCCTCCCCGAATATCTCATTTGCGATACGTCTTGACCGAATGAAGTTCTCCGGCGGCACGAACTCCTGGTGGTAGGGGTCGGAACTCAAGTATATGCCGAAGAGTCCACGCTCCTTGAGATAGGCGAAGCGTTCCCGCACAACCGCGTCGTCTGTGGCGAAGGAGCAGTTGGTTTCGATGAAGTGGGGCGAGAGACGCTGCTGGCTGGCCAGTTCCAATGTCTTAGCCAAGACCTCCCAGTAAAGCATGGGCTCGCCCCCGGCGATGTGCACCACCCTACCCAACCGGTGGAGATGGCGCAGGTAGCGGACGCAGCGTCCCGGGGTCATGACCACGTCCGGCTGGGACTCCCTACACGCGAACAGGCAGTGTCGGCAGGAGATGGTGCAGCGATAGGTGAAGAGAATTGCTGCCACTTTCGACTCGTTGGCGGCCTTGACCAGACCGACCTGACGGATGCAATCCTCGACGGCGTCCCTGAGCATGGCGGCCTCCCGAAAGCACGGACGTCTCCTTGAAACTCTACGCTGGTGTTCCCACCCGAGCCGCGGTCGTGGCCCAGCAATGAAGTGCCTGAACAGAGGATTAGGACCCATTTCAGGCGACTAAGGTATTTGCACCAAGTTTTTCGACAATGATGGGGTGGCACGGACTGAGCGGAGCTCTGTCCGTGACCT
>CBDVDV010000233.1:0-4674 GCA_965372835.1 uncultured bacterium | reverse complement strand
TTCTTGCGCGTGCGGATGGCGTCGTAGAGGTTATCGTAGAACCTGGGTCCCTTGCCCTTCGGCTTGACCTCGACGGTTTTCTCCTGCCAGGGCAGGACGTCCTGGTTGCCATACCGACGGCCGACCGCAGCGCCTGGGTCCACCTTGATGGGTTTCACCCTCTTGGAGTCGAAGTACTTGATGCGGGCTTGCCGGCCCTGAATCTCCATGGTGCCACAGGTACCACAGATGAGCCAGTTGGGCTGGGGGAAGGCGCAAGCATAGGATTGCTCCAGTTCAATGACCCGCCCGTTCTTCCCCCGAAGGACGACCTTCATCCAATCGTCGGCGTCACCGGCGGTCACCGTGTGCTTGAGGTCGCCCCAGACGTCCTTGACCGGGCTGCCTAACAGTTGGATGCAGAAGTCGACCGAGTGGGAGCCGTTGTTGTTCAGGTAGCCTCCACCGAACTTTTTGAGTTGCTGCCAGTCGTTTCGGCGGAAGAAGGAATGCCCGGTCATGCGCATGAAGAACACGTCGCCCAGAATGCCACTGTCGATGGTCTCCTTGATGAAGCGCACACCGGTGCCGTGTCGAGAACTCTGGTGGACGGTGAGTACCTTCCTGGCCTTCTTTGCCGCGCGAATCATGCGGTCGGCCTCGCCCACGTTCATGCACATCGGCTTTTCCACCAGGACGTGCCGGCCGGACTTGAGCGCGGCGATGGTGTGCGGGCCGTGGTCGGCGCTGCGGGTGCAGACCACGACCAAGTCGGCCAGGTCGCTCTTGAGGAAGTCGCCGAGACGGGCGAAGGTGGCGCAGCCGTAGGTTTTCTCGGCTTCCTCTCGCCGGTCTTTGAGTGGGTCAACGCAGGCCACGATCTCAAAGCCGGGGTGAGCGTTCATCAGTTTGGCGTGGTGGCTCCAGCCGATGCGTCCCAGGCCGACGACGCAGGTGGTGATGGGTTTTCTTTTCGCCATGGCTCTTACGACCTCCTCCTCATACGAGTCCGCATGGAACTTCGGGCAGGTCTGGTCTGCGACCTTTTCGGTTCGCGACCTGAACGGTCCACGGGTAACCAGGTGCGACCATACCGTCGATCGGTGCTGCGCGCAAGCACTTTCGGTGAAGCCGCCCGCCCTTACAACTCCATGGTGTAGTACGCGTACTCCATGAGGGGCTTGAAACCAGCCCTCTCGTACATCCGTCTTGCCGGGCGGTGACCTTCATTGAGGCCGGTGCTCACCTCGGCCAGGCGAAGCCCTTCCTTGCGAAAGATGTCCAGCACGTGCTCAAGTTGTCGGGTGCCGACGCCCCGGCCCCCGGCGTCCCGACTGACACCGTTGAAACCGATGGTGCCGATGCCCCTCCCCCGGTCAATGTCGTAACCGATGAAGCCGACCACCTCACCGTCAAGTTCCGTAACCAGGAGCCGACCGTCAGCAAGTCTTTGCTTGATGTTGGCGATGATGCCGGGGACCACCCGCTCCCGCCAGGGCTTGCCGCCGATAGGTCCGTGGCGTTCCTCCATGGCCGCGGACCGCCCCATGGTCCAGATACTGCCGAGCATCCCTTCTATGGGTTCCAGGTCGGCGTCGGTGGCAGCGCGGATCGTAGCCGGAGACGTCTTCTTGACCCGCGAGGCGAGCGGCTTGGCCAGGAGATGTCGGCAGATGGCTTCGGCGGCCTGGGCGGCGATTCCCAGTTTCGCTGGGGAGAGTGTGTCGACGGTGTCGAGGGCCGTGTGCACGGGGATGGGCCGCTCGGCGCTGGTCAGCCAGGCGGCCGGGACGCCCCGCATGGCGAAGGGGAAATGGTCACTTCCACCTCTCAACTCGTTGATGCTGGTGACGCCGGTGATGCTCTCGAGCACCGAGGCGATGCGCGCCTCCAGCTCGCGCGACCGCATCACGTAGACGACGTGGTCCGAGACGGCGTTGGCCACGTCGTCGACGTTCAAGACCCAGACTATGTCGTCCATCTCGGCTTCGTGCTCGGCCGCATACGTCTTCCCACCCAGAGTGATACCGTCCTCACCCCCGAACTCCTCGGCACCCACGGCAACGAAGCGGATTGTTATCGATGGCGGGTCCCGGCTGAGGCTTCGAGCCAGGGCCAGAAGCACAGCTACCCCCGAAGCATTGTCCCCGGCGCCCTGTATGAAGGGGGCGGAATCGTAGTGAGCGGTCAGGATGGCGAGGCCCTGGCCGCTTCCCGGGAGTTCGGCCACGACGTTGGCCGAGGTGCCGTCAAAGCGTCTCGCCTCGACGGTCAGCGTGACGGTCTCGCCGATGTGCGCAGCTAACTTGTGACCGACCAGGATCGGGACCACGACAACGGGCATGCTCTTGAGTCTCGGCTCACGGATGTGCTTGGTGCTGGGACAGTGGGTGTGGGAACCGGTCGCCACGAGACCCGCGACACCGAGCGATTCCAGCCGAAGGGCCGCCTGGTTCCTGGAGACGATGCCTCCGAACGCAGCGGGGATGAAGACGACCTTGCCTTTGACCTCAGCAGGCGTCAGGGCTTCGAGTTGTGACGGTCGGACGAGAACGAGTTCTCCGCTGATTTCCCCTCCGGGGGAGTACATGACCGGTGTGACCTCGAACTCAGCCGAGCCGTCGGTGAGAACCAGGGATGCACCGTTACACTCCCAGCCCGGGCAGGGGAACTGTTCCAGATGGGTCTCCAAGTCCACCGCCTCGAACTGGCCCTGGATGTACTGGGCTGCTCGCTTCTCGCCTTCAGTCCCCGGGCAGCGGGGGCCGATGTCCACGGCCAATTCCCGTACGGTGCGCCAAAGTTCTTGAGGATCGATGGGCATTCCATACTCCTGGTGCAGCGGGCTCGGTCAGGAGGTCGGTCCCAAATGGCTCATTCTACTACCCAGGAAAGACGATTCCACCAAAATGGCAGTCCCCGCGCAACACCGCTGGGGCGGATGGGGACTGCTGTTTGGCGACGGCCCGGGGACCTTGGCCGTGGACGTTGCAGACGAACCCTCGTACAATATACGTGGTGCCGGCGAGGAGAACTTCCATTGTTCGACAGATGGCTGGATGAAAGAGAGCGAAACGGTGGGTGAATCGTGCGCCAAGTCGGGCGAGGAATCGGTCTGGAAATACTACGAGCAGATGGTGCCCAACAACGTGGCCTTTGTCAAGGAGGCCAAGGCCGCGGGCCGGCCCATCGTCGGGATCTACTGTGAGTTTACGCCCCGGGAACTCATCCTGGCAGCGGGGGGGGTTCCGGTCTGCCTGTGCGGGACTTCGGAGAAGACCATACCGGCGGCTGAGGTCGACCTGCCTACCAACCTCTGCCCCCTCATCAAGTCCAGTTACGGCTTCGTTGTTGAGGGCACCTGCCCATACTACGAAATGGCCGACGCGGTCATCGCCGAGACCACCTGCGACGGCAAAAAGAAGATGTTCGAACTCATCGCCGAGCGCCGACCCACCCACATCCTCGAACTGACTCAGAAAGTGGACGAAGCGGCAGCCTACGACCACTGGTATCGGGAAGTCGTAGGGATGAAGGAGTTCCTGGAGCGTACGCTTTCCGTTGCCGTCACTGATGAGGCGCTGCGGGCCGCCATCGGCGAGATGAACGAGTGGCGCCGACTGCTCAACGGGCTCTACGACTACACCCGGTGCCACCCGCCGGTGCTCCGGGGCACGCAAATAGTCCGCACTCGGGAGCACGCGCTGGGGAATCCCAAAGCCTACGAAATGCTGCATCGGCTGGCCGAAGCCCTGGAGGCCAAGAAGCGTCGGGGCGAGTACGTCGCTGGTCCCGACGCACCTCGCATCCTGGTCACCGGATGCCCGACCGGCGTCGGCGCGGAGAAGGTCATTCGCATTATCGAGGAGCTGGGCGCGGCGGTGGTCTGTCAGGAGTCCTGCACGGGCATCAAGCCGATCCGCGAACTGGTGGAGGAGGATGGCGACCCGCTGCCTGCCATCGCCCGCAAGTACCTCCACCTCCCCTGCTCCTGCATGACACCCAACCAGCGGCGACTGGACCTGATCAGGGAACTCATTCCGGAGTTCGACGTGGCTGGCGTCGTTGACCTGGTATGGACAGCGTGCCACACCTACAACGTGGAAAGCCACGTGGTCCGCCGACTGGTCACCGACGACATGGGTCTCCCCTTCCTCAAGATCGAAACCGACTATTCACCGTCGGACCGCGAGCAGTTGGCCACCCGCCTGGAGGCCTTTCTGGAGTTGGTCTCTCGGTAGCGGTCGGTGAGCGCTGCCAGGCGGCGACTTGGGTGGGCGTGGCTACCGGATGGCCCCCGTGGGACAGGCGCTTTTGCACTCCAGGCAGCGGATGCATTCGGGGGTGTTGGGGCCGCCGGGAAAGTAGAAGTCCACCGGACAGACTTTTTTGCACCGTCCACACTGCACACACTTCTCCGGCCAGAAACGCATCCGGTAGAGACTCACCTTGTTGAAGAGCGCCAGGGCGGCGCCGATGGGACACATGCCCCGGCAGAAGGGGCGCTTGACCAGGACGAACGCCACCAGGAAGGCGGCCAGAATCCAGACCCGTGGCGAGGTCAGGAGCCGACGCGTCAGGCTCCTGCCCTCTGCGCCCCTGATGCTGACGACATCCCCGACAGCCAGGGCCCCCTCAGCGGCCTCGGGTCCCTCGGAGGCTGCACCTTGACCAGGGCCAGCGGACACCGGGGCG
>CBDVDV010000232.1:0-4726 GCA_965372835.1 uncultured bacterium | reverse complement strand
TCTGCGTCGCCGGAGCAGGCGGCGAGGAAGTCGTCGTAGAACCCTCGCTTTATCTCAGGCAGGGGAACTGCTTCCGGCGGCGAGTCGTTGGTGCAGAGGGTGACGGGGGAGTGCTCGCTGCCCAGGATATCTTTGCTCGGGCGGACCTCGACGTAGCCTTCCGTTCCCAGCAGGAGGAATCGGCAGTCGCCGTGCATGGGTGAGGCGTCGGGGGTGAGCCAATCCTCGCGGATGAGGGCCGTCGCCCCCGATTGGGTCTTGCACAAGATTTCGCCGTTGTCGGTGAAGTCGGGCTTCTCAGTGAAGCGGACGTTGGAGTGGTAGGCGACTATCTCGGTCACTTCCTCGCCCGTCACCCAGCGGAGCGCATCCAGGTCGTGCACCCCCAGGTCAACGATGATGCCGCTGTACTTGGAGGAGTCGAACATCCACTCGGGCCGGGAGGCGAGGGTGAGTTTGTGGGGCCGAAGGGCCAGGAAGTTGACGAACTTCCCCAGCCGACCGGAGTGGGAGAGTTCCTTCATAGCCCGGGCGGCGGCCGAGTAGCGGACCGTGAGCATGAGCCAGAACTCCTTGCCCGACTCGGCCTGAGCCCGCCTCACCCGTTCCAGGTGGTCCAGCGAGTGCACGGGTTTGTCCATGACCACGTGGGCCCCGGCCGCGAGGGCGGCGCAGACCATCTCCGCAGCGTCCGAGTGGATGGGAGCCGAGCCGACCACGTCCACCTGGTGCCTCTCCAGCAGTTCCCGGGCCGAGGGGTATCCGGGCACGTGGTACTGGTCGGCGTAGCGCTGCCTGGCGGCGGGCTCCGCTTCGGCCACGGCGACAAGTTGCACCTCGGGGTGCTTGTCGACGAAGGCGAGAAAGCTGTTGATGTGACCGTGTTGGAGTCCAATCGCTGCCGCTCGCCACACCATCTCATCCCATCCTTTCTTTGACCAGAAGCCCTGCGACTTGAGACGGTACTACGTCGGCACACTGTCCAAGAGGTAGAAGCCCAGCGTCCCGAAGACCAGTACCGGCAGCCAGGCCGCCGCCGCCGGCGCCAGCGTCCCCCCCACACCCATGGACAAGCAGAGCGCATCGGCCACGTAGTAAAGGAAACACAGGAACACACCCAGGCCGACGCTTCGGAAGGTGCTGCTGCCGTAGCCGCTCAGGGCAAAAGGGAGCCCCAGCATCAACAACACAATAACCGCCACCGGCGAGGCGAACCGGCGATGGTAGCTGGCGGCCAGGCCGGAGCGGGTGGGGAAATCCTGCATCATCTCGCCGAGTCTCCCCGTGCCGTAGTACTCCATCTCCTCGCCACGAGTGCGGATCTGGTGGGGGCGGAGGCTGGAGACGAACTCGGCGTCGCTCTCGGGCGACTCCCCGGGCTGGAGGATGCGCAGTCCGTTCTCGTCCTCGCCGAACAGCCGGGGTGGCTCGGGGGCGCGGGTCCGGTCGCGCTGGTAGAAGGTCACCTTGCCACGGGAGAGGAGCCAACCCTCGCGGCCGTCGGCATCGCGGCGCCAGTGGCCTTCACGGGCGTAGATGCGCCGGTAGGGAACGTGGCGCTCCCGGTTCTCCTCGTCCTGGTAGTAGGTGATGATGATGACACCGAGCATTTTCTTGGCGAAGACGTGGTACTTCCGGATGGAGAAGTCGTTTCCCTCGGCGTCGCGGTACTCGAACTGGTCCACCTCATCGGGGTTGCGGGACTCCAGGACGTCTTTGCCCTGCACCAGGTGCTCCAACAGGTTGGGGATGACCCACTCCCGGTTGCCTACGTAGAGCAGGCAGAGCCCCACCGCCACCACGAACAGCGGCCTGAGGACCCGAAAGATGCTCACCCCGGAAAGGGTCAGGCAGAGCAGTTCGTTGTCCCGCTGCATCCTGCTGACGGTGAACATGGCAGCCAACAAAGCCACGAAGGGAGTCAAGTCGTGGAGGATGAGGGGGACGCGGGGCAGGTACACCTCGACCACCAGCGGAGCCAGCCCCCAGAACCCTTTGGCGTGGAAGAGCACGGCGATGTGCCCGGAAACGTCGATGACCAGGTACAGCCCCACCAGGGTCCCGTAAAAGACCGCCAGGGCAAACAGATAGGAACGGGCGACGTACCGGTCGAAAATCGTCAGCATGCCCGTTTCCCTCCAGCCCGCTTACCGCCTGAACTCGACCGCCAGCAGCACCCCACCCAGCACCAGAACCACCGCGTTGGGCAGCCACAGCGCCGGTGCCGTCGGCACCACACCCGCCTCGGCCACCGATTTCCCGATTATCAACAGGGGAAAATAAAGGACGTAGACGGGCAGACACGCCAGGGCGAAGGCCGAGAGCAGGTGTCCGCTTCGGGTGCGGATGCCCAAGGGCACACCCACGAAGACAAAGACAAAGCAGGCCACCCCCAGGGCCCCACGCCGATAGGCCTCCGACTCAGCGTTCCGCCTCGCCTCCCCCTGGAGGGTGCCGCTGTAGGCCCACAGGGCGGGCGTGGTCATATCTTTGATGTCGGGCCTGCTGTCCTCCAGCCAACTGAGTTCCAGCCGGTGGTGCCACTCATCGAACTTCCCCGGGAGTTGTTCGCTCTCCTTCTCCGCCGACCAGCCGGTGGAACTGCCGTTGCGAAGGGTGAAAATCACCACCCCCTGCTCCTGATCCACGTAGTAGGAGGCCTCCTCCGCACTGATGAAAAGCTCGGGCTGCCCCTGGTCGCCGTACTCGGTGATGGTGATGTCCTTGAGCACGGGTCCGTGCTTGCCGTAATGCCGGATGCCCACCCGTCCCAGCCTGATCGGGGTCTGGGCCAATCGTCGGTCGAGCCACTCGGCCACGTGTCGGGCCAGCACCTGGCGGATGCGCACCCGCGACCCGGGGATGTACCAGTCAGCCAGATAGAGGGAGACGCCACTGGCCAGCAGACCCAGCAAGAGCGCCGGGGCCACGATGAACCACAGGTGGACGCCGGCCGCCCGCAGGGCCACGATCTCGTTGTCCGCCGACATCCGTCCGTAGACCATGGTGGTGGCCAGCAGGATGGCCACAGGAAAGATGAAGGGCAGGACCTTGGCGATGATCAGGGGCATCACCCGCAGCAGCATCCCCAGCCCCGCCTGCTCCCGCTCGAGGTACTTGAGCGTCCCCCCCATGGTGAGCACCAGAGCGGCGACCAGGAACGCAAGTACGAAGACCTTGGTCAGTTCCGTGAACACGTAGCGCTGGAGAATGTATACGGTCGGTAATCCCGGGCCTGCTCTGCGCATGGGCGAGCGACCGTCCCTCACTGCCATCCTTCACCCACCGGTGACGCCGGCACCACGCACCCGCAGCCGCTGGAGCGCCCGGCCCATCCGCGCCACCCCCTCCTCGATCTCGGCCTCACTGGGCACCGCATAGCACAACCGGATGCAGTTGTCGGGCCGCTCGAAGGGACCCTCCGGGGCGAAGCAGTACTCCCCGGGCACGAAGAGAACACCATCCTCCAGGCAGGCCTGAAAATAGGCGCCCCGCCGACCCGTGTTCACCCCCTCCTCCATCTCCACCCACACGTAGAGACCCCCGCGGGGGACGACGTAGCGGACCCCCGGCGGGAGGTGCCGCTCCAGAGCCCCGAGCAAACAATCGCGCTTTCGCCGGTAACTCCGCCGCAGCACCGCCACGTGCTCCTCCAGGACCCCCGACTCCAGCACCTCGCTCAGCAGGTGTTGGCAGAAGTTCGCCGAGCCGAAGTCGTGGCTGCCCTTGAGGTAGAGCAGCGTGGATACCAGCTCCTTGGGGAAGAAGCCGAAGCCGGTCTTCAGCCCCGGCGAAAAGGGCTTGCTGAAGGTGCCCAGGTAGACGACGTGACGGTTCTCCTGGTCAAAGTGTTTGATGGGAGGGGTGTCCTCTCCCTCGCACCGCAACTCGCGGTACGCGGCGTCCTCGACGATGAAGATGCGGTGCTCCTCGGTGCTGAAGCGTCGTATCACCTCCAGGAGTTGCCGGCGACGTTGGCCACTGAGCGAGAGCCCCGTCGGGTTCTGGAAATAGGTGGCCACGTAAACCAACTTCACCTTGGCGAGTTCACCGGCGTCGGAGAGTCGCTGCAACTCCCCCGCCAGCACGTCCACCCGCATCCCCTCCTCGTCCATGGGGATGCCCACCGCTCGCGCACCCATGCTCTCCAGAGCGCCCATGAAGACGAAGTAACTGGGAGCGGGCAGGAAGACGATGTCTCCCGGGTCGAGCAGTTCCTCCCCCACCAGGTAGAGCAACTGCTGGCTCCCCGTCCCGACCACCACCTCATCCACGGTGAGGGCCCGGCGGGCGGGTCCATCGAGGTAGCGCTCCAGCACCTGTTCCCGCAGACGCGTGAGCCCTTCGGTGGTGCCGTACTGGAGCATCAGGTGGGCTCGCTCGGGATCGGCCAGAAGCCCGTTGAGAGCGTCTCGGGCCTCCTCAGCGGGCAGCGTCGCATAGTCCACAAGACCCGCCGCTAAGGAGATGAGGTCCTTGTTGGTGACCGCAGCGGCCATCAGGTAACTGATGGGTGGAGCGCCCGTCCGCTTGGCCTTCTCCGAAAAAAAACCAGGCCCGCTGCCCTGCATGATGCCCCTTCTTAGACCGAGAAGCCGCAGACTCCAAGACTGCGCCGCTCGGCGCAACTCCAAAGATGCTAAGCCCTAACGCACGACGCTGTCAAGCCGAAAGCCCCTTGACTCATCCCCGGTTTCGCGGCTCCTTGGGTGGCACACCTTGAGCT
>CBDVDV010000231.1:0-4811 GCA_965372835.1 uncultured bacterium | reverse complement strand
GTTTTCACGGTGGACCGGGAGAATCGCGTCACTTCCTTCAACCGCTCCGCTGAGCGCATCACCGGCTTCAGCCGCGAGGAAGCCGTCGGACAGTGCTGCTTCGACATCTTCCGGGCCAGCATCTGCCAGGGTGACTGCGCCCTCAGGCACACCCTGGAGACGGGCGAGCAGGTCGTCAACCAAGCCGCCAACATCATCACCAAGGTCGGCCGACAGGTCCCCATCAGCATCTCGACGGCCGTCCTCCGCGACGAGACCGGCGAGGTCATCGGTGGTGTGGAGACGTTCCGCGACCTCTCGGCCCTGGAGGTCCTGCGCAAGGAACTGGCCCAGCGATATTCCTTTGAGGACATCGTCAGCAAGAACCATAGGATGCTGGAGATCTTCCGCATCCTGCCTGACGTAGCCGAAAGCGACTGCACCGTCCTCATCCAGGGCCCCAGCGGGAGCGGCAAGGAACTCCTGGCCCGGGCCTTACACAACCTGAGCCGTCGGCGCGAGGGGCCCTACGTTGCGGTGAACTGTGGCGCGTTGCCCGAGACGTTGCTGGAATCTGAACTTTTCGGCTACGTCAAGGGGGCCTTTACCGGAGCCGATCGGGACAAGCCCGGACGGTTCGCCCTGGCTGAGGCCGGCACGCTGCTTCTGGACGAGGTGGGTGATTTGGCCCAGGCTCTCCAGATCAAGTTGCTACGGGTGTTGGAGGAGAGGGCCTACGAGCCGCTGGGGGCGACCGCGCCCGTCCAGGCCGACGTCCGCGTCATCGCCGCCACCCATCGGGACCTGGCCCGTTCGGTCGAGGAAGGAACCTTCCGCCAGGACCTCTACTTCCGGCTCAACGTGCTCAAACTCGAACTGCCTCCCCTGTCCGAACGCAGGGAGGACATCCCACTCTTGGTGGGTCATTTTGTGCGGTCCTTGGGCCTGCGCACGGGCAAGGCCATCACGGGCGTCAGTGAGGAGGCGATGGAGGTGCTGCTGCGACACGGTTTCCCCGGCAACGTCCGCGAGTTGGAGAACATCATCGAGCATGCCTTCGTACTTTGCCGGGGAGGCACCATCGGCCTGGAGCACCTGCCCGCTGAACTTCGCGCCCAGAGATCCCCCGAGCCGCAAGTCACCCCAACGGGGTCGTTGG
Source organism: uncultured bacterium (assembly GCA_965372835.1). Taxonomy (GTDB): domain Bacteria; phylum Planctomycetota; class DG-23; order CBDVDV01; family CBDVDV01; genus CBDVDV01. The sequence continues at coordinate 3,673 of CBDVDV010000231.1, read as the reverse complement.
TGTCCCCCGTTTCTGCCCCGGACACTGCCGCGTCTACCTCCTTGAGCCAGTTGGAGCGAACAGCTATCCAGACCGCCCTCCAAAAGCACAACAGTAACAAGTCCTTTGCAGCTAAAGAGTTAGGCATCCACCGCACGACCTTATGGCGCAAGATGAAGCGGTACGGTATCGCCTGAAGCGTTGCTCAATGTTTCTTTATGCAACGTCCGCGCTGCCCTGATGGTGCACTCTGCAACGTCCCGGACCATCTACAAACACCGGCTTTTCCGTCGCGCTCTGCGCATCCTCTTGTTTCTAAAGGACTTACGTTGCACGCCCCGCTTTCGGCACGTGCGTTGCTCTTTAGTTTGGGGGAGGAGAGCCATGCACATTGCCATTGCGACCTTTAACGACCGGGTGGCTCCAAGGGCCGAGGGAGCCCCTGAGGTGTGCATGGTGGACTTGGATGACCCTCAGGCGGAGCTGCGTGTGGGGCCCGGGTCTTCTGTCGGTCTGGGGCCCTGGCTGGACGCCCTGGAGGGGGCAGGGGTCCAGTGGGTGCTCTGTGGGGCGATGAGTCCCTTTCTGCTCAGCGCGCTGAGGGCTCGGGGTATCCAGGTGATGATGGGGGTGGCCGGCGAAGTGGACGCGGTGGTCGAGGCCCTGCGGGACGGGAGGCTCAAGTTGGGTGGTTCCGTTCCCTTCTCGGTGTGGCCGGCCGGGGGACCGGGGCCGGGACGCTGTTTTGGGCTGGGGCCTTTCGGATTCCGTCGGCGTTTCGGGCAGGGCGGTCGTAGGGGCAGAGGCTTTGGGCCGTCGGGGCCTGTCGGGCGACGTGCATTCAAAGGAAGGCAGCCGTGATAGTTTCAGTGGCCAGTGGCAAAGGAGGTACGGGCAAGACCCTCGTGGCTACCAGCCTGGCTCGCTCCTTTGATGATGTGGCCTTCATCGACGCCGACGTGGAGGGGGCCAACGCCCACCTCTTCCTTCGGCCCGAGATTTCCGAGACCAGGGAAGCAAAGGTCGAGGTGCCCCAGTTCGAGGCCGAGTTGTGCACTGAGTGCGGCCGCTGCGCCGAGTTCTGCCGGTTCAATGCGATAGCCGTCGTTGGTGGGAAGGCCGTCGTCTTCCCTGAACTGTGCCACTCCTGTGGCGTTTGCATCGAGGTCTGCGAACCCGGGGCTCTCACCTCCTCCCAGAGTAGCCTCGGTGAGGTGTACGTGGGCACTTTCGGTGACCACCACCCGTACGCCTACGGCGAACTGGCCATCGGTCAGGTGCGGGCTGCGACCCTGATTGAGGAGGTCAAACGAGCCGGCAGCAGCGAGGCCGGGGTGACCGTCATTGACGTTCCCCCGGGAACCTCCTGTGCCACGGTGGAGTCGGTGCGGGGGAGCGACTACTGCCTGCTGGTGACCGAGCCGACACCCTTCGGCCTCCACGACCTGGTGGCTTCTCTGGGGATGCTCGCCCAGATGGGCATCCCCTGCGGTGTGCTCATCAACCGGGTCGGCCTGGGCGCAGCCGACATCGAGGGGGTGTGTGAAGAGTGGCAGGTGCCTGTCGTGGGGCGAATCCCCTTTGACGAGAAGATCGCCCGCTGGACCTCGGCCGGTGACATGGTGGTGGACCGCTCCCCGCGCTATGCCACCTTCTTCGGCCGACTGGCCCGGCAACTGGTCCGCGACGCACCCACGGCCACGCCTCCCGTGCTCCCGCCGACCCCGGCGGGCCTGGAACTGACGGGCACGCTCCTTGCTCCGACCGGGGCCGGTCCGCGGAGTTCGGCGCCCCAATGCGTCGTCATCAGTGGCAAGGGGGGCACGGGAAAGACCATGGTGACCTCAGCGATAGTCGCCGCTGGGGACGGCACGCTGGCGGTGGACTGCGACGTGGACGCAGCCAACCTGCACCTCGTCCTCCAGGCCGAGTGTTCCCGGGGACGGGCTTTTGAAGGCGCGATGCGGGCCCGGATCGATCCTGAACTCTGCACTGGCTGCGGAACGTGTGTCGAGCGGTGTCGTTTCAACGCCATCGAGATGGGACCGGCGGGCAAGGCTGTCGTGGACGAACTTCGCTGTGAGGGATGCGGGCTCTGCTCGCTGGTCTGCCCGGAGATGGAGGAAGGCAGGGGGTCGGTCGCCCTGATCCTCGAACTGGTGGGAACCATCATGGAGAGCGAGACGCAGTGTGGGCCGTTGGTGCACGCTCGACTGGCCCTCGGGGCGGAGGCCTCCGGTCGCCTGGTGACGGAACTGCGCCACCAGGCACGGGCCTCGGCTGGTGTCAGGGGTAACGGGAAACTGCTTCATGACGGGCCTCCCGGCACCGGCTGTCCGGTCAACGCTTCGGTGGTGGATACGGACCTGGGGCTGGTGGTAACCGAGCCGGGTGTCTCGGCCCGTCACGACCTGGAACGGGCACTCAGACTGCTCGGCTTTCTGGGTGTGCCGGCGGCGGTGGTTATCAACAAGTGTGACATTAACGACCGGGAGCGGGAACGACTGGAAGCCATGGCTGAGCGCTACGGGGCTCCGGTGCTGGCTCGCATCCCCTTCGACCGGAGCATCGTGGACGCGCTGGTCCGGGGCATCCCGCCGGTGCTCAGTCAGGAGTGCGTTAGCCGAGAGGTGCTCCAGGAGCTGGCTCGGGAGGTGGAGGAGCGCTTGCGGAGTCTCAGCGTCGCTAAGGGAAGGAGGTAAGTGAGATGCCCAGAGGAGATGGAACTGGACCGCCTGGTGGTGGGGTCGGTGGCGGCGGCGGGGGCCGCGGTGGTGGTGGTCGCGGCCGGATGGGCGGGTTCGCCATGGGACCGGGTGGGGCATGTGTGTGCCCGAGTTGCGGGCACAAAGTGGCCCACCAGCAAGGAACGCCCTGTACCAGCACCCGCTGTCCCAAGTGCGGGACGGCCATGAGCCGGGCTCGGTAACAAGGCAAACTGGCGGGAGATCAGAGAGTGACCGGGGTTGAAACGACTGAAGAGTTCAAGGGTGCCTGCCGAGCGAACCTGGCCCGGCTGAGACGGATCGCGAAGAAGAAAGCGGCGCGGTTCAACACCAACTGGGCACGGGTCAAGAAGGTGGTGGGCATGATGACCCAGCACTGGCTCGACCAGGGCTTGTACTTCTGTCCGTGCAAGCAGAAGAACGATCCGCCCATCAAGGGCGAGGACGTCACCTGCCCCTGCCCGCAACTCGGTGTGGAACTGCGCCGCGACGGTCGCTGCCACTGCCGGCTTTTCTACCCGGCCTGAACGCTGCCTTTGGCCCGGCTGGGGCCGGTGGATGTGGTCTGTGGAAGTTGAGGAACGGATGTGAGTAACAGTTGGGGCGGCTACGACTTGTGTCCCCGTGGGACGCGAGGATGACAGTCGTCGCTGCCTGAGCCCTTGAGGCGCTGCCGGTAGCCGCCCCGACACATTCTGGGTGGAATCCAGAGGGAAAGGAGGCACGACGATGCCGAGAGGAGATGGCACCGGCCCAATGGGTATGGGTTCGATGACGGGCCGGGCCGCCGGCTACTGTGCCGGCTATCCGGTCCCCGGTTACATGAACCCCTACGGTGGCCGTGGAGGCTTCGGCGGCGGGTGGGGACGAGGCCGGCGGAACTGGTACCGGGCGACAGGACTTCCGGGGTGGTATCGAGCGTCGGTGGGGATGCCCGCCTGGGGTACGCCTGGGTTCGCGCCGCCTGT
>CBDVDV010000230.1:0-4880 GCA_965372835.1 uncultured bacterium | reverse complement strand
GGTGGGGTTGGCCAGGCGCTCGAAGTCGGCGTAGGCAACGGTCACCGTTTCGGTGTGGGTGCCGGCGTTGAAGGTGACGCGCTCGTCCTCGCGAAGCACCTGGTCGCTGTAGACGGGCAGGTCGAACATCTCCCCGAAGGGTGGCATGGCCCCCACCTCGCAGTCGGGGAAGAGCCCGCCGAACTCGTCCTCCGAGGCCAGCCTGACCGTCTTGGCCCCCAGCAGTTTTTTGAGTTTCTTGAAGTCGACGCGATAACTCGCCGGCAGCACGGTCATGACCGGCTTCTTGTCGGCCAGCACGATGACCACCTTGGCCATGGCCTTGCCGGGCACGTGCTCCGCCGCGGCCACCTCCTGGGCGGTGAAGGCTTCCGGGTGTTTGGTGACCTTGTAGGAGACCCCGGCCCCGTCCAAGAACTTCTTCAACTGCCTGGACACCGTCATTACCTCACCTCCTTCCGCACCAATACCCAGCGTATGCAAAGGCCGAGCGTCACCCCGCGTCACAACTCGGCCAGGTAGACGTTGCAGCGCCCTCCCCTATCGGAGGTGTAGAGCACCCACTTATCATCCGGACTGATAACCGGGTGGGGATGCCCGATCTGCATCTCGAAGGTGCCCTCGTGCTTGACCACCTTGGTACACTCGGCGGTGCCGTCGTCCTGGGGGTGAATCTCGTAGATGTAGCGTTCGCCACCCAGGCCGTCGGTGATGTGCCGATTGCCGTCGTGGGTGCTCTGACAGTGGTTCGAGGGCGCCGGCAGCACGTACTCCCGGCAGTTGGTGCCGTCCTTGTTGATGAGGCCGAAGATGCCTTCCTTCTGGGGACCGCGACGGCCGTGATAGCCCACGGTGACTCCGTCGTCAAGCCAGTACTCGTGACCGAGCGCGTCTTCCGGTTCCTGGGGACGCAGCGGTCGGCGGTCAGTGCCGTCGGAACGGACGAGCCACATGCGCTGGGCGACATCGGCCCAGGAGCCCTCGTGGCAGTAGAGGATGAGGTCGCGGTCGGCGGAGCAGATGTTGACGTGGCTGGTCCAGCAGTTCTCGTGGTAGGCGATCCAGTGCTCCGAGCCGTCGGTCTTCACCATCCCGATGTCGCCGCTGGTGCAGCGCTCGAACATCTCGGCCATCCCGGAGTAGATCTTCGGCGTCTGGCTCTTGAGCTCGAGGATGGGGATGAGGGGGAAGGCTAAGTGCACCCCATCGGAACTGATGGAGATAAGCCCGCCCCGCTGCCCCTGCGGGGACGTGTACAGTTGCCGTTCCTGATAGGTGTCAAAATGGATGGCCTTGAGGTGGAAGCCCTCCCAGAAATAGAGCCACTCGCCGTGGGGGTCGATGACGCTGGAGTTGGAGCGGAGCCGCTCCGTGACGTCGGTAAGTTGGGTGATCTCCCCGGTCTCCAGGACCATGACGTAGTGGTCGAACTTCCCACCCCGGTCGGAGCAGAAGACGATGCGCTTGCCGTCGGGGTGGAAACTGGTCTCGGTGAAGTAGAGGTGGTGGTCGTGGCCCTGGCTCGCCGTGAGTTGCCAGACGGCGTGGCCCGTCTCAGGGTCGGTGTACTCAGTTTTCTCCGGTGCGAAGGTGTTGCCTTTGGCCATTGCTGTGTCCTTTCGATGCGCTCTGCCTACTGGGCCAGCCTTTTGTTCTCGCTCCAGGTGCCGCCATAGAAGTCGACGAACCTGTCCACGTGATAGAGGACGGTTCGTCCGTCCAGCCGCTCGACACGCCCGGATTCCAGGCGGATGCCATCAACGCTTTCAGGCCGGGAGTACTTGAGCACGATATCCACCGGTGAGCCGAAGTCCAGTGGCTCAATCTTTCCCACCAGGGCCATGGCGGCTTTGGCTTTCTCGCGGATGAGGTCCTGAGATTTGGCCGACGGGAGGCACAGAGCGCGATGCCGATTAACACCCCACTTGACGACCGCAGTTTCGATGTCGCCGAGGAGTTTGCGGGCCTCGGCGCAGACCTTGTCGTCACCAGTGACCAGGAGTACGGGCACCCCGCAGGCCCCGGCGAGGCCCGCGTCGATACCCACCTCCCCTACGGGACGGCCGTTGACCATGAAATCCTGCCAGGCCACCGAACTCATGGTGTGCTCCAGCACCCCGGCCCAGGTGCCACTGCGGGCGTGGTAGGCCACCATGAACATGCCGGCGAAACTGTCGTCCAGGAAAGGGAAGCGAGGGCTGCTGTGGGGCACGCCGATGACGTAGCGCGCTTCCGGGTGGAGGTCGGCCAGCGGGAAGTTCAGGCTGCCATCGTGCATGTCGGCGACGATGACCTCGGTGGCCCCGCCGTCAAGCGCCCCCTGAACCGCGGCGTTGACGTCACCGATGAGGAGTCGCCGGGCTTCCTCGTACTCCCGGGTGCCCTTCTTGCACTGCTGTCGGCTGATGACGCAGGTAGCGCCTTCCATGTCGGTGGTAACGTAAACCTTCATCGGGCCTCCGGTCGTCAAGGTCTGTGCGCCCGGCCCCCGCGACACGGGCAGCGTAGCAGTGCGGGGAGCCCGAGGCAAGAGGCAAACCAGACCAGTCACAGGCGCCGGGGGAGTCGACTCACTGGCTGAGGCCGGTCGCCAGGTCTCTGCTAAAGAGGTCGCCGCCGGTGTCGGCGTCCTCGATGAGCACCTTGCCCCGCGGCGGGCCTTCGGTTTCAAACACGGCGACGAAGTTTCTGTCCCCAACGGTGATGCCACAGGCTACCTGCCCGGGCTCTGGGTCCTCGCTGAGGAGCCTGACTTCGGCGGGGGCGGGGGCGTCTTTCTCGCTGGCGACCAGGACGTGCAGAAAGAAGTCGGTCTCGGTCGGTGAGGAAGGTTTGATCTCGAGACGCCAGGCGCCGGCTTCGGGGCCGGCGTCAACGGGATAGTTCTTACCCGCTACCCAGAACTCCTTTCCCGGGCCACCCACTTTCTCGATGCGGGCGTTCTCCGGAAGGAGCGTGTAGCCGAAGAGTTTTCCCTCGCCGTGCTGGATGGTGAATCGGTTCCCCTCGATTGCCGGTTCCTCAATCGAGTGCAGGAGCCAGGTCTTGGGGAAGTCCGCCCGGGTTGCAGTCACACGGTCGAACACGACGAAGACGTCGGGGCGGAAGTAGAGGAACTGGCGGGTGAATGAGCGCATCTTCCTGGGGCTGTAGGCCCGCGTTGCGTCGCCACAGACGTAGGTGTACCAGTCATTGGTTTCGTAGGCGACGATTTCGCCCGTGTCAAACGGCATCCCCTCGGGGTCCACGAAGAACCGCCGAGCGTCATCGTTGAGGACATTGGGGAAGAGTTGGCCGCCATCGTTGGGAAGCCCGGCCGTTTCCTCCTCCGGGTCGTAGACCAGGATGGTGTTGTGGGCGATGGTCCGGCGGTGGTAGGTCACCTTATGGCTCTGCTTGTTTTCCGGGCCGACGTAGTCGCCACTGTCAATGGCCAGGCTGGCTCCCTTGTGGATGACGAAACTGTTCTCGTCGTGGTGCTGGTGACCCTCGTACCAGTCGCCGCACTGGAAGACGGCGAAGGTGTCCTTCGGCCCCCAGCCCGAACGCATGATGACCCAGCCGATGCCCTCGTGGAGACTCGCTAAGGGCTCCTGGGTGATGTCGGGGATCTCAGGTATCGTGGGGTCGTGCCAGGCCAGGTACACCCAGCGTTTGCCCAGGTACTCCTTGGGAGCGTGGTTGCGCACGTACTGGACGTAAGGGTCGCGCCAGTGCGCGTTCACCAACGACGCCGGCACGCTCATCGCATCGCTGAAGCCCGACTCTTCCGATCCCGGACCGGGCTTCTTGGCGATGTCGTCGGAGAGCACCCAGCGGTGGTCGTGGTTTCGGCGGGCGTAGACGAGGAACCTGTAGATGTTGCGCGAGAAAGTGGAGCGCTCGAACAGGTTCTCACCCGTGGCCGCGCGCCAGCACTGATACTGGCGCATCTCATCCAAGAGGAAGAGGGAGAGGTAGCTCAGGCTCTCGTGCCAGCCTCCGTTCCGACTGGCGACCTGATTGCGGGCGGGGATGAGGTGGTTGCGCAAGAGGTCGGCGGCGAAGTCCAGGTAGCCCTGGGTCCCGGGGCGCTCCCAGGTCCCTTTGAGCACGCGTTCGTGTGACTGAAGATACCACTCTGGGCGAATGTCATCGAAGCCTTCGCCAGCCAAAGCCACTCCGGGATAGACCACCATGGCGTGGTGAAGGACCAGTTGGTTCATGTAGTCGGAATGGCGCCAGTAGGGGAGCACCGTGTCCTCGCAGAGGGTGAACATCCCCTCGGCGAGTCGTCGGCGTTCCTCGGGACTGAGGTCCTCGTAGCACCAATCGTAGATGATGGCCAGGCTGCGCGCCCGCGTGCCTGCGGTCCAGCTATCGGGCTTTTCCTCCCTCGGCAAGAGCACGTTCACGTAGGTTCGGATGACGCGGAGGAGTTCGCGGTCACGCTCGACGAGGTAGAGGAAGCACGCTGCGTCGGAGTCGTGCACGTTGAGCCACATGTTCCGCCCAGGCGTTCGTCTGAGCACGTAGCGTTTGAGTTCGGCGAAGTCATCGGCGAACTCGGAGCTCCTCATCCGCGCTCGCAGCCGGGGGAGGTCCTCGGGAGTGAAGTAGATGCGCGGACGCTCAGTCCTGACCTGGTAGCCCTCGGCCGCATGGAGGGACCCGGAAAGCACGCACAGAATCCCCACGAATGCGAGCGCGCAAGTCGCCCTCATCAGCTTCGCTCCTTCCACCTGAGACGTGCCAGGGGAACCCCGGCTTCCATCAGAACATCCTTTGCATGAGGAGCGCCGCACCTAAGGTGAAGGCCTCCGAGGCTTCGGTCAGCGCGCCCATGGTGTCCCCGGTCGCTCCGCCCAGTCGGCGTCTGATATAGCCAATACCCCCCAAAA
>CBDVDV010000229.1:0-4940 GCA_965372835.1 uncultured bacterium | reverse complement strand
ACGACGGACGCTCTTCAGCCCTCCCAGGGCGCGACCGGACCTGATCCGAGTCGCCCGAGCGACCAGTCCAAGCCGCGGCCGGCAGGCGGTTTCCTGGAGACCATGGAGTCGCTGGCCATGGCCCTCGTCCTGGCCCTCATCATCCGGGGCTCGGTGATGGAGGCCTACGTCATTCCCACCGGCTCCATGGCCCCGACGCTCCTCGGTCGTCACGTCTCTCTGGTCTGTCCCAACTGCGGGTACGGCTATTCCCGTGGCATCCCGGCCCGCGACATCATGGCGGACCTGTCCGAGGTCTATTGTCCCAGCGACCTGTACCCGGCCACCATCACCGGATCGACGGGCCTGGAGAAGGCGCTGCGGATGCTGGGGTACTTCGCGCTTTCGCTGCTGTTGGCCGGCGTCATCTATGGGCTCAGCCGATGGGTGTACCGCGACGAACAGTTCGCTCGTATCGCCGGGCTGGCCTCCTGCCTGGCGATCTTCTATTTCCTTCTGGGGTCGTTGCAGCCGCTGCGCGGAGGCGACCGCATCCTGGTCAACAAACTCTACTACCGCTTCCACCAGCCCCGCCGATGGGACGTCATCGTCTTCAAAAGCCCCGAGGGCATCAGCCGAAACTTCATCAAGCGACTGGTCGCCCTCCCCGGCGACCGGGTGCAGATCCTGGACGGCGACCTCATCGTCAACGGAGCCATCTCCCGCAAGCCCGAGCACGTCCAGGAGGCCGTCTGGCGGCTGGTCTACGACCAGGACTACCCACCCAGGGACTTCAACCGCTCGGTCTGGGAGGGACCCGCCGGCCGGTACCGGGTGGAGCCCCACCAGGTCATCCTCTTGGCCGCCGCCCAGGGCGAGCAGGCGCTCGCTCAGCCCGTCGAGGTGCGCTTTGCCCGCCGGAGCCGGGACGCCTACGGCGGGGAAACGCTCCTGCCCAATGTTCTTGACCACTGCGGCTACAACCGGGGCCTGGGCCGCAACGTCGTGGGTGACCTGCGCCTCGTCGGCGAGTTCGCCGCGCTCGGGCAAGAGGGGTCGTTCTGGGTAGGAGTGGACCACGACGAGCACCGCTACCGGCTGTGGCTGGAGCCGGCCGAGGGCGGCCGGCTGGAGTGCCGGCTGGCGGTGGATGGGGTGGTGGAGGATTCCGCAGTCCTGCCCACGCCGTCGCCGGAGTGGCACCGGGTGGAACTGAGCAAGGTGGACTACCGGCTGAGGGCCGTTGTGGACGGGCGTCTCCTGGGGCCTGTGGACCTCTGGCCGAGGCTGGAGCCGGTGCGGCTGCGGTCGCGCTCAAGCGGGGTGGTGTTGGGGTCGGCGGGGCTGGAGGTGCGGGCCCGTCGGCTGAGGATCGACCGCGATATCTATTACACCGGCTCAGTGCGGGGGTCCGGCCGACCCGGCCAGGCGCCCATTCGCCTGGGCCCGGGGGAATACTTTGTCCTGGGTGACAACAGCCCCGATTCCCGCGACGGCCGGGATTGGCGTCCGCCCGCTCGCATCTACGGACTGGTCGAGACCGTCCTCTTCGCCGAGGGAGGCGAAAGCGACAAACGACGTGCGGAACTCCTGCGCTACGGTCTGAAGGCAGTGCCCGAGTTGCTGGCCGCTGCCGTTGGCGGGGAGCCGGATGAGCAGCGTCGGGCCATCGGGCTCTTGGAGGCCATTCTGCCCGAACACCCCGTGCGCCGGAAGCCGGGCGAGGACCTGGAGGAGACCCTGGCTCGCTGGGCGGCCTGGTGGCGCGAGCAGGAGCGCGCCCCCAGCCAGATCGTCCCCCAGGAGAACCTGCTGGGCAAACCCTTCCTCGTCTTTTGGCCGTTGTCGAGAGTGGGGCTCATCCGGTAAGATAGCCGGTTGGCATCCGCGGGGGCGGCCGACGGCGCGCGCCCCGCGGACCGGGTCACCAATGGAGAACGAGCCGTGGCGCTCCTGGAAGTGCAAAACCTGAAGAAGCGGTTCGGTCGTCTCGGCAGCGGTCGGCTGGTGGTCAACGACGTCAGTCTGAGCGTAGAGCGTGGCGAGGTGGTGGGGCTGTTGGGTCCCAACGGCGCCGGCAAGACGACCACCTTCCGCATGGTCATCGGTATGCTCGCCCCCGACGCCGGTCGCATCCTCCTGCGCGGTCAGGACATCACCGGGCTGCCCATGTATCGGCGGGCCCGTCAGGGCATCGGCTACCTCTCCCAGGAGCCCAGTGTCTTCGCACGACTCTCCGTCCAGGACAACATTATGGCCGTCCTGGAGGCCATGAAGATGAGTCGGCAGGAGCGCCGGGAGCGCTGCCGACAGTTGCTGGGCCGGCTGGAACTGGGCCACCTGGCCAAGAACCGGGCCGGGTCCCTGAGCGGGGGCGAACGTCGGCGGCTGGAGATCACCCGGGCCCTGGTCAGCCGACCCGCACTGATGCTCCTGGATGAGCCCTTCAGCGGAGTGGACCCCATCGCCGTTTTCGAAATTCGCAACATCATCCTCAACCTGAAAAAGAACGGCATCGGCATCCTGCTCACCGACCACAGCGTCCGGGAGGTCCTCTCCATCACCGACCGTTCCTACATCATCAACAACGGCAAGGTGCTCGTAGGTGGCACCCCGGAGGAGATCATCGCCGACCCCCGGGCCCGCAAGGTCTACCTGGGTCGGACCTTCGCCGAGGAGGAGCCCGGGGCCCGGCCACGGGCTGCTGAGCGTCCCGGACGATTCCGGGCCGCCGACGTCGGCCTCCACGACCACCTGCGCGACGTTTCTTTCCCCATCGACGGGGAGGAACTTCTCCGCGAGTTCGAGAGAGAACTCGACCAGGAGGAGCCAGAGGACGCGGAAGAGGCCAGCAGCCGGTAGCGGAGCCTTGCGGTGACCCCCGACCCCGACCTCTGCCGACCCGGAAAACTCGACGTCCTCATCCCCGCCGAGCGCATCCGCCGGCGGCTGGACGAACTGGCCGAGGAGATCTCCCGAGACTACGCCGAGCGCGACCTGGTGCTGGTGGGGCTGCTCCGGGCCTCCTTCATCTTCCTGGCCGACCTGGTCCGCCGACTGGACCTTCCGCTCCGGCTCGACTTTCTCACCGCAGCCAGTTACGGCGACGGCACCTCACCCCAGAGTCCGGTCATGGTGGGCGGGGAATCGGAGGGAGCGAAGCGACCGGAGAGGTTGGAGACCTCATCGGAGGGAGCGAAGCGACCGGAGAGGTCGGAGACCTCATCGGAGGGAGCGAAGCGACCGGAGAGGTCGGAGACCTCACTTGCCGTTGACGTCCGCGGGCGTGACTGCCTGGTGGTCGATGCGGTGCTGGATACCGGCCGAACCCTGGTCGCGGCCCGCCGGTACCTCCTCGCCCTCGGCCCCCGCAGCCTGGCCGCCTGTGTGCTCCTGGCGAAAGCGGGGGCCCGGGAAGTTGAGGTGACCGCCGAGTACGTCGGCTTTGCCGTTGCCGACCGCTTCCTGGTGGGCTACGGCCTGGACCACGCCCAGCGCTACCGCAACCTCCCCTACGTCGCCGCTCTGAGAGAGTGAACCATCCCGGCGATCCCGCCGGCGGGACTCACGCGCACTTTGCACTTGACACCGGTTGGGAGTAGGCGAAGTTGTAGGCGCGCAAGCGTCGGCCGTTGCCAGTCCAGGACGCTCCAGGTAGGGAGGAACAGGATGCGGGTGTGGGGTTCAGCCAACGTCCTCACGGACAAAGAGATACAACTCCTTGAGAAGAGCGCCCTCAGAATCCTCGAGGAGATCGGCGTCCAACTTCCCAACGACACCATGCTCGCGCGCTTCGCCGAGGTCGGCGCCAACGTGGACAAAGGGGAGCAGAGGGTCCGCTTCCCCGCCCGGATGGTGCGCGACTTGCTCGCCTCGGCCGAGCCGGTCAGTTGGGACGAACCCCACATCACCGCCTACTCGGGCGCCTACTCCCGGAACTTCCTGCCCTCAGGCGAGGTCACAACCCGGCCCTTTACCATGCAGGACGTCGCCGACTCGCTTCGCCTCGCCGACTACCTCAATACCGTCGACGGCTCGGGCTGCCCGGGCACGCCCACCGAGGTGCCGCCCCTGCTGGCCCCGCTCCTGATGAGGCTGCTGTGCTGGCGCTTCGCCGAGCGCAGCCGCTCCAACTGTGGCGAGGTGTGGGACACGCGCCTCTGCCCCTTCGTCAAGGAGATGGGGGACGTAGCCGCCGAGATGGAGGGGGGCGAGTCCGGCGACTGGGCCCAACTGGCCATCGAGATGATCCCGCCGCTGCGCTTCGGCCGGGAGGAAGCCAAGCAGTACGTCTACTTCTGGGAGAACGACCTGCCCCGGGGGGTGGGGAACATGCTCTCAGCCGGCGGCTCGGCCCCGGCGACCCTGGCGGGGGCCGTCGCCCTGCAGTTGGCCGAGACATTTTTCCTGAACCTGCTCCGCTGGACCTTCGCAGGCGGTCCGGAGGCGGCGACGGGCATCCTTCACGGCGCCCTGCCCTCAGCCCAAAGCCTGGGTTTCGGCCCTTCGGTCAGCGTGCTCGACATGAAGCACTGCATGTACCCCTACGGCCGGCCCGAGATCGCACTCACCCATCTGGCCATGGGGCAACTGGCCCGCCACTATAAGGCCAACTTCGGCTCCAACTCCTTCTCGGGCGACGCCAAGGTCCCGGGCTGTGAGGCCGGGATGCAGAAGGCCTTCTCCACCATGGCCGGCATCGTCGCCGGCACCCGGACGCTGGGGGCCATGGGGCTTCTGTCGGTGGATGAGATATTCAGCATGGACCAGTTGGTCATCGACGGCGAGTTCGCTTCGGCGCTGAAGCGGCTGGCCCGCGGATTCGAGATCACCGAGGAATCGATCGCCTACGACGTCCTCAAAGAGGTGGCCCCCGGAGGCATCTTCACCGACCACATCCACACCGTCACCCACTACCGCACCGAGCACTGGCAGCCCCAACTCTTCAGCCGGGAAATGCT
>CBDVDV010000228.1:0-4960 GCA_965372835.1 uncultured bacterium | reverse complement strand
GTTGATTACCGATCTGAGAGCAAGGGCTTCGGCCGGAACGCTCAGACACAAGTGTGCTACGCGCTTGCTCCAGGTGAGGAACGGCAGATCGACTCTCTCGCACCTGTTGCATGGGAGCGAGTGCCGGCCACGTTCTTTGTTCGCATGCAGCCTTACCAACGTCTGCCTAGCCGTGACGATGGCGTGCCGCAACACCGGGTCGTCACTATCGACCCACTACCGGCCTTCCAGTTCCCGACGGCCGACGTGTCCGCCACGGTACGGAACGACCACTTCACCGTCGAGAGCGTGCGTCTAGCCCACTCAGAAGAGCAGGGCAACGTTCTCGTCGTCGAGGCCAGCAACGAGACCGATAGCGAGCTGCCGATCGGCATCTATGTGGCTGTCAACGATCCCGGGACCAGGGAACGAGGACGCGCCGATTCCGGTCACTTCCTCAAATCCGTTAGCGCCGTGTCGGCAGACAGCCAGGCCACCGTCACTGTGCCTTACACCATTCCCGGCGCCGGCCCCGATCCTCTGCTGGCATTCACAGTCTTCGAGCCGCCGAAGTTCAGGTCTCATTTCCGGGCGAAGTACGACCTCGCTCTCATCTCATACGGCCTGCTCAACCTTCGCCGGGCTGCCGACCGTGGCGAGTGTGTCCTACCTGAGTTCGTTCCTGTGGAGGAGCGGGCCAAACTCACTGCTCAGACCAAGTCCGAGCATTTCGTTTTCCACTACCGGCCGGGCGCCTATGCCGAGGAGCATCTCGAGAGAGCCATCGACGAGCGAGAGAAAGCCTACACCAAGCTGAGCACCACGCTCGCGATGGACCTGCCCGCGCCCGTCCGCATCGACCTCTATCCGGACATGGCGGCCAAGGGGCTGGGCAGCGGCACCACCTGGACGCCAGCGAACACGGTCTCGAGTCTGCACATCGCTGAGGTGTACAACCAGACATACCAGTGTGACCCCAACCATGAACTGGCCCACCTCTTCTCCTATCACTTTCCTGACCATCCTGCGCTGGGAGACACGTCCGGTATCCCCGGCTACGGCCTGATAGAGGGGTTGCCCGAGTACTTCGAAGTCGGCGGCCCCGGCCTTGTGGAGGACGTGCAAAACAAGATGCAGGAAGGCCACTCGCCGAGACCCTTGAGTGAACTGCTGGTCTCTTCAGACCAGACCGGGCAACACCTTGCACTGATTGATTTCCTGCTCAAGAAGGACGTTGAGAAGTTCAAGCAGTTCTACGTTCGAGTCCTTGCTAAGCCCACACCTGAGGATGTGGAAGCAGCTTCGAAGGAGATCTACGGGAAGTCCCTGGAAGAACTCGAAACCGAGTGGCACCAGTACCTCACAGGAGCTGTAACGACGCGCTCAGAGACTGCCGTCGACGCTGGTGACACAGGCACTGAAGGCAGCGAGGATGTGGAAGGCATCTGGGAGGGGGTCCTGGAGGCCTCCGGCATGGAGCTCAGGGTTGTGTTCGACATCTCCGCCAAGCCCGATGGTACGCTTGCGGCCACCATAGATAGCCCCGACCAGGAAGCCACTGGCATACCGGTAGACACGGTAACTTTTGCCGACGGTACGTTGCGCCTTGAGTCCAAACTCATCCAGGCCGTCTTTGAGGGAACTGTCAAGGCTGATGGATCGGTTGCTGAGGGGACGTGGACACAGCCCGGAGCATCGTTGCCGCTTCTATTGAGGCGCGTCGAGGAAGCTCCCGAACTTCCCCGTCGGCCGCAGGAGCCCGGGAAGCCCTACCCCTCTGAGATCGGCCGCCGATTCGAGGTCGCAAGGATAGACCTGGGCGATCGGGCCTGGGGCCGGAATGTGCTTCGCGTCAGGGCCAAGAACGTGACCGACAGGCAACAGAGCCTGTGGTTTCACATCGGCGGCCGCTACCGGGAGTCAGCGCGTCCCCAGGGGTTCGGGATGGGTATGGGAGAGCCACTGGTGTTCGCTCCCGGTGAAGAACGGGAGATCGAGCATCCGTATTGGATTCCGCCGCAACCAGGGAAGCTGTCCTTCCGCGTGAAGTTTGTCACACCCGCCGGGGACCAGCCCCCCTGGAAACAAGAGCCCTTCCTGACCAAAGACTATTCAGTGACCTACGAGACGCCCAACACCCGGTGCAACGAACTCACCCCCTTGTCGCAGTTCATCGACAAGGGGCCTGACATGCAGAAGTTCCGCGAGGGCGCCCGCATCCCTGCCTTTGAGCACTTCACCACCGAGCACTTTGTCCTCTACTGCAGCCCGGGGACACCCGCCTACCAGGGGATTGAGGATATCAAGAGAGAACGCGAGACAGCGCTCAAGACGGTGTGCGACTTCCTCGGAGTTCCTTTCAAGGGGAAGGTCACCTTCTTCCTGTTCCCCGATGCGCCCGAGAAGCGCTGGTGCATGATGCATCAAGGACACGGCTTAGCCTTCGGCACCACCATCGCCGAAATCTACAACGACGAGGTGCGGGTCGACCCCACGCACGAACTCACCCACATCGTCGCCGGGCAGATTGGCTCGCCGCCCGCGCTCTTTAACGAAGGCCTGGCCGTCTTCATGCAGGCGGGCCACCGATGGAGCGGTGAGCACGTCGACGTGACGGCAGCGAACCTGCTGCGAGACGGGAAGCTGACGCCTATGGGCGAGCTGCTCCAACGGACCGAGATCGGGGCCCGCCGCGACGACGGGCAGGTTGCCTACCCGCAATCTGCAAGCTTCGTCAAGTTTCTCATCAGCAAATATGGCCGCGGTAAGTTCCTGGAACTGTACGCCCAGCTCCGGAACGGCGCCGACGAGACTACGGTCAACAGGAACGTCTCCCGGTTCAATCAAGTGCTCGGCGCTGATCTCGCCACCGTGGAAGCGGAATGGAAAGCGTTCCTGGGTACCGTCGAGCCCTGACGAGGGCCGCGCTCGCGTACGGCCGCTGACCGGCGCCGGGGAGCTGGATCTTTCACACTTACCGGCTGCGGGCGTGCATGTAGTCGGGGTTCTGGCGCAGTTTGGCCCGGGTCTCTTCGGTCATGGCCATTAGGGCCGGGTGGTCGGAGGGCCAGGCCCGGGTGTGGTAGTCGGGCTCGGCCTTCATCTTGGCGATCTCGGGCTCGCACTCGGCGAAGTAACTCCCATAGATGTGGAAGGAATCGGAGATGTCCATGTACCGGCCCAGCCTCACCGGCCGACCCATCCTGTCCGACATCCGCTCCGCAATCACCCGCCCGAAATCGGTCAGCGCGTGGGCGTTCATGTACCAGGCCTTGTAGGCGTCCCGACTCCGCCAGTGGGAGTTCATGTTGAGTACCAACCCGCCATCAATCGAAGAGGTCGGAGACCTAACGTCCTTCAGGAGCCGAAACCAGAGCCTTTGCAGGCAGGGCGGGTCTTCGGTCTGGGGGTCGGCGTTGGCTATCCAGGTGACAGCCTGCATCCGCCGACTGTGCGGGGCCTCAACGGCCTTCTCAATGATGTGGGCGACTTGGTCCGTCGCTGAGAGGCGCGGGGCCTGGGGGTCATCCAGGTTCTCGGTGGCCTGGTAGGCGACCAGGCGCTGGTGGTAGGTATAGGTCCACTTGTCCGGGTCGGCGGGGTCCACCCAGTGGTCGTGGATTCCTTCCACGACCTCCTGTCGATAGACCTCCAACTCCTCGGGGCCGCCGGGGAAGTTCTTGTGGATGCGGGGCTCGGCGAAGGGATCGGTCACCTCGATGAGCATGGTGCAGTCTTTGCTCGGCGGGTCTATGTAGTTGCCCGAGGCGTTCTTGCGGTCGTACTCGGTCCGAATCTCAACCCCATGCTCCCAGACGGCGAGGATAGCCTTCTCCCAGGCCTCGGGGAGGGTCTCACCACGAACCGAAAGGACCGGGATGTTGCCTGAAGCCACAGTCACGACACTGCTCCTTTCCAGCCGATCCAGGATGCTGTAGGGGTCTCTCTGCCGGGCATTCTACCGCGCCGGGGGGCGCCAGGCAAGTCGGCACGAACACGCTCGGCCCCCAAGGTGATAACGCCCTTGACAACGCCGCCCACCTGTGGCATCTATTCAGATGGAGTAGACGGGGTGGGACGCGCAGGGTTCGGGTAGAAGGAGGACGACGCGGTGCCGATGTACGACTTCCGGTGCACAGCCTGCAAGAAGACCTTCTCTGTGGTGCTGGCCTACGACGAGTATGACCCCAGGAAGGTGAAGTGTCCCAAGTGCCGTAAGCGGAAAACCGTGGAACGGGTCTTTTCCACCGTCTTCGCCAAGACCAGCAAGAAGTCCTGACCGGCCGCATTACCGTTGAGCGCCGCGGGCTGAGACGGCTCCGCTCGGCGCTCATTTTTTCTCGGCGAGCAGCCCTTCGACCTCCTCGAGCATGGCCTGCGCTTCCGGGAAGTTGGCCCGCTGCTGGAGGGCTTGCCCGAGGAGTTCCCGAGCCGATTCCAGGTGCTGTCGGCGCCTGCCCATCGCAGCCAACCCCCGGTGTCCCAGAGCCTGCAAAAAGTACACCATGTCGCGGTGGAACGAGCGGCGCCTGAAGGTGGGGGCACCCCCTCGAAGCTGCTGGAAAACGCGCCGGGCTCCTCCCCGGCGTCCCAGTTCGAGCGTTGCCAGACCCTTGTAGTAGAGCGCTTCGCAATACCCGCGGTCCCAGCCCGTATAGTGCTCCTCGGCCGCGCTCTGCAGCACCTGGTGGGCTTGCTCTTCTTTGCCCAGCGCTGCCAGACAGCGGGCCAGGAAGTATCTCTGCTTGGCGAAGCGGGGATAGGCAGGCTGGCCCATGTGGAAGTTCTCCGGGTACACCATCGACTGCTCCAGGTGACGCCGAGCCGCGCGGTACTGCTTGCGCCGGACGGCCCGGAGCGCCTTGGCCGTCAGTGCTCCGGAGTAGAGAAGCGCTGCTGTGCGCTCACCCTCCCAGGGCCAGAGTTCGTAGCGACGGAGCACCCGCAGCACCTGGTCGTAGCGCCCCAGGGCGTAGTAGGC
>CBDVDV010000227.1:0-4965 GCA_965372835.1 uncultured bacterium | reverse complement strand
GGCGGTGCGTTCATCCTTAAGAATGTAATCTTTTTCTTGACAGACAACTTGCGTCGAGTCATCATAGCGTAAGGTTCAGTGGAGGACAGAGTTATGGCAGCAAGACAAACCTTTGGTGATTTGGTGCGCGAGCGCCGGGCCGCGCGCAACCGGACCCAGGAAGAGATCGCCGACGCCGTGGGCATCCGCGCGGGCTACCTCAGCCGCATCGAACGTGGCAAGGTTCCTCCCCCCTCAGACCGGGTCTGTCGGCGCTTAGCGCGCGCCCTCGACCTGGCCCCGGGCGAACTCGTCCGATCGGCCCACATGGAAAGACTGCCTGCGGACATGCGCAAACTGGTCTCCTTCCAGGAGGACCTCCGACAGGCCGAACTCTGGATTCAGGAAGAACTCGCACGTCGAAGCCAATCCCTGCCCGCCGACCTTGCACCCGAGGAACTCCGGGAGCGCTGGCAAGTCCTGGTGCGGGAGTTGGAGGCCGGGATCCTCCAAAGGTATGCCCAGTGGGACGACGCCCAACGCCGACTCTTGGCGGGCAGTTCCGACCGACTGGCCCAGGCCCAGGGGGAGATGCTGATACTGCGGGCCGAGTTGATGAAGGAGGTGGCTGCCCGCACCGAGGGCGGCCTCGACCTCCAGCAGGTCTACGAGAGCGGCCGACTGGCACAACTGGTGGAGCGTCTGCAGGGGAACGTGGAGGCGGTGAGCGGACCCGGTCAGCGGGTCCCGGTCATCAACAAGGTGGCCGCGGGCTACCCCAGCGAGTTCACCGACCTGGGCTACCCCGTCGGGGTGGCCGACGACTACGTGCAGTGCCCCGACATCGACGACCCCAACGCCTTCGCCATCCGGGTCTGTGGCGACTCGATGGAGCCCCGCTACCGCGAAGGCGATATCCTCATCATCTCGCCGGCCGCCGCGGTCAGAAGCGGCGACGACTGCTTCGTGCGTATCGAAGCCACCCAGGAGAGCACCTTCAAGCGGGTCTTCTTCGACCCCGAGGAGACCATCAGGCTCCAGCCCCTCAACGAGCGCTACCCACCCCAGGTCGTCCCCCGCGACCAGGTCGGCGCCCTCTACCGGGCCGTCAAACGCATCGAAGACCTCTAAGGGACGCCCCGTGCTCAGCGAAGGGCAGATGCTGCGGGGGATTGACGAACTGACCGGGAAGGTGCGCGAGCGCATCGCCTCGGAACCGATGACCCCGCTTGAGCGGCTGCGGATGAGCAGCCGATTCGAGGAGCCCGACCGGGTCCCCATCCTGCTCCAGATCCACGAGCACGCAGCCAAACTGGCAGGCCTCACCGTCAAGGACATCTGCACCAGCCCGGTCGCCCACGTCTACAGCCAACTAATGGCCCTCGACCGCTACGGCCACGATCTGCCCTGCGCCTTCGCCGACGTCTACAACATCGAGGCCGAGGCCCTGGGCTGCGGGCTTCGCTATCCGGGTGAGACCTTCCCCGAGATCGTAGAGCGGGCCGTCAAGAAGAAAAGCGACCTGGCCAAACTGAGAGCCCCCGACGGGACCCGCGATGGGCGGATGCCCTGGGTGTTAGAGGTGAATGACATCTTAGGTGAGAAACTGGGCGACGTGATGGGCATCTACGGCGCCGTCAGCGCCCCCTTCTCCATCGCCGCCAACCTGCGCGGGTTCGAGCAGTTGTTAGCGGACGCCTACGAGGACCCGGACTTCGTCCACGCCCTGATGGAGTTCGTGACCGAGGTGGTCATCAGTTTCGGCAAGGTCCAGATCGAACGCGGGGCCATGAGCACCACGCTCATAGACGCCTGGGCCGCACCGCCACTGCTGAACTTAGCCCTCTTCGACGAGTTCGTCCTGCCCTACACGGCCCGGGCCCTGGGGGCGCTCAAACCGCCCGGGGTGAGTTGGGGAGGCATCTGGGGGTGCAGTCACCTGCCGGATTGGCGGGCGCTCATTCGCCGGGTCATCGCGGCCGGGTCGGGGAACGTGCGTGCCTTCGGACTGGATATCGAGCGGGGCATCGACCTCGGTGAGATGAAAGAACTCTTAACCCGTTATCGCCGACCCATGCTCTGCACCATCACTGCTGAACTGATGCACTCGGGCCCGCCCGGGCGCATCGCCGAGAAAACCAAGGAGTACATCCTCAAAGCAGCCCCCGGCGGCGGCTTCACCATCTACGCGGCCATGGTCCCCATCGAAACCCCACCAGCCCACTTAGACGCCTTCATCTCCACTGCCCGCACCTTCGGCACCTACCCGATACGGACCGACGAAAGCGGAGGGGTCTGAAGACCGCTCCCTGCAGTTGCACGTGTGTGCCCGGGCGGGTCTTGTCCCGCCCGGAAGTCCGCTCCCGAGCGGAGTCCTGCCCTCGATACACGGCCGGACAAGACCGGCCGTGCCACATCCCACCTACCCCGCCCAGTAGGTCAACCCAGCTCCAGAATCCCTTGAACTTTTCGACCCTTGCCGTATCTGTATGGGTGAGGCCGACCATGAACCCATTTGAACGACTCCGCGAACAGGTCCTGGTGCTCCGGTACCAGGCCGGTGACGCGACGGCCCTGGAGGAGTTGGTCGAGCGATACCACGGGCCGTTGCTCTATTTCGTCAGGCGTATGCTCGGGGACTCTCGCGGCGCGGAGGACGTTCTGCAGAACACCTGGGTAGCGGTCGTGCGAAACTTGCGGAAGCTCCGCGACCCCGAGGCCTTCTCCGCGTGGTTGTATCGCATCGCACGGAACAAGGTGTATGAGCGACTCCGCAAACGCAACCGGGTTCTTCCGCTCAGTGAAGAGGTGGAAAAGGCCGTGGCACCGGAGGAAACGGAGAACTTCTCAGTCGATGACGCTGCCCGGGTGCATGAGTGCCTGGAGAGAGTCCGGCTTGAGCACAGGGAGGTGCTGGTCCTGCGATTTCTGGAGCAGATGTCCTATCAGGACATCGCCGTGGTGGTCGGCTGCGGTCTGGGAACCGTGCGCTCACGAATCCACTACGCGAAGCGTGCGCTTCGCCGGGAGATGGAGGAGACAGACGATGAGCGGTGAGAAAGACCTGGGCAAAGAACTCCTCAAGGAGAACGGGATTGAGCCGGGCAGCCTGCCCGAGGACAGGCGAAAGGAGCTGCGCAAAATGATCGAGCGCGACAAAGTGCGTGCGAGGGGAGCGAAGTTCGGGGCACTGTTCGGCTGCGGGGTGGGATGCGCGATGCCCGTGGTCATAGGGATTGTCCGCGGGACGCTTGGTTTCGTGGACGTGGTGTTGCTCCTGTTCGTTGGCTTCGCCTTTTTCCTTGCGTTCATGGCCGTCTTCATGTGGTTTATAGGCATGTACTTCGGTCAGCGCCAGATTCAGACGAGCCTAGCCGACATCACAGAGCAACTGAAACGACTGACCGAGAATCAGCAGGCCAACGCCCAAGAATAAGCATGGAAGATGTAGGGATGCACCTTCAGGTCCATCCGCGGCACGTGCCTTTTCGCGGAGGGGTCTGAAGACCTCTCCCTACACTTGCACTTTGCAGCGCGCGCCGACCGGAGCCACCCCGTAGAAGCGGATCAGGGCCCCTTCAGGCAGGCGGTGTGGGCGAAGTCGCCACGGGCGGTCGGCCAGATGATGCGGTCGGGGTTGAGGGCGTCCCAGGTGTAGATGTGAACGCTTCGGCCGTCGTCCCCGGGGTAGGTGGCCACCAGAACCAACTCGGGCTGACCGTCGCCGGTGACGTCGGCGATGGTGGGCGAGGCGAGGGTGAAGAAACCCATCTTGAAGGAAAGCCGTCGGCGACCCTCACCGTCGATGACGATGAGTTCGGTCTCCCTGGTCGGCTGTCGCCTGGAGGCGAGCACTATGACGTCGGGTCGGCCGTCGCCGGTGACGTCGGCCAGCAGCGGCTCGGAGGGGCCGTAGTTGCCATCGGGCAGCACCTGCACCGACCACAGTTCCCGCCCCTGCCAATCGTAGGCCCGGCAGGTGCCGTCGGCATGGGTGACGACTATTTCCAACTTGGCATCGCCGACGATGTCGCCGGCCACAGCGACCGGGTTGGCCTCGGCGGGGCCGCCAACACCCTCGCCCACCATGGCCTTGGTGACCCTTGGCAAGGGATCGAAGCCCTGCTTATGGGTGCGGTCCAGGTTGTAGACGGCGAGGGCGGAGCCTTTCCACGGGCCGACCGTACCGGCCTCCAGGTTGGGGACGGCGATGACCTCGGGCTTCCCGTCCAGGTCGATGTCGGCGATGGTAGCTGGTGAGCAGGTGAACTCCAGGAAGTAGTCGGCCCCCTCTCCCCACTTGGTGCGCTCGGTCTCGGAGTTGCACCAGGAGCGCACCTCCCCCCAGTGCACCTTGGGCCCGGCGCCGTGAGAGCGGAACTTGGGGTGGACGAAGATGGGGACGCCGTCGGCGCTGAAGATGGAGATGGAGCCGTAGTCCTGGGGAAAGACGCACTCCATTTGACCGTCGCCGTCGAGGTCGCCCACCGCCAAGTTGTGGTTGTAGGCGCCGGCGTGGTTGAAAGAGTTGCCCAGGTAGGGGTCCTTGGGGTGGTAGTGGGGCCAGCCCTTCTTGACCTTGCCGGTGCCCTCGTAGACGTACATGTTGGGCTCGCAGCCCCGGTCGGTGAGCGAGGAGAAGACGACCACTTCATCGACACCGTCGCCGTCCACGTCGGCACAGGCGATGCTTCGGACGTCCGCCTCCAGCCTGACTGTTTGGGGCCAGCCGGGAAGCATCTTCCCCCCGCTGTCCAGCACGTGGACCACGCCGCCGTTGTCGGCAAAGATGACGTCCGTGGAGCCGTCCCCGTCCACGTCGCCGATGACGGCACCGGAGAAGTTGCGTCCCGCGCAGGCCGCCGTCCAGACGACCTCACCCGTTGGTGAGTAGACCAGAAGCGTGTTCCAGACCGAGACGATGATCTCGGGCTCGCCGTCCTCGTTGATGTCGGTGACGACGGGTGAGCCCCGCCAGTTCCCCTC
>CBDVDV010000226.1:0-4968 GCA_965372835.1 uncultured bacterium | reverse complement strand
CGTCGATGACGGCCATCATCTCGGCTTCCCGCTCCGGCGAGACGGCCAGGAGCGGGCTTTTGTCCCGGAGGCGCCGAAGCCTGGTCAGCGATACCTCCGGCGGCGGCGCTGAAACTTCGCCGACGGCCACCACGTAGCCCACTACCTCAATGTCAAACAGGGCCAGGAGTTGCTCGGCCAGGCCGCCCACGGCCACCCGGGCTGCGGTCTCCCGGGCGCTGGCCCGCTCCAGGACGTCCTGGATGTCACCCGTCCCGAACTTCATGGCCCCGGCCAGGTCGGCGTGTCCGGGGCGAGGCCGGGTGATGGGTGGGCGCTCGTCGATGGAGTAATCCCGGTTGACCAGGCGCAGTGCAATGGGGCTCCCGATGGTCTTCCCCCGACGCAGCCCGGCGAGGAACTCGACCCGGTCGCTTTCCATCTGCATCCGGGGTCCCCGGCCGTAGCCGATTTGGCGGAGATGCAGCAGGCGGTCGATGGGCCCAGGGTCGATCCCGACCCCAGCCGGGAAGCCCTCGACGATGGCCACGAGACAGGGGCCGTGGCTCTCGCCGGCAGTGCGGTAGGTCAACTCGGGAGCCATGCTGTCTTCCTCGTCCTACAGGTCTCTCAACACTCGAAGCGTCGACCGGTGATTTGCTCGTAGGCCGAGATGTACTTCTCGGCTGTCTTCGCCACCACCTCGGCAGGAAGTTCCGGGCCCGGCGGGGTCCTGTCCCAACCGAGTGTGTCCAGGTAATCGCGGACGAACTGCTTGTCAAAGGAAGGCTGGCTGCGGCCGGGCTGGTACCGATGAGCGGGCCAGAAGCGACTGCTGTCGGGGGTCAATACCTCGTCCACCAGGATGAGGTCACCGTCGACGAGGCCCCACTCGAACTTGGTGTCGGCAATCACGATCCCTCGGCTCCGCGCGTATTCGGCTGCTTTGGTGTAGAGGGCGATGCTTCGGTCGCGAATCTCTTCGGCCCTATCCCTATCGACCATCTCAACCACCTGGTCGAAGGTGAGGACCTGGTCGTGACCTGACTCCGCCTTGGTGGTCGGGGTGAAGATCGGTTCGGGGAGTTGGTCGCTCTCGCGCAGGCCCGTCGGCAGTTCGACGCCACAGATTGCCCCCGACGCCTGGTACTCCCGCCAACCCGAGCCGGCGAGGTAACCGCGCACCACGCACTCAACCGGCAGCACCTGGGCCGTGCGCACCACCATCGACCGCCCGGCGAGTTGCTCGGCCTCGGCCTCGGACAGCCCCAGGTCCGAGAGGTCTGCGGTGACAAAATGGGTGTCGGCCAGGTCACCGAGGTGGTCGAACCAGAACAGGCTCAGGCCGGTCAGGACCCGCCCCTTGTCAGGGATGCCCGTGGGCAGAACCACGTCGAAGGCGCTGATGCGGTCGCTGGCGACGATGAGGAGTAGGGGCTGGCCCGTACGCTCGGTCAGGTCGTAGATGTCGCGCACCTTCCCCCGACGAAGGGGCAGGCCGGGAATGGAGGTCTCAAGGACCACGGCCGGCGTCGAGGTCACGGTGGCGCCCTCCCTACGCGGACGACTGCTCGATGATGACCACCTCGTCGGCCGAGTCACCGGCATCGACGAGGCGGACGTCCACCGTGCTGCCTTCCGGGACGTCCTCACGCAGGCTCACATAGTCGGGACGTATGGGAAACTCCCGTCCCGGCCGCTCGACCAGGACGGCGAGTTCGATACAGGCCGGCCGACCAAAGTCGATAATCTGATCCATGGCCGCCCGGACCGTTCGGCCGGTGAAGAAGACGTCGTCCACCAGGACCACGCGCTTATCGTCCACGCTGGTGGTGAGGTCGGTCCCCTTGATGACGGGGTTGTGGGCAATCTCGCTCAGGTCGTCGCGGTAGAGGGTGATGTCGAGCACACCCACGGGGACTTCAGAGCCGGTCAGTGTGGCGAGTTTGTCGGCCAGTCGCCGACCGAGGGTCTCGCCTCTGTTGCGGACGCCGACGACCATCAACTCGCCCGGGCGTTTTCGCTCGAAGATCTCCCGAGCCATCTCGTCGAGGAGTTCCTCGATCCGCTGAGCGTCGGCCAATACCTCTTCTTTCTTGGGATTCATGACTTCACCTGCTCCAAAGGACCCTCCAACCTGCAAAAAACCACAATAGACACCCCACCCGCACAAGTCAAGCGACTTCCGGGCAACGAGGCCCGCGCTGCGGGCGGCCTGCCACGGGCACACGGGCCTCCATGACCCCGCCGGTAGGCGTCCTTCCGCTTGACATGGGCCTGCCCGCCGATAGGATGCGTTCAACCTGAAGCTTACACGATTCCCTGGCGGAGGAGTTTGGAGGATAGCCATGCGACGACTGCTTCTGCTCACGCTCTGGCTCTGCGCGTCCGTGCTCCCTCAGGTGGTGGGGCAGGAAGGGACTCCCGTCCCCTGGGTCGCCGACCAGGAAGTCATCGAGGAGTTGAGGGAGGCGCCACAAACGGACGACGAGCGCGCCGACAGGCTGATAGAACTATTTCGGCAAGCGGGTCTGACCGAGGTCCACAAGCAGGAGGTGCAGCGGCCGGGCCCTCCGGCCGCCAAGCCCGACGCCGGGCCGTTCAACGTCGTCGCCGTGCTCCCGGGGAAGAGCGAGACCCGCATCGTCGTAGGAGCACACACCGACTTCAGCAAGGTCGGTATGGGCATCATCGACGACTGGAGCGGCGCTGCCCTGCTGGCCAACCTCGCCCAGACGCTCAAGCCCCTGCCCCGCAACCACACCTTTGTCTTCGTCGGCTTCACCCTGGAAGAAAAGCGGCTGGCGGGTTCCGGCCACTACGTGCGCCGTCTGTCACCTGAGGAGCGGAGCACGATCAAGGCCATGGTCAACCTGGAATGTCTGGGTGTCTCCCAGACCTACGTCTGGCGGACCGGGTCGGCCGATGCGTTGGAAGCCTTGGCCAGCCGCGTGGCCTCGGAGCAGGAAGTGGACGTCACCATCCGCGACCTCTTCGGTGTGGGCGCTGACTCGGACAACTTCATGCGGGCCAGAATCCCGGCCATCACCTTCGACAGCCTGAGCAGAGAAGACTTCCAACTCATCGACTCCCCAAAGGACCGCTTCAGCGCCATCAATCAGAACATCTACCTCAAGCAGTACCGCTTCCTGGTCCACTACCTATTGGCATTGGACCGGCTGGAGGGGCCCGTCGACCCGGCCAACAAGGATCGACCACACCAGCGCCCGCCCGGCTTCGCGCCGGACATCAACAGGCTTCGCACCGAGGGGGTTATGGTGGTGGCCCAGGTGTTCCAGGGGAGTCCGGAACACCTGGCCGGGCTTCAGCCGGGCGACACGATTGTGAAGTTCGGAGGCGTCGTTATCGCCTCACGGCAGGACTTCGTCCCGCGTTTCGTGCGCATTCGGATGGGGGACAAGGTGACCGCCATCGTGAACCGCGACGGCGAAGAGGTGGAACTGGAAATCCACTACTGACACCGGGGGCTCGACGGGGCCGTGGAACGAAGCGTCCTCCTCTCCAAAGTCGTCTTCCGGGTCGGCGAGCCCGACACGCTCCCCTGGTGCCTGCCCAGTTTTCAGGGGTTGCACGAACTGGAGTTTCGTCGTCCGGTCGTCTTCTTTGTGGGCGAGAACGGCACGGGAAAGTCGATGCTGCTGGAGGGCATCGCCGAGGCCCGTGGCTACGACCTCACCTCGGGGTCGCGGAACACCGTGGTCGCGCAGGCCAAGCCCCGGTCCCCCTTGGCCGACGCCCTCCGACTGGTCTGGCACGGGACCAGCCACCGGGGCTTCTTCTTCCGCGCGGAGTCCTTCTTCAACTTCGCCTCCTACCTCGACACGCTGAAGAGTGATCTGGAGCAGATCGAGGAGGAAGTCGGTCGGCCTTTGGGCTCGCACCAAGTGCACGCACCCTACGGAGGTCGCTCGCTCCACACCCGCTCCCACGGCGAAGCCTTCTGGGAACTGTTCACCAACCGGTTCCGCTCGCAGGGCCTCTACCTCATGGACGAGCCCGAGGCGGCGCTGTCGCCGCTTCGGCAGTTAGCCTTCCTGGCGCTGCTCAAGCAGATGGTGGAAGACGCTGGCTCACAGTTCCTCATCAGCACCCATTCACCCATCCTCTTGGCCTATCCCGACGCGCAGATTTACTCCATGGACCTGAGCCCGATGCAGGAAGTCGACTACGAGGATACGGAGTGCTTCAAGATCGTCAGGGGTTTCCTGCACGACCGCGAGGGCTACCTCAAACGACTCCTCGAGTGACGGCGCGCTGCAACTGGTTGCTGCCGTTGTACTCGGCTACGACATTGCAAGCGTCGTGGAAGTAGGCCGTCTTGCTGCCGTTGACGTCCTTGGTGGTTCGGCGGCCGGACCCATCGTACTTGTAGGTGGCATCGTTACTCGCGCCCGACCCGCCGTACGGTGAAGACGATGTCTTTGGCGAGTCGATGCGAGCGCCCCTCCCCCTGGGAGCCGCCATCATCCTGAAAGTCCGGACCCACACTGTAGACTGCGACCGTCCCCTGGGCGTTGATGTAACGCAGGGGCTGACCGTCAAAGGGGTCGAGCGGAACTTCGGGGAGAAGATCGGGCGTGAGGTCGGTGAGGACATCCGGGTAATCACCATGAGCTAGCCGATAGAGCTCCAGTGCCAGACCGGTGCGTGCTGCAGCGGCTCGCGCTTCCAGACGAGCGAAGTGGACCTGAGTGTAGCCCAACTCCGGAACAAGTGCCGTGGCGAGGGGTGTTGCAGTCAAGCATAGAGGGTAGTGTATCAGGAAACCACCAGGTTCGGCGAACTCAGGGCGGTCCAGGGCGGGGCGAACTTCATAGTAGGGGCGGTCAGCTAGCCCGACTATGTGGAGGTCCCGGGCAAGGTAGGTGGCGTGATCATGCTGCCGCCAGGGGCGTCCCAGGAGCGAACCGAAGTAGAGCCAGTAAAGCACTGGCTGGATGTTGCCCGGTAGAGGTTCAGTGACACTTG
>CBDVDV010000225.1:0-4973 GCA_965372835.1 uncultured bacterium | reverse complement strand
ACCACCCCAACCGGGTCTACGACCTCTGGTACGACGACGTGGTGCTGGCCACCGAATACATCGGTCCCGTCACCCCCAAGCAGTAACCGCACACAAAAGGGGACGGTGCCTCGAAGGCAGGCCGGTCGAACCCGCGGAGCACAGGCCAGCGGAAAGAAGGTAACAGGCCATGGCATACGAGACGCTGGGCGACTTCACGTTGGCCAACGAGGAGACGGCTGAGCTGGGTGTGATGACTGCCCCCTGCCTCCCGTGGAAGGAGCGGCTGTGCTGGTTCCTCAACTCCCCGCCCCAGCCCGAGCGGGCCTCGCCTTACGGTGCGGTGATGCCTTCCCGCGGCCACGTGCGGACCTTCCTGCGAGGGGCCGACAGTGATGCAGCTGCCTTCGTTCATGACCGGGGTTTCAGGCTGGAAACCAGCCTGTGCGACGACTTCAACCACCACGACCCGACCACGCCCGACATGCGGGTGTACGGCAGGTCTCTGCCGGGTGCCCTCTGGGCGCTGCGCGGTGACCAACAAGGAGGACGCATATGGTGGAAGCGGGAAGGTGCCCGCTCGCGGGAGCGCTCGCCTTGGTCTTGGTGACTACGGTGTGGGCGGGAGAGGCGCCACGGGGCACCATCACGGTGGATCCGGAGCACCCGGCCTGGCTTCAGCGGGCGGGGGTGGGTCCCTACTTCATGTGCGGGCCCGGCGACCCGGAAGGGTTTCTCTACCGGGATGACCAGCAAGCCCTCGTCGAGAAATTGCTCGCTACGGGGGCCAACTGCATCTACCTCATGGCCGTGAGGTCGCACGGAGGCGACGGCGGGCCTCACGAAGACCCCTTCGTGGACCACGACCCCGCCAAGGGACTCGACGAACAGGTGCTTCAGCGCTGGGAGCGGTGGTTCAGCCTGATGGACCGCGGGGACATCTGCATCTATTTCTTTCTCTATGATGACAGTGCCCAACCTTTCCCCAAACACTTGGTCGACGGCGACCTCGTCGACGCAGAGAAGCGCTTCGTGGACACGCTCGTCGGGCGCTTCAAGCACCACCGGAACCTCATCTGGTGCGTGGCCGAGGAGTATTCCGAAGGCTTGACGCGCGGGCGGGCCAGTAGAGTTGCCGCCCGCATCAAGGAGAACGACCCTCACCACCCCGTGGCCGTGCACCAACTCGACGGCACCTCCTTCGATTTCTGCGATGATCCCGCTGTTGACCAGTTTGCCATCCAGCACAACGTCCCGAGCCCCGAGGAGCTGCACCGGGGCTGCCTGGCCGCCTGGAGCGGGGTGGGGGGCCGTAAGAGCCTCGTCATGTCCGAGTTCGCCGATGCTGGTACGGGCCCGGGCCTGCGCCGGAAACTCTGGGCCGCCGCCCTGGGCGGGTCCTACGTCATGGTCCTGGGGATGGACATCGCACGGACGCCCGAAGAGGACCTCCGAGCTTGCGGCCACGTGGTCCAGTTCTTCGAGAAGACCCGTTTCAACGAATGCGCCCCCCACGACGAACTGGCCGCGGGCGCGACTTCGTACGTCCTGGCCCGTCCCGGACGGGTCTACATCGCCTATGCGGGCCGGCCGGGCGACCTGGGCCTGCACCTCACGGCGGGCCGCTACGAACTGAGCTGGTACGACTGTGTCCGAGGGAACTGGTCGCCCACGAGCACGGTCACCCTTGCGGACGGTCCTGCGACCTTTGCCAGGCCCGCCGGACTGGCTGAAGAGGTCTGCCTGTATCTGACGAAGCTCGAGGCGAAGGTGCCCCGGAAAGGAATGAACGACATGTTCGAACACGTGGTCGTGGACGCAGACGGACCCGAGAACCCGCACATCAAGACGGTCGGCGACCTCAACGGCGACGGCAGAGACGAGCTGGTTGTAGCCAGCAGCGCCGGCGGGCCCCTGGTCTGGTACGACCTGGCCGACCTGAGCCGTCATGAGATCGCGCCGTCCGGGAAGTGGAGTTGTGACGCCCGGCTCGTGGACATGGACGGCGACGGCAACCTCGACCTCGTCATCTCCGAGTGGTACTCGAAGAACCGGATGGAGTGGTATGAGAACCCGCTGCCCGACGGCGACCCGGCAGGCGGGCCCTGGAAGCGCCACGAGATCGGCAGTGCGCGCGCCCACGACGTGTGCGTGGCCGACATCGACGGCGACGGGCGGCTGGAGATCGTCGCTCGCCAGCAGGGCGCGGCCGGCGCCGAGATCGTCGTATGGTTGCGCAGCGACCCCGAGCAATGGCAGTCGCGCACGCTGCAGTGCCCCGCGGGCGAGGGCCTGGCGCTGGGCGAACTGGCCGGCACCGGCCGCCTGGACATCGTCATCGGCGGGCGCTGGTACGAGACGCCGGCAGACCTGCGGGAGGGCCGGTGGCAGGAGCACGTTTTCGCCGACTGGTTCCCACCGGCACTCGTCCGCGTGGCTGACATGAGCGGTGACGGCCGCCCCGACGTCGTCCTTACGCGCTCGGAGGGCAAGGGGAAGCTGTCCTGGTTCCAGGCTCCCGAGGACCCTCGCGCTCGCTGGACGGAGCACGTGGTCGACGACTCGCTCGACTATGCACACAGCTTGGTGGTCTGTGACCTGACCGGCGATGGGACGCTAGACATCGTGACGGCCGAGATGCACCAGTCGGAGCGGCGGCGTGTGCTGGTCTACCTGAACGAGGGGCGAAGCACCGCTTGGCGGCGCGAGGTGGTCTCGACGAAGGGTTCCCACGGCCTGTGCGTGGCTGACTTGGGGGAATTGGGCAAGGTGCTGGTCGGTGCCAACTGGAGCGGCGACTACCAGCCTGTTGAGATGTGGCGAGCTGACCCGTGACACACCCTCACGGGGCTCTCGCCTTGCCGGGTGGTCGTAACCACTTATCCGGAAACGCCTTATGGCATTCATTCCGCGCTGTGGACAGCTCGTCTTTGCAGCACAATCTGCTACACTCTGGAGGTGAGAGAAGTACAGTCATCTGACCTTTCCTGAACTGGTCGAGGCTGACTGGGCCCGGAATTCATCTCCGTTCTGCTCGACACTTGGAGCGCTCGGCCCAAGGGTGTAGACTCCTGTCCACTCGCTTCTGTGGTATCGGCAGAACTCGCGTGAGAAGCGGCGCAACAGCCCTGGACCAGGATATCGCCGGGGGCATTCGGCCCCCCGCTAGCTATGCCATTGAGCCTAGGCAGGAGAGAGAGTCCATGAAGACCGGACAAGATGTCCTCGGTGCGGTTCTCGTCGTGTTGATGCTGGTGTGTGCCTCTTCGGCCAATGGCTTCGCCGCCGAGGTCCGCGCGGAACATCCCCGCATGCTCCTGACCAAAGACGACCTCCCCGCAGTTCGAACTCGATGCGAAACCAGCCATCGGCAGACTTGGCAAGAACTCAAGCGGGGAGCAGACGAGCGCCTGAACTTCCAGCCGGACGATCGCTTCCAGTCGGCCATCATTCCACGGACCATGGGGTTCGTCTACCTCGTCACCGGTGATGAGAAGTACGCCAAAGCGGGCATACCCCTTCTCCGTCATTACGCCCAGCTTCACCTGGACAAAGTCCGCGAGCCCTGGCCCGCAGCCATCTGGCCGTCCGTCGACCTCCGTCGGCACAACTACATCGCCTACGATTGGCTCTACAACGCCATGACCACCCAGGAGCGCCTGGAGATCGGCAGGATCCTGCTCGAGATCTCCGAGCTGCATGAGAAGCAAGACACCTGGAACCACGCGTACGCCGGCGGCTACGGCCGGTACGAAGACGCCTTCTACTGCGGCCTGGCTCTCTACAAATCCGGGGTCGACGACATCAAGGCCGGCAGGTACCTCAAGGAAGGCTTCGACTTCCTACTCGATCAGACCGTCGCCGGTCGGAGCCAGGTCGCCGCTGACGACGGGGGGATCCAATCCGGCTTGGGCTACGCCCTCTACAACTACATCCCCGTCGAGAGCTACTTCCTTTCTCTTTGGAAGTCGGCCACTGGCGAGGACCTCTTCGACCGGGACAGCAGCCTGAGGAACTTCCCCGTCTGGGCCCTCTGGACCATCACCCCCGACTTCCAGAGGCCGCCCTTCGGCGACACGGGCCTAGTGGGAGAGGCGGACGTCAACCGCAATCCGCTCAGGCTCTTCTGCTCACTGATCGCCAGCCGCTACAAGGACCCCCGCGCCGTCTGGTTGATGCCCGAGCCCGGCAATTACTGGATCAACAACGGTGTCGAGTACACTCTCTGGAGCGATCCCTCTATCCAGCCCGTCGCACCAGGACCAGAGCTGCCTCGAGGACGTCACTTCGAAGGCCTTGGATGGGTGGCCATGAGAACCGGTTGGGACGGCCCCGCCGATACCTACTCCCTCTTCGGCTGCACGGACGCCTACTACGGGCATAATCACCGGGACGTGAACGGCTTTGTCATCTACAAGAACGGCTACCTCGCCGACGAGTCGCGCAAGCGCATCTACCAGACGGCCGGACACAATACCCTCCTGGTCTTCGTCGACGAGAACGACGGCGAGCAGCGCCGGCCCAAGACCGACCTCATGGTCCGACACCATGACCCGGTCGTGCCCGAGTGCGACATGGGCGACATCGTCGCGTTCGAGAGCACCCCGCAGTACGTGTACGCATGCGGCGACGGAACCAAAGCCTACAACTGGCTGGCGGATGGAGAGTACACCTATTCAGAGGGCCGAGAGCGCAAGACCTACTCCCCCCAACTCGAGAGCTTCACCCGGCAGTACGTCTACCTGCTCCCCAACACGTTTGTCGTCTATGACCGCACCGTCTCACTGAAGCCCGAGGCCCGCAAGGTCTGGCAGCTTCACACGGTGAATGAGCCCGAGGTGAATGCGGCGACGGGTACCGTCACCGCCACCCACAACGAGGGCAAGCTCACCTCCATGACACTCCTACCGGAAAAGACGGTCGTGAAGAAGCGACTTCAGCACCTCGTCGGGGCCCAGGACACCACCAACGCCCTCTGGCAGGTCACCGTCGAG
>CBDVDV010000224.1:0-5014 GCA_965372835.1 uncultured bacterium | reverse complement strand
CATAGATGACCTTCACCCCCTCAGCATGAAAGGCATCGCACATCCTGGCCATGGCGGGGAGGAAGATGCGCTCGTAGATATCGGGCGAAAAGAACAGCCCCTTGAGTGAGGCGAAGTCGTCGTGGATATGGATGGCCGTCTTGAGGTCGAGTCGGCGGACGGACTCGACGCCCACGGCGATCATCAGGTCGGTCACCCGCCCAACCAGTTGGCGGACGAAGGGCTCGTCCGTGACCAGGTCCATCAGTAAGTTCTCTTCCCCCCGCAGCCACTTGCTTCGGCTGTAGGGCCCCCCCACCTTGGCCCGGACCCAGTAGCGGTCCTTCTGCCTTTCGTAGGCCTTGAGCATTCCAGCGTACCGGCTGTCCTCGTGGGGGTCGTCGAACTCGAAGCGGTCGAGGTCCCGCTTCTCCTTGATGGCCGCCTCCAGCACCTCCCAGGGGAAGCCACCGGGCTTCTCTCGACGCACGGCCCCGAACCCGTCGACGGAGATTGTCTCCTCGGGGGTGTCCTTGATGATGCGCTTGAGGCTGGGTTTGGGCGAGTGGTCGGCCGCCACCTCCCGCACGTCCAGGCCATAGTGGTCTCCCAGCGACTCAGGCTGCAGGCCCATATACGCGGCCCAGTTCTGGCGGAACTGGCGGAAGAAGGCGGGCGTATCGAAGGGCACCCGGTCGGGCGCCTCCCCGCGCATCACCCGCTCCACCCGTTCGTGACTGGTCATCTGAGGCCGCCCCATCTGCTCGGACACGGAAGTGCCCAGGACCAAGGCCGAACGCGAGGTCATTCTATGTGAGTTGCCAGGCGCCAGCAAGATCGCTTCCCAGGGTTGCACCTTGCGCAGAGCGGCGGTCAGGTCGTATGGTCTCAGTGGTTGTGGGAGGGGGCCGGGTGAGGGAAGCGAGTCGCCGCCGACGCCCGGTCGAGGAGACAAAGCCAGATGCCTGGTTTGATGATCCTTGTTTTCGCGCTTGTTGTCGTCCTGGTCGTCGGCGTAGTGGCCTTCCAGCACTGGCGGGAGAAAAAGCGCCGGGAGGCGTTTCGGCAGTTGGCCGCGAGCCTCGGGTTGCGTTACACCGCCCGCGATTACGCCATGGGCCGGCACTTCAGTTACCTGGACCCGCTCGACCGGGGATACAACCGCTACGCGTTCAACATCCTCCACGGGGAATACCAAGGCCACCCCGTCCAGGCCTTCGACTACCACTACGAGACGGAGAGCACTGACTCCAAGGGTCGGCGAACGACCCACGACCACTACTCGAGTTTCTTCCTCCTGGAGCAAGACAGGACGTTCCCCGAGTTGCGCATCTACCCGGAGGGCCTCCTCGCCAAGTTCGGCCAGATGCTGGGCTTTGATGACATCGACTTCGAGTCGGTGGAGTTCTCCCGCGCCTTCGTGGTCCGGTCGCGCGACCGCAAGTTCGCTTACGACGTCTGCCATGCGCGGATGATGGAGTACCTGCTTGAGCACCGGGACCTATCGCTGGAGATCGAGGGCCGCTGCATCGCCATGAGTTTCCCAAGGAGGCTGAAGCCGGAGGAGATACCGGAGCGCCTGGAGCAACTGGTCGAAATCCGCCGGCTCTTTCCCGACTACCTTTACCGTGCGTGACTGAGGGAGGTGCCATGTATCCTTGGATCATCGTTGGTGCCATACTGTTCGTCTTCGTGGTGCTGCCGGCCGTCATGTACAACCGCCTGGTGACGGTGCGCAATCACTGCGACGAGGCCTGGCGCAACATCGACACCGAACTCCGCCGACGCTACGACCTCATCCCCAACCTGGTCAGCGCCGTCAAGGGCTACGCGACCCACGAACGGGAACTGCTCGAGGAGGTCACACGCCTGCGCCAGGAGTGCGCCGACAACACCGGCTCCCCCGAAAGCCAGGCCGAGTCCGAAAACAGACTCGTGCGGGCGCTCGCCGCCCTGCTCGTGCGCGTCGAGGCCTACCCCGACCTCAAAGCCAGTAGCAACTTCCTGGAGTTGCAGAGAGAACTGGTCAACACCGAGGACCGCATCCAGGCCGCCCGCCGGTTCTATAATGGCAACGTCCGCGAAAACAACAACAACGTGCAGGTCTTTCCGACCAACATCATTGCCGGCATCTTCCGCTTCCCGCTGCGCGAGTACTTCGAGATCGAGGACACCCGCGCCCGACAGACCCCGCAGGCAGACCTCTCGCCTCAGCCGCCGGCTGCCTCCCCCTCCTGACCGTTGCCTTTCCCACCCCCGCAGTGCACAATGGCGAGCGACAGTCGGTGGGCAGACCGAGTCAGCGAGCGAGGGAGGGTCCATGACCGGCGACTGTGAGTCTGCTGCCGAGCGGTCCGACGCCAGGCAGGCCACAATGGCGGAGCGCGCCAAGAGGCGCAGGCGTCGTCGGCGCCGACTCGTCGCCGGCCTGCTCTTCGGTGTCCTTCTGGTTCTCGTCTGGTACCGGCTGGCCCTTCACCCCGGGCGCTGCGGTCCGGGACGGCTCTACCGGGTCCGCAAGACGTGGATCGTGCAACTTGAGGGTGCGCCTTTCGACCTCGGTTATCAACACGGTCGGCTCCTCAAGCATCGCCTGAAGGTCCCCTTGGCGGGGCATCCGCTTCCGCTTGTCAGCCGATGGCTTAATCAGCCATACGAGCGCTGGAGGACTCAGGCGCCGCACTACGAACAGTTCATCCCGCCTCACCTCATCGAGGAGATGAGGGGCATCGCTGCCGGGGCCGGGATCGACTACCGGGACATTCTGACCGAGCACACCTTTCTTGAACCGCTTCGCGCTCCCGCTTGTTCGGCCTACGCTGCCTTCGGAAAGGCCACAGCCGACGGGACGATGGTGGTGGGCTACAACCTGGAGCATCACGGACTGGGGGTGGCCGAGAAGTTCACCATGGTCTTTGACGTCAGGCCCGACCGGGGCCATCGGTTTATCAGCATCTCCTGGCCGGGCTTCGCCGGGAGCATGGCGGCGATGAACGACCGCGGACTCGTCGCCGTGCTCCATAACGCCGGCTCCAAGCACATCTCGAGCGACGGGCTCCCGTATGCGTTCCTGGTGCGTGAGATCGTCCAGTCCTCGGCCACCGTGGAGGAGGCGCAGGAGTACTTGAAGCACGCGCGGAGAACCATAGGCAACATGGTCCTCATCGCCCAGGCCGATCCGCCCCGAGCCGTCGTCGCCGAGTTCGATGCCGAGAGCATCGCCTTTCGCTTCCCCGAGGATGACATCCTCATCGCCACCAACTACTTCAGAACGCTCTACCAGCGCCGGCCTCTGGGCCTCGCAGATGGTCAGGACAGCCGATACCAGACGCTGCTTCGCTGCATCCGAGAGAACTACGGCCGGGTCACCTCGGAGACGAACTTTCTCAGTGTTCCGGGCGTCTATCAGGACTTCGGTATCTTCAGCGTCCTTTTCGACCCCACGGCCAAGTGCTTCTGGCTGGCCCACGGCAAGATGCCCGCAGCAGAGCAGCCCTACCGTCGCTTCAGCATCACCCCCGACGGCGTCAAGCCATAGGGACGAGGCGGTGGGGGAAGCCGCGGGGGAGGAAAAGCGGTTGCAGTGAAGGCTCCCACGGCACACAATGCCCTGGTTCACATTGATGCTCGGTTCCCTTGCGGAGACAAATGCCATGAAACGCATCGGGGTGATGACCAGTGGTGGTGACGCGCCGGGGATGAACGCGGCGGTGCGGGCCGCGGTCAGGATGGCCATCTATCGGGGGCTCCAGGTGATGGGCATCCGGCGGGGCTACCAGGGGCTCATCGACGGCGACTTGGTGGGGATGGACCTCCGGTCGGTGTCCAACATCATCCAGACCGGCGGCACCGTCATCAAGGCCGGTCGCTGCATGGACTTCTACGAGCGCCCGGGGCGCGACCGGGCCGCTGAGCAGGCGCGCAAGGCGGGCATCGAAGGCATCGTGGCCATCGGTGGTGACGGCACCTTCCGCGGCGCCCATGCGTTCGTCGAGGAGGCGGGCATCCCCGTGGTCGGCGTTCCTGGCACCATCGACAACGACATCTTCGGCACCGACTTCACCATCGGCTTCGACACCGCGGTCAACACTGCCCTGGACGCCATCGACAAGATCCGCGACACCGCGGTCGCCCACGACCGCATCTTCTTGGTCGAGGTGATGGGTCGCCACGCCGGCTTCATCGCCGCCGCGGCCGGGCTTGCCGGCGGCGCCGAGTACCTGCTCATCCCGGAGACCCCCACCGACGTCCAGGCCATCTGCGACGGCATCGAGGCCGGCATCACCCGGGGCAAGACCAGCCAAATCGTCATCGTCGCCGAGGGCGATGAGCAGGGCGGCGCCCTGGAGATAGCCAAGAAACTCAAGGCCTGTACTACCACGCCGCTGGACATGCGGGTCTGCATCTTAGGTCACGTCCAGCGGGGGGGCTCACCCACCGCCAACGACCGCATCTTAGCGTCCAAACTGGGGGCCGCTGCCGTGGACGCCCTGCGGGACGGAGCCACCGACGTGATGGTGGGTGAGGTCGACCACCGCATCGTCGCCACACCCCTGCCTGACACCTGGCAAAAGAAGAAACCCGTCAACCCAGCCATGCTCGAACTCGTAGACATCCTGGCCCGTTGAAAGAGATGAGCTAGAGAGTGCCGGGAGCAGACACGGAACTGCACGGACGGGCACGGAAGGAACCTTAACCGCGCAGACACAGAGAGCGCAAAGGAGAATAACAGACTGAGTTAGAGTAACTACAGATTAGGAGTGCAGGTTCAAGTGCAAATGCCAAGGGAACGGCCTCCGTTACCCCCGCCCACGTGGACTTGAACTCCAGCCCTCTGATAACTCTTCCGGTCTTTCATCTTTTCTATTCTGATGGGTTCTCCCGCCGGCTGGCGGGTGTGCCACTTGCTGTCCTCTGCGTCCTCCGCCCCTCGACGTTGCTCAGGATGAACGTCTCCGCGGTGAAAAAAAAGAGGCTGGACGGGGGCGCACTGCTCCCCCGCACAGCCTTGCTCGCCTCCGGGCGGGGAGGGCTG
>CBDVDV010000223.1:0-5034 GCA_965372835.1 uncultured bacterium | reverse complement strand
AGCGAGATGGTCTCCATCAGGGTCCACAGTTCGTGGTACCCATCCGCCCGCCGACCCAACACCCACAGCCCCAGGTTCACCTTCGCCGGGGCTCTCATCTCCGCCTGCATCATCGCAGCATTCCAATGCTCAACTCATTCGCCAGCATCGCGCTCGGGGTGGGTTTTCGGGAGTTCGAAGCAGCAGAGGCGGGCGTCCTTAGTCAACAGCAGCAACTCATTCCCGTGCAGTTCGATCTTCCGCGAGGTCCCCAGCGGACGCCGGCCCTGCAGCGCCCTGGGAATGGCAGGCACCCACAGGACATCCAGCAAGTCGCCCGAATCTCGCGCAAAAACCGCCACCGCCCAGGCCCAACTGTCCGACCAAGCCAGTTCTACTGGTGAGAGGACAACCAAGTCCTTGGTAATGATAGGAGCGCTGGACGGCGAGCAGCCCAGCGATAGATCGTCGTTTGCCCAGCGAACATCGTCGGGGGGAACATCCCAGGGCGCACCAGAGAGATGCCTGAAGTCCAACCCATATGTCGCCTTCAGGGTGCCGTCTGATGCACTGTAGCACAGTACACCATGGGTGAACGGGTCGGCCCGCGCCTCTGCAGCCCAAGGTTCGTCCTTCAGCAGGTCCTCCCACTCCCGGTTGTCTGCGCGAAGGAGCCACCTCGCCTTTCTGAAAGGCGCGAAGAGTTCGCCATCGCTCTGAGTGAGGTCCAGTGAGAAGTCGCGCCAGTCCGAGGGCTGGGCAGTCCATACCTCCGTGTCAGCGTCCTCGTCGAGCAGCGCCAGGTGCCCTCCTGCATCCCACGGGCGATCGCCTTGCTGCAACAGCAGAAACCGACGACCGTCCTCTGCCCGCTGAAGGCGAGGGATCGCGTCGAGGCCGGCGCCCGCTCGCCTCAGGAGGTCGCCTGCTCGGAGGTCCAAAGCCACATGTTCATAGACCCAGCTTGCCTTGGCAGAACCAGGCGTGAGGAATAGCAGGTTGACAACTCCTCCGACCACTTCCACCCCTATCTTGCCTGCCACCAATCCTCCCAGCTCAGGGATCTCGGTGGACCAGAGCAGCTCGCCACTGTGCAGCTCGAAGCACGTCACGAACGCGTGTACTCCCGCGCGGGATAGGAGAACCAGCCTCTCCTCAGCAGCCGTAAAGGACAAGATGAACTGCTGGGGGCCGAGGAATAACAGCACCCGTACGGGAAACCGATGTGATTCGGGGGCCTCGGGCGGCGGGGATCCACCCCGAGTGCGCGCCTCGATGAATTGCTGTTCCCGTATCTGCGGGTACAGGAGTTCGCGGAGAAGCCACGCTGATGGAGCAAGGGCCTCAGCACGCAGAGCATCTGCTGCGGCTTCGACCCATAACAGGCGGTTCCAGCGCGCCTCGATTGGGCCACCCGCCACGTAGTAGTCTTTAAACAAGACTGGTGCCGAGTCACCGAACTGCCCAAGGGTCCTACTGACTTCGGCCACCGAGCCGTCCACTCGCCTAATCTGCAAGAACATCCCGGGCTCGCGAACCAGCGCTAACACGGTCTGATCTACTACGCTGAAGTCAGTGATGCTGACCGCCACCTTCTCTTCGCCGACCAGTTGCTGGTACCAGCCGGGAAGCGTAATCTCGGGTGCGCACACCCACTTGGGCTCGCCACCGAAGGCGCTCCCGCCGCAGACTAACACCATCCCCACGCACACAATCAGTAATCGGCGCATGGCCTATCCCCCACCAAGACCCGGTGACTAAGACCGTTCTCGTACAGATATGCGCTTACGGACCTTCACCCCTGCTCAGAGCAGGCCCGCTGTTCGTGGGAAGCCGAGGACCAGGTTGAGGTCTTCGACGGCCTGGCCGGAGGCGCCTTTGAGCAGGTTGTCGATGGCCGACATCACCGCCACTTTAGTCACGCCCTCCCGGCTCCAGAGCACCTTGAGGCCGATGTCGCAGAAGTTGGTGTGAGCCACGTCCTTGGTGCCGGGATACTCACCCAGAGGGCGGACGCGGACGAAGGGCTGCCCCTTGTAGAACTCCTGGTAGCGGGCCCGGATGGCGCCTTCATCGACCTCCCCCTCCAGGTGGACGTACACGGTGGAGAGGATGCCCCGGTCCATCGGAACCAGGTGGGGGATGAAGTCCACAGCGACGGCCCGGCCGGCGACGTCGCTCAGCACCTGCTCCATCTCGGGCTGATGGCGGTGGACGCCCACGTTGTAGGGCTTGACGCTCTCGTTGGCTTCGGGGAAGTGGAAGGCGAGTTTGGGACTGCGTCCACCCCCGGAGACACCCGTCTTGGCATCCACGGTCACCTCGCCCACCGGCGGCCACTGGCCGGTCATGAGGGGAGCAACTGCCAGGATGGCGCCGGTCGGGTAGCAGCCCGGCACCGCAACCAGTTTGGCCCCCCGCAGTGCGTCACCGTAGATTTCGGGAAGGCCGTAGACGGAGTGCTGCAGGTTTTCCGTATCGGTGTGGGGCTCGCCATAGTAGCGCTCGTAGACAGCGGGGTCCTTCAGCCGATAGTCAGCGGAGAGGTCGATGACCGTCAGCCCGCGCTCAAGGAGCCCGGGCACGAACTGTTTGCTGACCACGTGAGGCAGAGCAAGCAGGACCACCTCAGCGGCCTCGGCCACTGCCTCCAGGTCGATGGGACCGGTGCGGGTGTCGCAGCGCCCCCGGAGCCGGGGGAAGATGTCGCTGACCACGGGCAGTTCCTCCCGGCGGGACGCCAGGTAGGTGAGTTGGACACGCGGGTGGCGGAGGAGGATTTCGATGAGTTCCAACCCGGTGTAACCGGTGACGCCCAAGAGGGCCACGCGGGTCCCCTTGCCTTGAGCTTCTGACTGTGGTGACTGTGCCATGCTGCCCTCCCAGGCTGAGCCTCAAGTCGCAGGTCTCAGGCCGCCCGTACTGGAGACCTTTTGACCTCTTGAGTATAGCCGACAGGGTCGGCGGGAGGAAAACCAAACTCCCCGGCGCTCGGCCGGCGCGGGGTTTTCGTTTGACCGGCGTGCGGGGGCACCCGTAGGATACGGCGTGGCTACGTAGGTCTCAGGTCGCCCGTACGGGGGACGCCCCCGCCATTCAGGAGTTCCCAGGACGGTGGACGAACGACAAAAAGCGCAGGTCTCACGGGTGCTCGAAGCCGGGGTGTGGGTGGTGACCCTGGTGGGGGTGGGTGCGGTGCTGGCCCAGGTAGGCGCCCACGTGCCGGAAGTCTACACGGATCGGCTGCGGGGGGTGGTCTGGGTGCTCTTGGGCTGCTTCATGGCCGAGCAAGCCCTCCGGTTGTGGCTGAGCGCCAATCGGCGCCAAGCGCTCCGCAACCAACTTGTCGACCTGGTGCTGATTGTGGTTTTTCTGCCCGCATCGCTCGCGCTCGGTTCTCGCGCGGGCCCGGGCAGTTGGCTCATCTGGTTCTGGCTCAGTGGGCACCTGCTCCACCGGGCGGTGATGCTCCAGCGGGTGCTGGCCCAGATGCGATTTCGCCCGGCCCACATCTTAGTGGCCAGTTACCTGCTCATCATCAGTGTGGGTCTGGTGCTCCTGTACTCGCCGAGAGCCACCGCTCGGGGCACCTTCCCGAGCATCGAGGATGCCGTCTTCACGGCCACCAGTGCGGTGTGCGTGACCGGGCTCATCGTCCAGGACACGGGCGCCTACTGGAGCCCCTTCGGTCAGATGGTCATCCTGGTGCTCATCCAGATCGGCGGGCTGGGGTTGATGACCTTCGGGGCCTTCTTCTCGCTGGTGCTGGCCCGGGGGATGGGGCTGCGGGAGCAGTTGCTGATGCAGGACGTGCTCAGTTACGACGTGGTGGGTCGGATCGCCCGTACGGTGGTCCTCATCCTGCTGGTTACCGTAGCGGCCGAGGTCATCGGCGCCGCGGTTCTTTTCGTCTCGCTGCGCGGCGACTGGCCGATGGGCCAGCGGCTGTATCTGAGCATCTTTCACTCCATCAGTGCATTCTGCAACGCCGGCTTCAGCCTCTTCGCCACCAGCATGCAGCACTACGTGGGCAGCGTCATGGTCAACGTGACCATGATGACCCTCATCGTGGTGGGCGGGCTGGGTTTCGTGGTTCACCAGAACCTGCTTGACCTGGCCCGAGAGTGGTTCCGACGTCGGCTGGCTCCCCGCAAACTGCTGCGAGCCGGCGGAGCGACACGCACGACCACTGGGACAGAGGGACAGACCCGGGCCCGGCCGGCGATGCTGCTGCAGACCAAGTTGGTCCTGGTGGTGACGGCGGCGCTGCTGGTGGGCGGCTTTGTGGCCTTTCTCCTGCTGGAATGGAATCACGGGTTTAGCGGGTTGGACGTGAAGGGTCGGGTGCTGGCGGCGTCCTTCCAGTCGGTGACCACCCGCACGGCCGGCTTCAATACGGTGGCCACGGACACACTGAGCCCGGCCAGTCAGTTCCTGTCCATGGTACTGATGTTCATCGGTGCCTCGCCCGGCTCCACCGGCGGTGGCATCAAGACCACCACCTTCGTCATGCTGCTGCTGGCGATGTTAGCGATCGTCCGCAACCGCCAGGGGGTGGAGAGCTTCGGCCGAACCATCCCCGGCGACATCATCAACAAGACCATCACGGTGGTGATTCTGGGCGGTTTCGTCGTGGCCGGGGCGACGGTAGCGCTGCTGGTCGTGGAGAGCGTTCACGGGCGGACCTTTCTGGAAGTCTTCTTCGAGGTCATGAGCGCCTTTGGGACAGTGGGCCTCGGTCTGGGCATCACCGCCGGGCTGACCGCCGCGGCCAAACTGATGCTCTGTCTGGTGATGCTGGTGGGCCGAATCGGTCCCCTGACCCTGGTGTTAGCGATCAGTCTGCAGGGCCCCAAACCCGCCTACGACTACCCACGCGGGACGGTGATGGTGGGGTAGAGCTCACCCATCCCCACTTTCCATACCTCATTTAGTAGCAAACAGTTCAGTTGTCAGGGGTGGCCCCCCTTGGCTTTGCCAAGGTGGGCGCGGAGCGCGGGAAACATTGCTTGAGTTTCCCACCAGCGATACGGTAAGCTTTGCCTACTAAACAAC
>CBDVDV010000222.1:0-5061 GCA_965372835.1 uncultured bacterium | reverse complement strand
CCCTGAAGCATCTCCATTTCGGCCGCGGTTAACTCTCGGGTCTGAAGCGGGAACTGCTCCGCATCCACCGGCGTTGCTCCCAACACCGCCAAGCCCAGACCCCAAAGAAGCGCCACGAGCACCGTACCCAGCAACACCCCTCTACCAGTCATGGGTAACCTCCCGACCGCTGAACGGCCATAAACCAGTTCCTCCTCATATCTGTTATCGAGGGAGACCCCCTGGGCCTCCTCTCTGAACTGCTGGAGGGCGTCTTCGGCCTGCAGGAGTTGCTGCTCCTGCTTTTCTTTCTGCTCCTGATTCT
The DNA here is from genome assembly GCA_965372835.1 of uncultured bacterium. GTDB lineage: Bacteria > Planctomycetota > DG-23 > CBDVDV01 > CBDVDV01 > CBDVDV01. The sequence goes on along the minus strand of CBDVDV010000222.1, from coordinate 4,757 downwards.
ACCGCCCCAAGCGCCAGTGGTGTAGAGGTTATCTCGACCGGGCCAAAGTCAAGTTCGGCAGATGCTGTGAGCGTCTTTCCCTTCAGGTCCCTTGGTACTCGCCACGAGTACGAGCAGGTGAAGCCTCACCCATACCTGAACTTGCCGCTGGCCACCTCCTTGCCGGTTTCGTCTGTGATGCGCAATGCCGGCGGCTCAGGGAGTTTTCCGTCCCGGGTGACACTGATGATGCGGCCCCCGCGCTGGTCGGAGAGGCTCAGTGAGAAGGAGAGCATGCCCCCGGCCCGCGCCGTCCCCCCCTTGGTCAGTTTGGCCTGCAGAGGCGGTCCGAACGAGACCTCCGTCGTTTCACCGGCGCGCACGGTGACGGGTCGGCTCGCTTCGAAGTCGGAACTTGCATAGAGCCACTTCACGCCGGCCTGGTCCACCTGCTCGAAGGTCGACCGAAAGACGTGGTAGTCACCGGGGGGAAGCGCAAAGGTGCCGTCGTCCTTGACGAAGATGGAGTTCACCCACATGTCCAGTGGCGACTCCTCCGGGTCGGGGGAGGGTGGGGGTGCGTACAGTTCGAAGGTCCCGACCTCGGGAGAGATGACCTGCATCCAGAAGCGTTGGTGCACCGGGCGGAGCCGACCCAAAGTCGCCTCGGCCGGTGTGAGCGAGATGCGAGTCCCGTCAGCAGCGATGTCGCACCTGTAGAATTTGCCGTCCGCCCATAAGAACTTGCCCACAAAGAAGTACCTGGGTTTCGGCAGCGGGACCCGCTTTCCGTCTTCGATGGTGGCCATTAGTGCCATCCGGTCCCCGAGGACCAAGCGGCTGGGCCGCTGCGGGCGGGACACCGTGCCGTAGACCCTGTCGCGGTCATAGTCGATGAGAGTGATCTCATACATGTGGCCGCCCAGCTGCACCTGGCCCTGCATGCCGTGCATGGACCCCCGACGAACCCTCTCCATCCCCGCCGCCAGCTGGGTCGGCTCCAGCACAAACTCCTCCGCGCCCGCTGAGGCCGACACCACAAAGACGAAGGCCAAAACTATCACCAGCAGCGCCGCTGCGCCCAGGACTCTTCTACCAGACATCAGGGACCTCCTTTCGTCGCGAACGTCGATGAATCGCTTTCCCAGCGCGCATTACTCTCCCACAACAAAGGTCAGTGGTGATGCGACAACGTCGAAGGGACCGAAATCAGTGCGGATGCTGACGGTGACCTGCTTGCCTCGGTACTGCCTTGGCACCCGCCACGGGTGCCTCCAGGTGAGGCCTCACCCGTACGTGACGACTTGGATGTCGGCTTCGTTAACCACGCGGATCAAGGGCTCCTCTGCGGGACGACCGTCCCTGGTGATGCTACTGACAATAGTGCCTCCTCGGCCGCGAAGTGTCAAGGAGAAACTGACGAGGCTGGCAGAGGGGTTGCTCATCTGGGTGAGTTCGGCTCGAAGCGGCGGGCCGAAGGTCAGACCCGTGGTTTCACCGCTGCGGACCGTGACCGCTCGGTTCGCCTCCAAATCGTGACTCTCACAGCGCCACTTGGTGCCTGCTCGACCCACTTTCTCCAAGACCCAGCGAGAGATGCGGTACTCACCGGGAGGGACTTCGAACGTCCCGTCGTCCCTGATGAAGAGCGCGTTGGTCTGCCTGCCGGACGGCATCTCCCCAGCGTCGGGGAAAGGCCAGGAGGCGTACAAATGGAGGGCGGCGCCGGTCGGAGAGACGATCTCCATCCAGAAGCGGTCGTGGACCGGACGCAGACGACCCGGCGCCGCGTCTGCTTCCGCACCAGCCCGGGTTCTCTCCTGCGCCTGCTCCTCCGGCCTCGTCGAGGCACAGCCAGCCACAACCAGGCAAAGGCCGGCGAGAAGCAGGAGGCGTCCAAGTGGGAGGACACAACTCACTGCCACCTGGTGCAGCCTGCTAATCACCCGCCATCCTCTTACGGAGTAAACGTGGTCGGCTTTGACTCCACGGCGAAGGGGCCGAGGTCAGCGTTGACTTTGACGGTGAGGGTCTTTCCCTTGTACTCTTCAGGTACTCGCCACGAGTACGCGCAGGAGCCGCCTCACCCATATTGGAAGGCGTCTGAAAGGACAACCTTTCCGGATTCGTCCGCGATTTCGAACTTGGGCGCAGGGTTCCTTTGACCGTCTTTCATGGCTCCGGGGGCATAGGTCTCTTTGCCTCTCCCCACCAGCGAGAAGCGAATCGAGACGGACTCACCCATCGGGCTCACATCCGTCTGGGCCGAAAGAGGCGGCCCGACCTCAAGCGTCTGGGTTTCACCTGGGCCGATCTCGAGGCATGGGAGTTCGGTGGGGTCGAACTGGCCACTCAACTTCCACGTGCTGCCCGAGTCATCGGTCTTCTTCAAGGTCACCTGTAAGGGCGTGTACTTGCCCACCGGCAGGCGCCACTTACCCTCACCCTCGCTGAGTAGGTGAAACCCATTCTCGGAAAGGAACACCGCCTCCACGTCCGCGCTGCCCGCATCGAGCGTCCCGAACGCCGGTTCGACCTCCTTCAGTCGTATGGCTGACCCGTCAGCAGCAACGTCAACGCTGTAATAGGCGCCCTCCACGGAAACCATTCTCGGCAGGGGCAGAGCCTCGAACAGCGGCGGGTCGAGGGTCAACTCGAACTTGCGGTTGTCGTTCAGGTCGATGCCCAGGATATCGACGACCGGCCCTTCGCTGAAGTCGAGAGGCAAGGAGACGGTACCATCGTACCGGCCGTCGTAATCGCCATCCACCACGGCGACCTGGTAGGAGCGTCCGCCCAGCCGGACCTCGCCGGTGCGGAGGCCACCCGCGTAGATGCCAAGGCGTCGCAGGTCGCGAAAGACAGTTGGCCGAATGTAGACCTGCACGCTCTTACCACCTGGAGCCTTGAGCGTAACGGGCCCCAAGACCACCGTTTGAGTCTGCCACCCAAGGGCGAGTTGCTCTTGGTCACCTGTGGGCACCGGCGTCTCGTCGGAAAGGTCGCCGTCGCCGTCCGTGTCGGCGTACAGCCGGGGAGGCGGGGCACTGTCGGCGAGAAACACGAACTCAGTTCCCCCAAGGGTCACCAGGAAATAGGTGACGTTTCCGGTGACGTCCTTGGGCAGGGCTTTCAGGTTTGGCGGTTTTTCCGAGTCACCGGACGCGGCCTTGTACCCCATTGACAGCAAGCTCTGGTATGGGGACTGGTCGAAGTCCTTGATCTCATGGCGCTCCAAGGGAAACTCGCCCTGGGCCCGGACGGCCGAGCAAGCCCAGAACAGACACACCCCCAGCACGATGGCAGGCCACATCCTTCTCATAGTCCTCTCCGTCATCATTGCTCACGGCGCCGTAAACTGAAAAGGCTTCAGGTCCACGGCGAAGGGACCGAGATCAGCGTTGACTTTGATGGTGAGGGTTTGGCCTTTGAGTTCCTCAGGTACTCGCCACGAGTACCGGCAGGAGCCACCTCACCCATACTCGAAAGAGTCCGAAACGACAACTTTGCCGGACTCGTCGGTGATTTCGAACTTGGGTGGAGGAAGTTGTTCCCCGTTTTTCACGGCTCCGGGTGAATAGACCTCCTTCGCCTTCCCCACAAGAGCAAAACCGATCGACAGCGTGTCACCCATCGGGCGCACATCTGTCTTGCCTGTATAGGGCGGGCCGAAATCGAACGTGCGGGTTGTCTCACCTTCGGCGATGTGAAACTCCTGCTGCTCCGGGGTGGCCCCGCCACCCATCAACATCCAGGTATCACCGGTGTCGTCCGTAGTCTTCAAGCCAATCTGCATGAGCATGTAGGTCCCCGCCGGGAGCTGCCACTTCCCCTCAGCACCACTGAGGCGCCGGTAGCCGCAGTCGGAGAGGACCATCAACTCCACATCCGCGGCGCTCGCCTCAAGCGTCCCCAACTTCGGCTCCACCTTTTCCAGGCGGATGGCTGAGCCATCCGGGACGACCTGGATACCGTAGTAACTGCCGTCAAGGTAGAACATCTTGGGCAGGGGCATCAGTTCCAGGTCCCCGGACTCCACCTTCATGTCGAATTCGCCGTTCCCGTTCAGGTCGACGCCCAGCATATCGAATGAGGGCTCAGAAAGAGGCAATGAAACGGTTCCGTCGAAGCGGCCATCGTGATCCATATCGACAACGACCACTCGGTAGGACTTTTCACCCACTCGTATCTCGCCGCCGCGAAGCCCGTCGTGACAGATGAGGATTCCGTGGTTCCTCGGCCCCACTTCCCCTCCAAGAACCCGCGCCTTGAGATTCGCTCCACCACCAGCCCCCGTGGTCGGAAAGGAGATGTGACCGAAGTCATAGACATGCACGGCTTCGACTTCCCGTCCCGGCATGCGGGCGAAGCGCTGGAACTCAGGCGTTCCCTCTTCAAGGGTCTTGGGAGTTCCGGAGATCGGCGTCTCGTCCGAGAACTCCTTATCGGCGTCTCTGTCAACGTAGAGCCTCGCAGGGGTGGAAGGATCGAACAACAGTGACACCTGAGCCGCAGCCCCGAGCCGAATGGTGAAAAGTGAAACTCGGTCGGCCAGGTTCTCGGGCATCCCGGCTAAAGGTGATGGGTCTTGCGCTATGCTGGTGTAAAACTGGTAGTTCACGCTTGCAAGCGGGTCATTTGCGTCTTTGGTTTCTTCAGGGGTGAGAGGAAACTCACCCTGAGCCCAGGCCATCGGGGAGGCCAAACTCAGACAAAGCCCCAACAGCAATGCTGTCGCGCTCCCTTTCACAGTCGCCCTCCTGTCAGAACCGCGCTCC
>CBDVDV010000221.1:0-5098 GCA_965372835.1 uncultured bacterium | reverse complement strand
GGCTCCCGGCTCGGTCCGGTGCTTCATCGAGGAAATCGCCATCAAGTGAGGGGACGGCGGGACTGACCCGCTCTTCACCGCGAAGGCGCAGCCTGTTCCCCTTGCCTGCCCACGGGTTGCCCCTGCCGGTGTGGAAGCCTGTTGACCTTGCTGCGTGGCTGCGGTAGCATTGCCCGGCGACGAAGCGCTCTTTGCCCCTAAGTTATCGAGGAGGAGGCAGATGGCCGACATCACGATCAAACCGGCGGAGGAGTGCCGCTACGACGAGGTCTCCATCGGTGAGGTGATGATGCGCATCGACCCCATGGACGTGCCTACCCACCGGGCGCGCTTCGCCCGCATCTGGCACGGCGGCGGCGAGACCAACGTGGCCGAGGGCCTGGCGGCGTGCTTCCGGATGCGGACCGCCGTCGTCACCGCGCTCGTCGATGACGGCATCGGGCGAAACATCGAGTACCAGATGCGCGAGGCCGGCGTCGACACCACTCACATCATCTGGTTCGCCAACACCGGTAAGGGCAAGTACGCCACCGACGCCAAGGGGACCCTCCATACCGGCATCAACTTCACCTGGTCGGGCAAGGGCGTCCTGCCCTCGGTCACCGAGTACTACCGGGCCCACACCCCCGTGCGCGAACTCAAGCCCGGCGACATCGACTGGGACGACCTCTTCTCTGCAGGCGTCCGTTGGTTCCACACCGGCGGCATCTACACCCTCATCAGCCCAACCTCTTCGGGAGTCGCCATCGAAGCCATGCAGAAGGCGGGTGAGCACGGAACCTTCCGCTCCTTTGACCTCAACTACCGCTCCAAGGTTGAGCCTGACAAGGAGCGGGCCCGCGACATCAACCGGCAGATCGTTCCCCACACCGACTTCTTAGTGGGAAACCAGAGCGACTTCTTCGACGCCCTCGGCTACGAGAGCAAGAAGGTTGGCGAGGGCGACCCCTTCGACGTCTGGCTCGAGGCCTACGCCGAGATGCTCCGCAAAGTGGCCAAGGACTACGCCAACCTGAAGATTATCGGCACCCAACTGCGCGCTGCCCTCTCGGCCGACCGCATCAACTGGGGCGCGGTGCTCTACGACGTGGCCGAGGGCAAGGTCTACCAGGCCGCCGTGCGGGAGAACATCGAGATCGCCGACCGCACCGGTGGCGGCGACTCCTTCGTCTCGGGTGTGGCCGCTGCGCTGATGAAGGGGAAGGACCTTCAGACGGCCGTGGACTGGGGTGCTGCCCACGGCATCTGCGTTCAGGAGACCCCCGGAGACACCACCATGGTCACCCAGGCCCAGGTGGAGAAGGAAGTAGCCCGCGCCCGCGGTGGTGGGGGTGTCAGCGCGTTGCGCTGAAAGGTAGGCGCCTGAAGTTCTGCGGAGGAGTCTGAAGACCCCTCCCTACACTGGCTTTCGAAGCGCTCGCGACCGGGTGGCACGGACTGGGCGAAGGCCTGTCCGTGAGTCAGAGTAGTCAGACGGGCACGGACAGTCCCTGACGGGCCGGTCCGTGGCACAGGGCGCGTCTGAACAATACGGGAGGGAGGCACATGCCTGCCTACAAGAAGGACCGGAAGCGGGTGGATGCGGCCATGCGGCGAAGTGGTGTCGTAGTGGTGATGAACAGGGACCACATCAAGAAGCCCGGGGACATGGTGGTCACCATGCAGGAGGTCTACAAGGCTGGGCTGGTGGCGGAGTGCACCTTCCGCATCGAGGAGGGCATCCTGCGGGAGGGGATGCAGGAACTGGTCAAACTGCGGACCGAAAGCCCCGCCGACAATCCCTTCGTCCTGGGCGTGGGCAGCGTCATCAACCCCAAGGAGTTGGAAGCGGCCATCAGCATGGGCTTCGACATGGTCGTCGCCCCGGCCAACGTGATGGGCGGCTACGGCGAGGGCAAGGACTTCATTCGAATCTGCCACGGCGCTGACATCTTTGCCTCGCCGGCCGTGTTCACGCCCACCGAGTTCCAGTACTTCATCGAGCGGGACGACGGCCTGGAGCCCGACGCGGTCAAGATTTTCCCGGCCCGGGTCATCGGGCCCAAGGGCCTGAGCGACCTGCTGGCCCCCTACGTTCGCGACCGCCATGCCGGCCGGATCATCATGCCTACGGGCGCCGTCAACTTCGAGTCGGGCCCACAGTACCAGGAGGCTATCACCAAGCGGGGCTACTTCCCGGTGCTGGGGATGTCGGCGCCGCTGGCCCTGGTGCGCGACCGCAAGAAGCCCGGCGACGTGGACACCATCCGCGAGTCCTTAGCCGACTTCAAGAGCAAGTTCAAGCCTTACCAAGGCTGACATGGCGGGTCCGAGCCTCAGGAGCAGCATTGCACGTGGGCCCCTCAAGTCCCGAGTGTCGAAAGGATGGTACATTCTGGAGTTGTTTGCTGTTCCGCTGAAGGTCGGTCAGCTGATGGCCGATTTCGGCCACCCCTGGGGAGTGTGTGGCGGCTGGGGGATTGACCTTTTTCTCGACCGGGTGACTCGGCCTCACAATGATATCGAGGTCGCCATTCTGCGCAGAAACCAAATGGGGCTCCAATCTCACCTGGCGGAGCGGAGGTGGATTCTGCAAAAGGTTCATGAGGGGCAGTTGTCTTGTTGGCTCAAGGGCGAGTTTCTCGAACTGCCCGTTCATGAGATTTGGTGCCGAAACCTTGAGTTTACGCCGAACTTCCTGGAAGTACTTCTCAACGAGACCGACGGCTCAGATTTCCTTTTTCGGCGGGACCCATCCATCACACTCCCTCTCGACAAGGCTCTGCAAAGGACGAAAGCCGGGCTCCCGATACTCGCGCCCGAGATCATTCTCCTATACAAGGCAAAAGACACGACGTGCGAGCAGAATGCAGACGATTTTCACAATGCTCTGCCTCACCTGGCGCCCACGGCCCGTGCCTGGCTGCGAGCGGCGCTCAGAAGAGTCCATACGGATCACCAATGGCTGGATGCTCTGCGATGAATCAGGACGGGGATCAGATCCCTTGTGTTATTGCGGGCGTCGGCGGAGTCTGCTGAAAAGGGGCATTGTTGCCCGTCTGAAGGAGACTTGGCATGAATCTGGAAGTTGAATCGTTGTTCTCCGTCAAAGGTGAGGTGGTGGCCGTCACCGGGGCTGCGGGTGTCATCTACAGCACCGTGTCCCGGGCCCTGGGCGCCAACGGCGCCAAGGTGGCCGTGCTCGACCTCCTGGGTGACAAGGCCGAGGAGGTGGCTGCTGGCATCTGCGAGGCCGGTGGCCAGGCCGTCGGCATCACCTGCGACGTCCTCAGCGCTGAGAGCATTCAGGCCGCGCTCAAGAAGACCCTGGATGAGTTCGGTACGGTAGACGCGCTCATCAACGGCGCCGGTGGCAACCGTCGGGGGGCGACGGTCCCGCCCGACGGCCGGTTCACCGATCTCTCCACCGACGAACTGGACAAGGTCTTCGCCCTCAACTACAAGGGGACGGTGCTGCCCACGCAGGTCTTCTGCAGGTACTTCGCCGAGAAGGGCAGGGGGGTCATCATCAACACCTCGTCCATGTGCTCCTTCGCTCCGCTGACCAACGTCCCGGGCTACAGTAACGCCAAGGCGGCAGTGACCAACTTCACCCGCTGGCTCGCCGTGCAGGTCAAGGTGGACTACCCAGATGCCGACATCCGGGTGAACGAGATCGCCCCGGGCTTCCTGGACACCACCCAGAACCACCGCCTTCTGTTCCAGGAGGACGATAAGACCCTCACCCTCCGGGGTGAGTCCATCATCGGGAACACCCCCATGGGCCGATTCGGCGACCCGGAGGAGTTGGTGGGCACCATCGTCATGCTTCTGAGTGACGCAGGCAGTTTCATCCACGGGGCCACCATCCCGGTAGATGGCGGCTTCGCCGTCTACTCGGGCGTCGGCCCCCTGGATGAGAAATGGGAGTACTTCAAGAAGCGGTCATAAAAGCAGATGAGGTGCGTTCATGGGTGAGTCTGTCCGCATAGGCATCGTCGGGGTTCAGCATTTCCACGTCTTCAGTTTCTTGGAGACGTTCTCGAATCGTGCTGACGTGGAGTTGGTGGGGGTCGCGGAGGCCGAACCCGAGCGGTGCTCCCGGCTTCGGAGTGAGTGTGAGCTGCCTCTGTTCGAGGATGTCCGAGAACTCATAGACGAAACTCACCCTGATGCCCTGGCTCTCTACAACAAGGCTTCGGACCGACCAGCGGTCATCTGCGAATGCGCTCGGCGGGGCATCCACGTCTGGACCGACAAGCCCATCGCCACCACTCTCGAAGACCTGGAGCGAGTGGAGCAGGCGCTCGGTGAAAGTGACGTCGCTTTTATGATGACGGTCGCCGGGGGCTACGGCGCCCGCGCGCACGCGCTGAAGCAGATGCTGCACGGCGGCGAACTGGGAGAACTGGTACAGTTCGTGGTGTTGGGCTCTCATCGGTTCCACCTGCCTGTGGACTTTGGCTGGGAGAGGCCGGTGTGGGCGGGCGACTGGCGCCAGGCGGGTGGGCTCATCGTCGAAATGGGCATCCACGGCATCAACCAGTTCCGCTGGCTCGCAGATTCGCCCATCGTGAGCATCAGCGCCGAGCACGGGAACAGACGCTTCCCCGAACTTCCCCACTTTCACGACCACTGCGCGGTCCTGCTGCGGGCGGCCGACGGCGCCCAGGGCATCATCCAATCCACCTGGCTCACCCCCGACGCTGAGCCCTCCCACGGTCGAAACGCCACCTTCGTCTTCGGGACCAAAGGCTACGTAGAAGCGATCGGCAGTGGCATCGCTCACGGCCTCCAGGCGCGAGGGGGGCGCGCTCACGCGACCATCACCACTGACGACGCTCCGCCTCGTCCCTTCCAGCCTGACCCCGGCCCCGGACGCTCAGCCGCGGAGGACTTCCTGACACAAATCCTCACGGGCAGACAGCCACTTGTTGGGAAGGATTTCCTCCTTGAGACCGTGCGTGCAGCGCTGCTGGCCCGGGATGCTGCTGAGCGTCATGAGACCATTCACGTCGAGCCTCGCCATTAGACGCATCCCTGATCCATCCCCGGTTTCGCGGCTCCTTGGGTGGCACACCTTGAGCAGGCTCAAGGTGTGGGCGAAGCCCCGGCGTAG
>CBDVDV010000220.1:0-5297 GCA_965372835.1 uncultured bacterium | reverse complement strand
AGGACGTGCGCACCCAGGTCGTCGACCTCCGCCTGGGCGCGGGGCCGCTTCAAGATGCCGTCGCCGATGAAGGGATCGAAGTGGTCGTTCACCTGGCGGCCCACGCCAAGGTGTACGAGTTGGTGGAGCACCCCGAGCGGGCGCTCGAGAACATCGACATGACCTTTGCAGCACTCGAGTTGGCACGGGTCCGTCAGGTTCCGTTCGTCTTCGGGAGTTCGCGGGAAGTCTACGGTGAGATCGTCAAGATCCGGGAAGAGCGGGCGACGGACGAGTCAGACGCGGACTTCATGGCGGCGGAGAGTCCCTACTCGGCTTCGAAGATCGCCGGGGAAGCCCTGATGGCGAGTTATGGTCACTGCTACGGTCTTCCCTACGTTGTCTTCCGCTTCTCCAACGTCTATGGTCGCTACGACAACGACCTGGAGCGCCTGGAGCGCGTGGTGCCGCTGTTTATCGAGAGGCTCCGCCGGGGGGAACCCATCACCATCTTCGGCAAGGAGAAGGTTCTGGACTTTACCTACGTGGACGATTGCGTGGCCGGTGTCAGCGCGGGTATCAGCAAACTCGTCGGCGGTCAGATTCGCAGCGGAACCATCAACTTGGCCACCGGCGAGGGATGCGCCCTGACCGAGTTGGTGGACTGCATCGCGGAAGCCCTCAAGGAACGAGGTGAACTCCAACGCGAGCCCCAGGTGACCTATGAGCCCAGTAGGCCCGGCGAAGTGACACGCTACGTGGCCAATATCCGCCTGGCTCAGCGTCTTCTGGGTTACCGACCTCAGACACCCCTGCGAGAAGGCATCCGGAAGGCCATCGACTGGCAGGCTTCGTTCCGACCCGCCTGAGGTGCAAGGACAGAGATGTCAGAGCCCGACACAACACCCGCCGGCAAAAGCAGAACCCAGGCGCTGCGTGCGCTCGTCGTTCTCATGTACTTCGCCCTGGCCGCCGTCTCCTCCTACTTCAACGATTTCGAGGCGGTGGAAATGTCCGCAGTCAAGTTTGCACTGGCCAGGACCGAAGAGGTGGAAGGCGCGTCCGAAGATGAGTGGTACCAAAGAGTTATAAGCGCGGACACACTCCGGCGGCTTGAGCATCAACAGGCGATTCTGGGAACGGTACGCGCTCCGCTGCGCTACCGCCCCCTCTCCTTCTGGATGACGGAGGTTGCGTGCCGAGCGACGGGCCTCCCCTTGCTCTTCACTGACTTCTACCTGCGGATGCTGTTTCTTTTCTTCTGCGCCCTGGCGCTCGACGGCTACCTGCGACGCTGGCTGGACCTGCCCACGACCGTCCTGGGGGTGGTCGTGCTTTTCGCTCTCATGCCCGCGGTCTATTGGCGGGGCTACCACAAACTATATGACTTTACCAACCTCCTGGTGTTTATCGCCGGCTACTGGCTCATCCGCGAGCGGCGGGACTGGTGGCTGGTGCCGTTGCTTGCGGTGGGGATGTTCAACCGGGAGACGGCGGTGATGCTGGTGGTGGTCTACTTCTTTGCGCGCTGGGGCGAAGTGCCTCGCAGGACGCTGCTCATCCGCACGGGCGCCTTTGCCGCCCTTTGTATGAGCATCTATGTGGGGCTTCGATTAGGGTACGGGTATAAGTCCTGGTACCGGTGGTACGAACTGCTGGAGAACCCCTTCGACCCCCAGACCTACCTCTATCCTCTCCTCTTTTTCAACGCCTTCTGGGTGCTCGCATTCCTGGACTGGAAGAGGAAGCCCCGCTTCCTCCGCCGGGCCATGCTGATGGTGCCTTTCTTCTTCGCCATCCATTTTGTGGTCGGCTACGTCCGGGAGGTGAGGTTGTTTTTACCGTTGCTCCCCCTGTTCATCCCCCTGGGCCTCCTCAGCCTGAGCGCTGGATCAGGCCGGGTGCACCGGAAGGCTTCCTGTTCGGGGAGCTGAATCGGCAGGTCTCGGTTCAAGTCACCGGGTCAGCTGCAGCAGGGGCTGCCGGCGTCCTCGGAGCAGTCGCAGCAGGACTCGGTGCCACGTAAAGCGCCCATGATGATCCCAGTGGCACATCCGACACCGGCTTGCACGGTGATGGCCTCGACACTACAGTTCCGGGCGCAGGCACCACACTCCATGCAGGCGTCACGGTCATCAATCCGGGCCCGCTTGCCGTTGAGGACGAATACGCCGTGGGGGCACACGTCAACACACATCCCGCAGCCCACGCATTTCTCGGCGTCCAAGGCGAGCGTCGTCACGCCTTTGAGGTACCTGAGCGTCGTCATACCCGAGTTCTCCTCGACTCCATTTGCACTCAGACAAAGTGGGCCGTGAGCCACAGCCCCAGGCCAATCACCACCCCGGCCACCTGGGCCGGTACCGCCATGCGCATCTCCCGGCGGACACCCGAAAGCGAAGTGTAGGTGGACGCCCCCGTAAAGTTCATGGCGAAAAAGGCCGACACCGCCGGCAGTACAGACAGCAACGCCAGCACCTCAAACCAGCCGTCAGGTGTCGTGGCTCCCGGCCAGAAGCACGCCAGCCAGGCCCCGGCTACCAGCAACCCCACAACCGCCCCCTTGAGCGAGAAGGCTCGTCCGGGGAGCCAGGGCAGGAGTAACGGGGTGACTACGGCTCCCGCCAGAAAGCCCGTCAGGTAAACGAGCGCCGCGCGCCAACCCAGCGACCACGCCGCCTCCAGGGAGTAGCCCCAGCGTCCGAGCCCGGCCACTGCGAAGAGTCCGAGCATCACCAGGACGGAGTATTTGGCCCCAGCCGTCAGTTCGATGGGGACCAGCACCAGCCGGTCCCAGAGGGTGAATGTCACCCGGCGCATCTGGGACGTCGCCCGCATCCCGGCGGCCAGGAACTCTGGGATATCCTTGGCCCGCACCGGGCCGTACACCACTCGGAAGTCCGTCGCCTTCTTCACTTCGTGCGCGGCGACTCCGGAGGCGCTCAACTGGGGAAGGATGAGGGTCCTGTGGGAGACCACATCTGAGAGTCCGCTTGCTTGGACCCGGCGGGCGATCTCCTCGGCGCCGAAGGTGCCTTTGCCCGCCGAGCACCAGACGTTGATGCCTTCGGTGTCCAGCACCACGATCCAGGCATCCAGCCCTTCCAGTTCGCGGCGAAGTCGGTCGAACGTCAGCTTGTAGTTGGCGGTGACCAGGACGGGGGAGTCAGGTGTAGGATTCCCCGCGGCGTAGAGACCGGGCTGCACCTGGTAACGCATGCGTCCGACGCCCCAGCGGGCCTTCCAGGAACCGAGGTGATCGGAGAACTGGAGCGTGGTGGCGACCTGGCGAACCCGACCCACGGGTGTCAGGACCCAGCCCGTCACCCACTTTGTAGTCTGTTGCTCGGACAGGACCGCGCCGGGGCCGCAGACCGTGGCCGCTGCCGACTGACCGACCAGGCAGCAGGGCTGCTCAGCATCCTCGGCCTGAGCGGCGGCGTCTTGAAGCCCGGCCACAGGTGGCGCACAGCATTCGGGGTCAGACCCGGCGGGCGCGTCTGCTGAGCAGGCACAGGGGTCGCCGGCCTTGCGGGTGACCCACACGTACCCCACGAGGACCGAGAGCGTGGTGACACCGAAGACCAGCGGCTTCGTGATGCCGAGAAACCTGGCCCCGAACAGGCTGAGGTAGACGGCCAGCATGGGCGAGCCACAACAGCCGGTCAGGAAGCAAACCCCCAGGTAAAGCACCGCTACCCCGGTCACGCCGCCCACAGCGCCGGCGACCGCACGCTTTCTGTACTCATACAGACGAAGAAGGCAGAAGGTGGCAGAGGCCCCCGCCAGCCCGTAAGACAGCCCCAGCCAGATGCTCCCGCTGCTCAGGTACGTCGGCAAAACCGTCGCGACTTCGTCCTCGGTGAGTGTGAGCCACTCCCCCGCATCCTGGCCGCGGGCGAGCCACGCGAAGTGGATGCCGACAACTGAGGCAAACGTGAGAGGTATCAATATCCTGCGGCCGAACTTCATTGCGCTTCCACCTGGTTTGCCACGAGGACGAGGCCCTTCGGCGACTTCTCTATGCTGCCCGTGACCATGACCGTCTGACCGAGTTCGGGCATCGGCCCCGTCCACGACACCGGCAGCAGGAAGTTTGCGCATCCCACGGCGCAGTTACTCTGCGCCTCGTTCCTGTCCATGAGGCCGAAAAGACCTTCCCCGGGCCTCGCAGCGCCGACGACGGCCAGAACCTTCACATCGCCCTGGAAGCGCTGGGGCTCACAGCTGATCTCACTTACCGTGACCAGGCCAACTCCCGTCGCCGCCGCGCAGGGCGTGCCACTGTCTGACCTCTGCGAGAAGGCATACCAACCCCCGGCAAGTGTCAGAAGCACCGCAGCCAGCACCAGGCCCAACAACATGCGTTTCATGCTCAGCGTCCTTCTCGGGTTCGACAGCGTGTGTCGTTCCCTGCCAATGTGAATCCACCGTTCAACTCGGCGGGGGGCCCGCTGCCACAGTGAGTTGCGGACGGATCAGTTCCTGCACACGGGCGTCGGCCAGGCGATAGAAAGCCATCTTGCCCTCGCTTCGGTAGGTTATCAGTCCGCATCCGCGCAGGTAGCTCAGTTGGTGGGAGATGGTGGAGAGGTTCATCCTCAGTGCATTGGCGATGTCACACACACACAGCTCCTCGGCCTGGCAGAGACAGTGCAGGACGAGCAGCCGGGTGCGGCTGCCCAGGGCCGAGAAGAAAGCGGTGGCCCTCTGCAACTCCTCACCTTGTGGAAGATGGCGGCGGAGCTCATGCACCAGCGCTTCGTTGAAGCAGTACAGTTCGCAGGCATCAGTCTTGCAGCAGGTCTCGGTGTCTTCGGTCCGATTGGGCGGCGGCATCAGTCGGCTCCTCACTTGGTCATTTGCACAAGTAACAGAATAGCCCGCCCCCCGGCGCCTGTCAAGACGAATTATCGAAATTCCTCCGGCTGAGGTGTTTGCACTAAGGTTTTCGACAATGATGGGGTGGCACGGACTGAGCGGAGCTCTGTCCGTGCCCTCCTACCACACACACGGACACGCCTGCGGCGAGTCCGTGCCACCCAGCACCGGCGCCGGGTGGTGTGTGCCACGGCCGGTCTTGCCCGGCCGTGCCCCCTACGCCGAGTCGGCGGGGTCGTGTTGGGACGGCTCTCTCCTCTCCTGGATGGTTCTGAGTCTGCGCCTGAGGTCCCAGTAGCCCACGATCGCCGGCGCTCCACGCTCTGCCTGGGAGAAGGCTGTGCGGACGTTACCTGGGCGGGCGTTGCTGCTATTTTGGCCTGCGGTGGGCGTCGAGGTAGCCCTGGAGGATGAGTTGGGCGGCGACGGTGTCCCGG
>CBDVDV010000219.1:0-5303 GCA_965372835.1 uncultured bacterium | reverse complement strand
GCCCCAAAGGGCCACGGGATTTTAAGTCCCGTGCGTCTGCCTATTCCGCCACTCGCCCGTGGTCGGAAGTTTTTTGACTGGCTGGAGTTGTGACCGCTCGTGTCTCCGGCCTCGATCCCTCCGGTCCGTGCGCTAACTCGGGGGCCGGAGGTCCCACGGCCGGTCGGAACCGATACGAGCCACTGAAGGATAACCCCTGTCCGTTTTCTTGTCCAGTTCTCTTTGCCTGCCGGGTGGAGGCCCGGCTTGACGGGCTGCTCCGTATACCCGCATAATACGCCCTCATAGGTTCGCTGCGAGGCGGGGAGGAAGAGAACGGTGGTCGGGGCTTCTGCTTGCGGTGACCGCTCTTTTGCCTGGCCGAAGGGCAAGCGGGCAGCGGTCAGTCTGACCTTCGACGATGCCCGACCCTCCCAGATCGATCGCGCTCTGCCCATCCTCACCTCCCACGGGGTGAAGGTGACTTTCTACGTGACCCCTGCTAACATCAAAGACCGGCTTGCGGACTGGCGCCGGGCCGAGGCCCAGGGCCACGAGATTGGCAACCATACACTCGCGCATCCGTGCAGCGGGAACTTCCCCTGGTCACGGGCCAACGCCTTGGAGGAGTACGGCCTGGCAGAGATGGAAGCAGACATCAGCGGGGCGAACAGTGAGATTGAGGGATTGCTGGGGGTCACACCGGTGACCTTCGCCTATCTGTGCGGGCAGACCTTCGTGGGACGTGGCGAAGGGGTGACCAGTTATGTGCCGCTGGTTGCCCACTCTTTCCTGGTCGGGCGCGGGGCCTTCGCCGAGACCCACAATGCCCCTGAGTTCTGTGACCTGGCGCAGGTGGCTGCCTGTGATGCCGACGGCGTCCGGTTTGAGAGGCTGAAAGACCTGGTCGATCGGGCCGTAGGGGAGGGCGGCTGGCTGATCCTTCATGCCCACGAGGTAGGCGATGGCGGGAGGCAGACGACGTACGCGGACGCCCTCGATGCGGTGTGCGGGTTGGTGGCGGATTCAGGCAACGGCCTGTGGGTCGATACGGTAGAAACGATCGGGCGCTACGTAAACTACGTCCAGGAAGGGGACTGAGCGATGTACCGGGTTGGAAAGAAGGAGGCGGACGCGGTCCGGCGAGTCTTGATGAGCGGCACGCTCTGGCGCTACCACGTAGGCGACGAATGCCGACAGTTCGAGCGGCGGCTCGCCAAGTACCTGGGGGTGAAACACGTCGGCATGACCGCCAGCGGGACGAATGCGCTCACCGCCGCCCTCGTGGGTCTGCGCGTCGGTCCCGGGGACGAGGTGATCGTGCCGGCCTGCACCTACATGGCCACGGCCGTGGCCGTGCTGGCTGCCGGGGCCATTCCGGTCATCGTCGACATCGACGATTCCATCACCCTGGACCCCCAAGCGGTGGAGGCGAGCATCGGTCCGCGGACCAAGGCGGTGATTCCCGTTCACATGTGGGGTCTGTCGTGCGACTTAGGGGCCATCATGAGGGTGGCCAAAAAGCACAAACTTCTGGTGATCGAAGATGCCTGCCAGGCGATCGGAGGCGGCTACAAGGGGAAGATGCTCGGCTCCATCGGCCACGCCAGCGCCTTCAGTTTCAACTATTACAAGAACATGACCTGCGGAGAGGGCGGCGCGTTCGTCACCAACGACGACCGGGTGATGCAACGGGCCAGTTGTGCGATTGACTGCTGTCGCTTCTACTGGGACGGGCGCGATGTGTACCTGGAACCGTTCGCCTACGACGGCGCCCGGGCCTCGGAGGTCGAGGGGGCCATCATGAAAGCGCAGTTGGCACGCCTGCCCTCGATGATTCGAAGGACACGTCTCCAAAAGAAGCGCATTCTTCGGGAGACGGCCGACACCGGACTCACGCCCATCCGCGCCAACAGCCTGGAGTACGAATGTGGTTCTCACGTCATGTACACTTTGTCCAGCGCCCAGCAGGCGGATGATTTCGCCCAACTGGTGGGTGGCGTGGTGGCGGGCAAGACGGGCAGACACGTCTATACCGAATGGGACCCCGTCCTCCAGCACCGGGGTGCCCACCACCCGGCGCTGAATCCCTATCTCCTCAAAGAGAACAAGGGCTGCCGAATGACCTACACGAAAGACATGTGCGCGAGGTCGCTGGACGTGCTCGCCCGCACGGTGATGCTCACCACCCACCCCGACTACAAGTACAAGGATGTGAGCGCCATCATCCGGAAGATACGAAGGGCGGCCCGAAAGGTGCTGGCCTGAGGTCGGAACCCCGTTCGCCTGGCCCGGCGCGAAACTGTCCCGCTTGAGTTGAGCGCAGACGGCGGCCCGCCGACGGGCCAAGCAGAGGAGACCGATGAAGTCGCTCAATCAGTACGACTACCTCGTCATCATCGTCTACATGGTGATGATGATCGGTATCGGTGCCTACTTCTCCCGCTTCATGAAGGGGGCTGCTGACTATTTCAAGGCCGGCAACAAACTCACCTGGTGGATCGGCGGACTGTCGTCCTTCATGAGCGCCTTCAGTGTGTGGATGTTCACCGGGGGAGCAGGACAGGTCTACAACGAGGGCCTCACCGGCGCCTTCTGGCTGGGCATGACCGGGCTGGGCACCTTCACCGGATACCTCGTCTTTGCCCGCTTGTGGCGTCGGAGCCGGGTCACCACCATCCTCGAATACCTGGAGGAGCGCTTCAACCTCCCCACCCACCAGATCGCCAGTTGGACCTACGTCCCCTTCTCCCTGCTCTACAGCGGCGCCGCCCTCCTCTCGCTCGCCATCTTCATCACCGCAGCCCTTGGCCTCAAGGACATGGTCTGGGTCATCTGGGTGAGCGGCCTGGTCATCGTGGCCTACACGCTGCTGGGCGGCCTGTGGGCCGTGAGCGTCACCGACGCCGTCCAGTTCCTCGTGCTCCTGCCCGTCTGCCTGCTCCTCATCCCTCTGTCGCTCTCTGCCATCGGCGGCCCCGGTCGGCTCTTCGCCGACGCCCCCGCCGGCTACTTCTCCTTCCCCTCAGAGGGCCTCCCCTGGCACATGATCGTCATCTACATGATCCTCCTCATCCACGGGCAGAACACCAACCCCATCGCCCAGCGCTACTTCAGCGCCCGGGACGAGAAGGAAGCCCGAAAGGTCTCCCTCCTCTGCTCCTCCCTCTTCGTGGTGGGTATCTTCTTCTGGGCCATCCCGCCCATGTGCGCCCGAATCCTCTACCCCGACCTGGGGGCGCTCGTGGGTGCCGACGTCAAGGCCCCCCACGAACAGGCCTACGTCGTCATGGCCCTCCGGGTGCTTCCTCACGGTCTCATCGGGCTGCTGGTATCGGCCATGTTCGCCGCCACCATGTCAGCGCTCGACTCCTGCTACAACGTCATGTCCGCCATCATCTCCAAGGACATCGGTCAGCGGATGCTCTGGAGGTCCATGACCGACCGGGCGATGCTCCGGGTGGGCCGGGTGGTCACCCTGGCCGTGGGCCTGTGCGCCATCGGCCTCAGCCTGCTGATGAACAAGTACGGTGGCGGCGCCTTCAGCGTGATGATGAAACTCTCGGTCCTCACCGGCACCCCCCTGGCCACGCCCATGCTCCTGGGGTTCCTCTACCGGAAAGCGCCGAGTTGGGCCGGCGTCCTTTCCTTCGCCTGCGCGGGCGCGACGTCCCTGATGTTCGCCTTCTACGGTGGGCTGGAGAGCGCTCTGGTCGATCTGGGCGGGCAGCCGCTCTTCTACACCGTCTCGGGGTTTACCATCGTCTCGGTAGGAGTGCTGACCTTCCTCGTCTCGCCGCTCATCCTCCGCTGCTCGAGGGAAGACCGCCGTCGGATCGACGGGTTCTTCCAGAAACTCGATACGCCCGTCGACGTGGAGAAGGAAGTGCCGCCCAGCGAGATCGACAAGGTCTCGGTGGCCCGGTTCATCGGTACGCTCGGGATGCTCCTCGGTGGCTTGGTGGTTTTGCTGGCACTGATTCCGGGGACGGCCTGGGATCGCCTGATGAACTTCGGCACGGGGGCGTGCATCTTTGCCTTCGGACTGTGGATGTACCGCGTGGGCCGGAGCACCGCGGAGGCAGAGGGCGCAGAAACTCCAGAGCAAGGTCGACGGCCGCCGGCCGGGTGAACAAGCATCTGCTGACGAGGTAGGCGACGCTTTCGGCCGTTGCCTTCGGAACTCCGAAGTGTTACTAAGGGTTAGTGGCGAGAGCAGGCCGGGCGACGGCGACCCAACCGGACGTGACCCTGTGGGCCGCCTGCTCGCAGGCTTAAACCCACCAGGACCGTCGTGAGAAAGCGAGGAACTGATGTCGGTACGGGCCCTGGTTTTGCCGTGCCTGGTTGTGGCGGTGGCTGCCTGTACTTCCAATGCAGCCGTTCGCACTGAGGAAGAGGGGAGGGGGATGGAAAGTCTCCGGGCGCGCATCTGCCTGAACGGGATGTGGGAGTTGCACGAGGGGGGAACTCTGGACCGAGTGCCCGCTGAAGGCTGGCGCCCGGTTCGGGTGCCCGAGGAGTTTGGTGACTGGTCGCGCGAGGCGGGCTGGTATCGGCTCCGGTTTCGTGTCCCTGAGGAGTTCGTCGGCAAGCGAGTTACGCTGGAGGTCGGTCGGGTGCGCTTCTACGGGAAGGCCTTCGTCAACGGCGCTGCCTGTGGCGAGTCCTGGCAACCCCGTCTGCCCCTGGTCGCCGATATCACCCAGGCGGTCAAGGTGGGCGGGGAGAACGAACTGCTGGTCTTCGTCCACTGCCTGGCTGAAGGGTATTCGAACCCGGGAGAGCCGCTGAAGAACCCGTCGGCCCGGGGGGCGCTCATTCCCTACTACGACTCGGCCGACCTGGCCGGCATCTTCGGTGACGTCTTTCTCACCTGCCACGCGGAAGTGTCGGTGAGCGAGGTGCAGATTATGCCCTCGGTTCGCAACGGCGAACTCCGGGTCAGAGCCCGGGTCACCAACGAAGGGTCGAAAGCAGTTGAAGCCACGCTTTCTTGTAGCGTCGAACGGGAAGGAAAGACTGCGCTCTCACTGCCCGAGGTGGTGGTGAAGGTTGCTCCCGGCGAGACGGACGAGGTCGAAGTTGCCGCGAAGTGGTCCCATCCGGCGCTCTGGGGTCCGCCCCCCTTCGGCGAGCCCGTCCTCTATCACCTGCAAACCGACCTGGTTAGCGAGGGAGGGCTCCTGGACCGAAGGTACGACAGGTTCGGCTTCCGCGAACTGTGGGTTGAAGGGAATAATTTCATCTTCAACGGCAAGCCCGTCTTTCTCATGGGGACGCACATCAGCGGGTTCGAGATGCGCGAAGCGATGTCGCTCCTC
>CBDVDV010000218.1:0-5325 GCA_965372835.1 uncultured bacterium | reverse complement strand
TGGTGTGCGCTACCATATGGTAGTAATGTCCCACTGGGCGGGGGGAGGAGCGAAGCGTTGGCGGAGTTCCAGTTGGTCAGTGACTACGAACCCCGGGGCGACCAACCCCA
Source organism: uncultured bacterium (assembly GCA_965372835.1). Lineage (GTDB taxonomy): Bacteria > Planctomycetota > DG-23 > CBDVDV01 > CBDVDV01 > CBDVDV01. Next base: position 5,215 of record CBDVDV010000218.1, on the reverse strand, counting down.
GGCCATTGAGAAACTGGTCGCCGGGCTGGAGGAAGGCCGTCAGCACCAATGCCTCCTGGGGGTGACCGGTTCCGGCAAGACCTTCACCATGGCCAACGTCATTGCCCGGGTGGGTCGGCCCACCTTGATCATCTCGCACAACAAGACCCTGGCCGCCCAACTGTACGGCGAGTTCAAGGAGTTCTTTCCCGATAACGCCGTGCACTACTTCGTCAGTTATTACGACTACTATCAGCCCGAAGCCTACATCCCCCAGAAGGACATCTACATCGAGAAGGACGCCTCCATCAACGAGGACCTCGATCGGCTGCGCCTGGCCGCCACCTCAGCGCTGATGACCCGCCAGGACGTCATCATCGTGGCCAGCGTCAGTTGCATCTACGGCCTGGGTTCCCCGGAGGACTATAAGCGGATGATGGTGCCCATCAGCGTAGGTGACCGGGTGGAACGGGACCATCTGCTGCTCCGGTTGGTGGAAATCCAGTACACCCGCAACGACGTGGCCCTCACTCGCGGCGCCTTCCGAGTGCGCGGCGACGTGGTGCACATCTTCCCCGCCTACGAGCAGTTCGCCTACGAGGTGGAACTCTTCGGCGACCAGATCGAAGCCATCCGCACCATCCACCCTCTGACCCAGGCGATGCTCGGCGAGCAGCAGAGCGTTACCATTTATCCGGCCAAGCACTTTGTAGCGCCGGAGGACCGCATCGAGCGCGCCGGTGGGGCCATCGAGCGGGAACTGGAGGCGCGACTCAAGCAACTGCGGGAGCAGGGGAAACTCCTGGAGGCCCAGCGTCTGGAAGCGCGCACCCGTTACGACCTGGAACTCCTGCGCGAGATCGGCTACTGCCCCGGGGTGGAGAACTACGCCCGACACCTCAGCGGCCGGGCCCCCGGCCAGCGCCCCTATACGCTCATCGACTACTTCCCAGAGGACTTCCTCCACTTCGTCGATGAGACCCACGTGACCATCCCCCAGATACGAGGTATGTACGCCGGTGACCGCAGCCGCAAACTCACCCTGGTCGAGCATGGCTTCCGCCTTCCCAGCGCCCTGGACAACCGGCCCATGCATTTCGGGGAATGGGAGAAGAGCGTTGGCCAGGTCATCTTCGTCTCCGCCACCCCTGGACCGTATGCCTTGGAGAAGACCGGCGGCGAGGTCGTGGAGCAGATCATCCGACCCACCGGCCTGGTGGACCCGGCCATCCGGGTGGAGTCGGCCCGGGGGCAGGTGGAGCACCTGCTGGACGAGTGCCGCGCTCGCGTCGAGAGCCGGGAGCGGGTGTTGGTCACCACGCTCACCAAGAGGCTGGCCGAGGAACTCTCCACCTACTTCCGCGACCAGGGCCTGCGCTGTCACTACCTGCATTCGGAGATCGACACCATCGAACGGGTGGAAATACTGCGCGACCTCAGGCTGGGCAAGTTCGACGTCCTGGTGGGGGTGAACCTCTTGCGTGAGGGGCTGGACCTGCCTGAAGTGTCGCTGGTGGCCATCCTGGATGCTGACAAGGAGGGCTTCCTCCGGAGCGACACCGCGCTCATACAGACCATCGGCCGCACCGCGCGCAACGTCAATGCCGAGGTCATCCTCTACGCCGACAACACCACCGGCTCCATGCAGCGGGCCATCGACGAGACCAACCGACGACGGGAGCGCCAACTGGCCCACAACCAGGAGCACGGCATCACCCCCCAGACCATTCGCAAGGCCGTCCGCGACGGCATCGAGGCCGAGGTCTCCCACCGACAGCACGCCCGCGAAGCCGTCCACGAGGACGAATCTACGTACGCCTCCTCCGAGTACGTCCGCGAGTTGGAGCAGGAGATGCACGAGGCCGCCCGCCAACTCGACTTCGAAGAGGCCGCCCGCCTCCGGGACCTCATCCTCAATGTCGCTCCGGCCAAACGCAGAGAGTACCGCCTGGACGAAGAGGCCCTCGATGCTCGTTTCCGACCTCGGGGACGGAGCCGCGGCCGAAGGCGTCGGCCCCGCTCTTCGTCGTAGTGTAGGGATGGGCCTTCAGGCCCATCCGGGTCCTTCGCAGGACGGAGGGGTCTAAAGCCCCTCCCGACATTCCGCTCCGGTTTGACACCACTGATTTTGTCCCTTACAATGCTGTCAGGACAGTCAACCTGAGAGCGAAAGCGGTCTCCTGCTATGAAGATGGTCACTTTGGGCAAAACGGGTCTGGTGGTCAGCCAAATCGGTTTCGGGGGCATTCCCATCACCCGGCGGACCTTTGAGGACGCGGTGGCGGTGGTGCGCCGGGCGCTGGACCTGGGCATCACCTTCATCGACACGGCGAACGGTTACCTCGACAGCGAAGAAAAGATCGGCCGGGCCATTGCCGGGCGCCGCGACGGCCTTATCATCGCCAGCAAATCCGGTTCGGCCACCAAGCAAGGCATTCTGGAACACATCGACTTGAGCCTGCGTCGGCTGCGCACCGATTACGTGGACCTCTACCAACTCCACAACCTTTCCCGTCCTGAGTCCTGGGAAGCCATCAGCGGCTCAGGCGGGGCCCTGGAAGGCCTCCGGGCGGCCAAGGAGCAGGGCAAGGTGCGTCACATCGGCGTCACCAGCCATTCGCTGGACATGGCCGAGACGCTGCTGGAGGCCGATTGCTTCGAGACCGTCATGCTCCCCTTCAATGTCATTACCCACGAGGCCGAGGAGAAACTGCTCCCGCTGGCCCGTTCGAAGGACGTGAGCTTCATCGCCATGAAGCCGATGGCCGGGGGCCAACTCGACCAGGCGCGTCTGCCCATCCGCTGGCTGTGCCGGTTTGAAGATGTGCAGGTGCTTGTCGGCTTCGAGCGGGAGGAGGAGGTCGACGAGGTGGTGCAACTGGCCCGGGCGGCCGAGCCGCTGAGCGAAGAGGAACTCGAAGAGGTCGAACGGATTCGGCGGGAGACGGGTCGGCTCTTCTGTCGGCGGTGTGGCTACTGCCAGCCTTGTCCCCAGGGCATCCCCGTTACCAACGTGATGGTGTTCCGGAGTTTCATGAGGCGGTTCAGTCCGGAGGTGGCGGCCCGCCGGTTCGGTGTGGGCATTGAGAAGGCCCGCGAATGCCTGGACTGTGGCGAGTGCGAAGAGAAGTGTCCGTATCAACTCCCCATCCGCGAGAGGACAAAGGAGATTCTGGCCGTTTACGACAGCATCCTGGCCGGGACGTATAGCGATGACACGACCTGAGACGACGTTTCTGGAGGTCCGACAGTGCTGACCCTTGCAGGTGTAATCCCACCCCTGGTCACCCCGCTCACCAAAGACGAGGAGGTGGATACCGCAGCCGTGGCTTTCGTTGTGGAGCACGTGCTGGGCGGAGGCGTTCACGGCATCTTCATTCTGGGGACGATGGGGGAGGGCGCGACGCTGGACGATGGGCGTCGCTCAACCATGGCCCGGGCTGCGGTGGACGCAGTCGCCGGTCGCGTTCCCGTTATAGCCGGGGTCATTGAAACCAGCACGAGACGGGCCGTTGCCACGGCTCGGGTGCTGGCGCAGGCGGGCGTCGATGCGCTGGTGGTGATGGCGCCCTGCTACTATCGCCATGCCGATCAAGAGGAACTGTTGGCACATTTCCGCTCCGTCGTCGAGGCGACTGACCTGCCCGCCGTCATCTATGACAATCCGCATACCACCAAGAACGCCCTCACCATCGAGTCGGTGCTGGCGCTGGCAGAGCATCCCCAGGTCATCGCGCTCAAGGACTCAACCGGAGACGTCAGCCATTTCGCCGAACTCGCTCGTCGGTTCGCCGGTGGCGATTTCGCCCTCTTTCAGGGCGACGAGAGCCAACTGGACACGGCGATGCTCCTCGGCGCTCATGGCCTCGTGGTCGGCATGGCCAACCTGACACCTGGCATCGTCGTCGACCTTTATGAGTCTGGTCAGCGAGGGGACCGCCAACGGGCAGGCGAACTGCAGGAGGAACTCCTCCGCCTGCAGCGGGGCCTGTACCATCTCCGTCCCCGGGCATTTCTCCAGGGGATGAAGACAGCGCTGTCGCTCTTGGGGTTGTGTCAGCCCTGGACGACCGCGCCTCACCTGCCCCTGGATGACGTCCAGGTCGAACGGGCCAAGAAGGTGCTCCGTGAGGAAGGTGTTCTGTAGGCTCTGACGGTTCGTCAGCAGATGGAGGTCGCCGATGGCTAAACGGACTCGCACCAGGAAAGCTGTTAGTGTCCGGACTAAACCTGCAAGGCAACTCGTGCTGCCCGGAGCGCTCAGGACTGCCGTGGTGGGTTGTGGCATCTTCGGAAGTTACCACGTTCGGGCCTATGCTGAGTATCCACGGAGCGAACTGGTTTTGGTCTGCGACCTCGACGAGAAAAGGGCCCGGACGATGGGCCGCCAGTTCGGCTGCGACTACACCACCAAGAGCAGCGACATCGCCCGCCGGGACGACATCCACGCTGTCAGCATCGCCACCCCTGACTTCGCCCACACCAAGGTGGCTCTGGAGATGATCCGGGCGGGCAAGGACCTGCTCATCGAGAAGCCCCTGGCCACTACCACACGCGAGGCCGAGCGCATCGTCCGGGCGGCCAAGAAAGCGCGCGTCCGGGTCATGGTCGATTTCCACAACCGCTTCAGCCCACCCTTTGTGAAAGCGAAAGAGGACATCGACGCAGGCACATTGGGGACGGTGGTGAGCGGGTTCGCCCGGCTGAGCAACAAGGCCTCGGTGCCACTGAAATGGCTGTCCTGGGCTGGGAAATCGGGGCCGCAGTGGTTTCTCTTCCCGCACGTGGTCGACCTGGTGCGTTGGCTGACGGGCCAGGAGGCCCGGGAAGTCTTCGCCATCGGCACCAAGGGGGTGCTTAAAGCCAAGGGGGTGGACGCCTATGATACTGTCCAGGCTCTCGTTCGCTTTGAACAGGCCTCAATCGAGTTTGACACCAGTTGGATCTTGCCCGACAGTTGGCCCTCCAACATCGACTTCGTGGTGGAACTCATGGGCACCAAGGGCACACTCAACGTCGACGCCGAGCGCCAGCTCCTGGAGGTCGCAGGCAGGAGGCTGGAACACCCCTTCATCACAGGCTCCATGGACGTGCACGGGCAGACTGCAGGCTTCTTCCACCTGCCCATCAGGCACTTCGTCGATTGCGTCTTGGACGATACGCCCTTCCTCTGCACGGGTGAGGACGGCTTAGCCACCACCCGCATCATCGAAGCCATCGAGCGCTCCATCAAGAC
>CBDVDV010000217.1:0-5332 GCA_965372835.1 uncultured bacterium | reverse complement strand
ATCACCCGTCTGGAAGCCCTGATGCCAGTTCGACCACTGCGACCATCGGCCGTCAGCGCCGTGCTGACGTACCCGGCAGAAGTGGAGTTTCTTTGGCTCCAGCGAGGACTTCCCGGCGCGGGGGCCGACGAAGGAGCCGTTCTCGGTGTCGACGGTGACCTGGAGCCCCTCGCCCTCGACCGTGTTTGACTTCCAGACCAAGTCGCCCTGAATGTCCTCGCCGATGACCGGGTCCTTGCGGACGCTGGCGCGCTCGCTCCGGTTGATGAGAACACTCCCGCCATCCTGTCGCACCGCCACCTCCACTTCCCACTCCTTCTGGGCGCCCCGGCCGCGGAAGGGGGTCTTGACCAGGACGGGGTTGAGCGCGGTGTGGACCGGGCCGATGTACTCCGTCGAGACGACGAAGTCATCGTACCAGCGGTACTGGTCCACGGGGGAGCCGTTGTTCCAGTAGGATTCGAGGAAGATGCAGTTGATGCCTTTCTTGGTGTAGGAACTCCGGAAGTCGAGGTTGGTTCGCTCGCACTGTTTGATGCCGTCGATCCAGAGGCAGTTGTAGCCGTCGGCGCGGCCTGGGGTGTTGAGTTTGGCCTGGGCCTCGACGCAGACCCATCGTCCGGACTCCTGGGTGGCGCTGATTTTGAACTGTGAGCCGGGGGAGTTCTGCAGCCACTTGAGCCCATCCCAGTCGTTGTACTTGGTGGTGGTGCAGCGAGTGCCTTGGGCCGCGCGCACCGGGTCCAGTGTGAGCCCACCCCAGACGTGGGAGATCATGGCCTGGCTCCAGTTGCTCCCGTTCATGATCATGGACCGGGACATCTTGGCCGGCGCGCCTCCACGCCACCCCCACTGGTGCTTGACGTACATCCGCCAGTAGACGTCGGTGAACTGCTGGCCGGCCTTGACGGGCCTGCCCACGGGCGAGTCGCCGAAAGCGAACTTCCGGCCGCCTGTCCCCTTTTGCCTCTTGGCGTAGAAGCACTCCATGGACGTGCCCGAGAGCCCGAAGAACTGCCTGTCGACCAGCGGCCCGCTCTTCTCGAAGTAGGAGGCGAGTTTGCCTTCGTCGTCGAAATTGTCGTACCAGATGACCGCGGGGTCGGACTGGTGGGGTTGAGGGGCGAGAAGCCCTACCGAGTCGATCCTCGGCACCTCCGCTGCAGCGAAGGCGCCGGCGTTGCTGAGCAGCAGTGCCATTATGCCAGCCGTCGTCCACGAGCACTTCATGTCAGCCTCCTTAACAGATTAAAGGACTGCCTGCTCGTACGGAAAGGTCTCCGGTTCAGTCCCCTGAGGCTCAAGGCCCCGACATCGGCGCCCATGGCCTCAGAACGAAGGCATTGTGTGCACAGTCCTAACGCACGTCAACCACAAAACGCGCACAGACAGCCAAGAGGCCGGGACAAAGCCGTCAGCGGCGAACTGGCTGAGCCGGTCAAAGCAAAGGGCGCCGAAGAGGGGATTCGGACCCCCGCTCCATATGGCAGAATATGCTTGACTAACGGACGGGCAAATGATACCCTACCCCTGTAAGGTATTGGTCCCGTGATGCGGAGTGGTGCCATGGAAGACGCCAGGGTTCGGGAGGCGGCGCTCAGGAGGCTCAACAGGATCACCGGTCAACTTCAGGGCCTCAGGCGCATGGTCGAGGAAGGACGCTACTGCATTGACGTGCTTACCCAGATCAAGGCGGCGGAAGCGGCCCTTCACAGCCTGGCCAAACTCGTCCTGCGCAATCACCTGGAGACCTGCGTGACTGACGCCTTCGAATCGGAAAACGCCGCCGACCGCAGAGAGAAGATCGCCGAACTGACCCGCGTCTTCGAGGGTATGCGACCGAAATAGCCGGGCGTCATTGCGGCCTTCGACGTGCTCAGGCCGCCCTGAATCGGAGAGGTCGCAGACCAAGCCTGCCTAAGGGCGGCGGGAGGTGCCCAGAGTGATGAAGCCTCGAAGCGGGAGCCGGTGGTGGGTCCGGTGTGGTGTGGCGGGGGTGACGCTCGCGGCGCTGGTCGGCTGTGCCGTGGGCGGCGGCGCCCAGGCGGGTGAGGTCGCCGGAACCACGCAAAGGTCCGTCCGCCAGCCGACTGGTCGTGCGACTCGTATGAGCGGTCGGGCGCTACCGGAACTCTCCAAAGAGCCCAACCTGGCGGAGTACTTGACCTACGCAGCCCTCAACAACCCGGGGCTGGAGGCCGCCTTCAACCGATGGAAGGCGGCGCTCCAGAAGGTGCCCCAGGTCCGGTCCCTCGCCGACCCGCGCTTCTCGTACCGCTACTTCATCGAACAGGTGGAAACCCGAGTCGGACCCCAGCGCCAGAGTTTCGGTCTCTCCCAGACCTTCCCCTGGTTCGGCACCCTGGAGCTGCGTGGCGACGTAGCCCTGGAAGCGGCCAGGGCGGCCCGACAGCGCTACGAAGCCCAGAAGCTAAGGCTCTTCTACCGGGTCAAGAACGCCTACTACGAGTACTACTACCTGGCCCGGGCCATTGCCATCGTCCGCGAAAACCGGAACCTGGTGAAGTACTTTGAGCAGGTGGTCAGGATCCGGTACCAGGCTGCCGCCGCCGCGCATCCCGACACCTTCCGCGCCCAGGTGGAACTGGGGAAGCTGGACGACCGGCTGCGCACGCTCATCGACCTTCGCGGCCCCATCGTCGCCCGACTGAACGCGGCCCTCAGCCGCCCGACCGAGGCCGAGCTCCCCTGGCCCACCTCTATCCCCGAGGAGAAGATCGACACCAGCGACGAGGAGATCCTCACCTGGCTCCGGGAAGCCAGCCCCCAGATCAGGGAGATGGAACACCAAATCGAGAGAGAGCGACACTCTATCGAACTGGCCAGAAAGCAGTACTACCCGGACTTCACGCTGGGGCTCAACTACATCGATACCGGCTCGGCCCTGATGCCCGGGGCCCAGGACAGCGGCAAGGACCCGCTCATGGCCACGGTTTCGGTCAACGTTCCCATCTGGCTGGCCCGCTACAGCGCCGCGGTGCGTGAGGCGCAGGCTCGGCACCTGGCGGCTCTCAAGGCCAAGGCCGACCGCGAGAACACCCTGGGTGCCGAGGTCAAGCTGGTGCTCTACCAGTTCCGTGACGCCGAGCGCAAGATCGACCTCTACCGGGACACCCTGGTCCCAAAAGCCGAGCAGTCCCTGAAGGCGTTGGACGCTGCCTTCCGGGCCGGTCAGGCCAGTTTCCTGGACCTGGTGGACGGGCAGCGGATTCTGCTCGAGTTCCAACTCGCTTACGAGCGGGCCCTGGCGGACCTGGCCCAGCGACTGGCCCAACTGGAGATGCTCGTCGGCCGAGAGATACCTCGAGGGCCGGCCGAGACCGCTGGCGACCAGGGCGAGGAAAGCGTGGGCGACGCTGAGAGGGTGACGCCCGAGGAGGCGAGCCCTGCGGCCGAGCAGGAACAGGGCTCGCATGGAAAGCACGAGGGTCAGTGAGGGGGTGTGACTCGTGAGGAAGCTCGGGATCGTCGTTCTGCTCCTGGCAGCCCTGGTGCTGGGTTACGGGCTTCGTGGCTGGCTCTCACCGGCCCCGCCCGCGGGGCCCGCTGCCGTCAGCCCAGAGGCGGAAAAGGGGCCCGCCGAGGAGGAGGCCGAAGCCGGCGTCCAATGGTGGACCTGCTCAATGCATCCCCAGATCAGGCAGCCCAAGCCGGGCCGCTGCCCCATCTGCGCCATGGAACTCATCCCCGTTGCCACGGACGCCGGTGAGGAGGAAGAGGGGGGGCTTCGCCGACTGACCGTGAGCGAGGCGGCCAAAGCCCTGATGGACATCCAGACCAGCCTCGTGGAAAGACGGCTGGTCACCGCCGAGGTCCGCATGGTCGGGAAGGTGGAATACGACGAGACCAAGCTCGGCTACCTCACCGCCCGCGTGCCCGGGCGGATCGACAGGCTGTACGTGGACTACACGGGCATCGAGGTCAAGAAGGGCGACCACCTGGTCTACCTCTACAGCCCCGACCTTCTGGACACGCAGGCGGCGCTGCTCGCCGCCATCAAGGCGGCAGAGGACCTCCAGGAGAGCGACCTGGTGGTCATGCGCGACCTGACCAAGGCCGACGTCGAGTCGGCCCGGGAGAGGCTGCGCCTGTGGGGCATCACCGAAGAGCAGATCGCCGAGATCGAGGAGCGGGGCACGCCCGCCGACCACATGACCATCTACGCCCCCATGGGCGGGATCGTCATCCACAAGAACGCTCAGGAAGGCATGTACGTCCAGACCGGCACACGCATCTACACCATTGCCGACCTCTCGGCCGTCTGGGTCAAGTTGGACGCCTACGAATCGGACCTGGTGTGGCTGCGCTACGGTCAGAAGGTCACCTTCACCACCGAGGCATACCCCGGGGAGACCTTCACCGGGACCATTGTCTTTATCGACCCCTTCCTGAGCGAGAAGACGCGGACAGTCAAGGTCCGCGTCAATGTGGCCAACCCCGACCGCAAACTCAAGCCGGGAATGTTCGTCCGGGCCATCGTTCGGACTGAGGTAGCCATGGGCGGTCGGGTCGTGGACCCGGACTTAGCGGGCAAGTGGATCTGCTACATGCATCCAGAAGTGGTAAGCGACGGCCCGGGAGACTGCACCATCTGTGGCATGTCTCTGGTCCAGACCGAAGAGGTGGGGTACATCTCGTTCTCCGAAGCCGAGCTGAAAAAGCCACTGGTCATCCCTGCGACCGCCGCGCTCCTCACCGGGACCCGCGCCGTCGTCTACGTCCAGGTGCCCGGAACCGACAAGCCGACCTACGAAGGCCGGGAGATCGTCCTGGGGCCACGGGCCGGGGACTACTACATCGTCCGCCGTGGGCTCCAGGAGGGAGAACTGGTCGTCACCCACGGCAACTTCAAGATCGACAGCGCCCTCCAGATCCAGGCCAAACCCAGCATGATGACCCCGGAAGGTGGGGGCGGAGCAAGTATGCACCGGCACGGCGAGGGGGCCGCCCCCAAGGCGGGGGGGCCCGAGATGAGTTCGGCCCTGATGGTGCGCGGAGAGGTCTTGGCGCAACTCCGTCGGGTCGACCGAGCCTACCGGGGCGTGGCTGCCGCCCTTAAGACAGAGGAACTCACGTCCGTCAAAGAGGCGTATGGGTGGTTGGGTGAGGCTATTGGGCAAGTGGAAAGCGACCTTCTTTCCGGCCATCCCCGGATGCTCTGGCAGGAACTGGCCATGCTCCTCGGCAACGACGCCTTCGAGGGGCGGGAGGCGGAGACGCTCGACGAGGCGAAACGGGTCTTCGTCCTCCTCGACCGTCACGGCCGCCGGCTCAGCAAGGAGTTTGGGCTTGTCGGCGAGCCCCGGGAAGA
>CBDVDV010000216.1:0-5423 GCA_965372835.1 uncultured bacterium | reverse complement strand
GCAACCCGTCAAAAAGAGCATCTTCGAACTCCTTCTGACCCTCGACCTACGGCCGGCACGACTGAGCAGCCTGGGCAGCAGCCTTCTTCGCCCATCTCCGCCATCTCACTGCGAGCACGACAAGCCCCACAAAGACAGCAACGATGATGATGAGGGCAAGCGTGCTTTGCCACACGTTCAGCAAAGGTCGACCGGTGGCTATGAACATGTTGTCCTCGCGGAAAATCTCTCGGGCGAGATCGTTCACCTCCTCACGCCTCAGCGAGGACAATGTGGCGAGAGGGTTCAGCAGTTCGTCGCTCCCTGTCCGAAGCCCCGTCGCAGCCATCGCGAGTTGACCTGCCCAGCTGGAAGCGTCACTGAGGTATTCCCGGTGATCTGACTCCACGGACCTCTTCAGCCTGGCGAACTCCTCAGCGCTCAGACCTTCGCGCCCGAGGCGCAGGACCTCTCCTTTCATCACCCCCACAACTTCCTCGACGTCACCCTCGTCCACCGCTGCCGAGCAGTAAAGCACACCTGTATCAGTAGGCAGCCATAAATGCATACATACGCTGTAGAGCAACGCTCGCCTCACCACGAGCTCATCGTAAAGCCGCTCGGCAAGGAGCTCTCGCAGGACGTTGCCGGCAGATAGCCTGTGGCCGCGCCAGCCGTCAACACGGACGCCACACTGCACCCAGCTCTGCTGCTCAAATACCACGGGGAGCTGGTGCTCGACCAGGACCAACCTCCTGGCACGATCTGGTGCCTTAAGCAACAGCTCTGGCGTGGACCGGGCAGGCAGGCCCCCATAGACTGCCTCAGCTGACTGCAACACCTCCTGGAGATCCACAGGCCCGACGACGATGAGAACCGCGCGGCTTGGCGAATAGTAGCGTTGGTAAAAACCCTCAAGCGTCTGCCGGTCGATCAGAGGGAGATCGAGGGTGGGGAAAGCCGGACACTGAAACACCGGGCTATTGGGCAAAACCTGTGCACATACCTTGCCCCACGCGCTTACGCCGTGGATTCGGTCGTAGGCCTTCAGAAGCCAACTTGGCTTCCCGCCATACTCGGCTTCCATGATTCGCTTCTCAGCCTCAGTGTCCTTGCCTGAGAGATCGTTTTCGAGAACCCGGTCCCTGAGCAACTCCAACAGGAAGCGCAGTTCGTCGGGAGGTCCCGACGCCCAGAACACCGTCGAAAGACGACCAGCGTAAGCGTTCCTGGAACAGCCCCGCCGCCGGAGTTCCCGACTCAGTTCCTCCTTCGACTCACCAGCGCGGCTCTGAGAGAGCAAATGCTCGAGCAAGTGGGCTGTTTGGCGCGGCCAAGGAGCCGTGTCGGCATGACCCGCGAGCACTACCACCCCCACATACACACTCTTGGCCTGTTCCAGTGGGCTCACCCAGACGCGCAGGCCGTTCGGCAAGGTCTGCTGCTCGACAACGAACTCCTGGCCTTCGACAGTAAGTAGCCACGCGGAGAGGAGAGAGACGATGAGCAGCCAGCCAACAAGTCGTCGGCCACGTGCCCGGTTCTGGCAGTTCCTTCGCATCACGCTCGCCCCCTGCGGTTCTTTTCGGACGGGCTAAGCCTCATCCTGCCAAGTGACCAGCCAAAGCCGTCCACAAGACTATACGTACAGCCGGTGCTGTCGTTCAGGAGTACTGGGCGTTGGAGCGGACGTATTCTTCGGAGAGGTCACAGGTCCAGACGGTCGTCTGGCCCGTGCCCAGGCCCAGGTCGAGCACCAGACGGACGTCGGAACCGGTGAGTTCGGCGTGGGCCCGCTCCCGCACGCCCGGGACGGGCTCGCCCTTTTCAAAAACCAGCACGTCACCGATCCAGCAGGAGAGTTTCTCCTCCTCCACCTGGGCCCCGCAGTAGCCCGCCGCCGACGTAATCCGGCCCCAGTTGGGGTCCTCGCCGTGGAGCGTCGTCTTGACCAGGGGACTGTCAGCCACGGACCGAGCCACCCTCACAGCGTCGTCCTCGGTCGCGGCTCCCTTGACAACGATCTCGACGAGTTTGGTCGCTCCTTCGCCGTCGCGGACGATCCTGCGCGCCAGCGTCCAGGTCACGTGGGTGAGGGCGTCGCGGAGTTCAAAGTGGGTGCGGCTCCCCGGGCGGACGGGCGAATTCCCCAGGGCGCCGTTCGCCAGGCAGATGACAGTATCGTTGGTGGAGGTGTGGCCGTCGATGGCGATGCGATTAAAGGACCTGTTTACTGCCTCAGCGAGGAGGTCACGGAGTACGTGCCAGTCTATGGCCACGTCGGTGGTCAGGAAGCAGAGCATGGTGGCCATGTTGGGTGCGATCATCCCGGCTCCCTTGGCGATGCCGGTGAGTGTAGCCGTGGCTCCATCCACCTCAAAACGGGCAGCAGCCACCTTGGGACCGGTGTCGGTGGTGAGGATGGCTCGGCTGATGGAGTCATCGGCTTCGGGGCCCCGGCCCAGGGCCCCGGCAACCCCGGCTATACCCATCTCAATCTTGTCCATGGGCAGGTACTCACCGATTATGCCCGTGGAGGCGACCAGCACCTCGGCCTCCTCCAGCCTCAGTTGCTCGGCTACCAGGCGGGTCATGGCGTGGGCGTCCTCAAGACCACGGGCACCGGTACAGGCGTTAGCGTTACCGGAGTTGACGACGACGGCCTGGGCCCGTCCCGAGGCCACGCGTTCTCGGCTGATCCTCACGGCCGCAGCGTGAATCCGATTGGTGGTAAAGGTCGCAGCCACGGCGGCGGGGCGCTCTGAATAGATGAGTCCCAGGTCCAGCACTTCCGGATCAGGCTTGATGCCACAATGAAGCCCAGCGGCAAGAAAGCCTTTCGGCGTGGTAAGCCCAGCAGCCACAGGTTCCACGGTCGTTTCCTTTCCGTGCCCGAGTACGTTGCATATTTTCTCGCCCTGCGGGGATTGTAGGTCGAGAAACAGGGAAGTCAACTAAGCAGGTGCGCGCCAGCCTGGGGCGGCGTTCGTGGAAGAGACGTTGACCCGAACAGTGCTGTCCGCTATCGTGGCTGTGAAGACTCCGCGCGTCTCATTACCGGAGGTGTGGCAATGGATTGTGGACGAGTGGCCAACGAGATTAGCGAGTGGATCAGCGGACATCTTGCCAAGGCCGGTTGCTCTCGGGCGGTGATGGGAGTCTCAGGAGGCGTGGACTCTGCGGTGACCGCGGTGCTTACCAAGCGGGCCTGTCCCGACGGGGCCCTGGCCCTGGTCCTGCCAATGGGAAAGTCTGACGAGGCCCCGACCGAGCGGGCCGTCGGGCTCTGTGAGCAGTTCGAAATCCCTTGGAGGCTGGTGGCCATCGGACCCATCGTAGACCTGTGCGCTCAGTGGCTTCCGCCCGAGGTGAGCGACCAGGATACGGAGCGCGCTCGCCTGGCCCTGGGCAACCTGCGCCCGCGCGTCCGAATGACGCTGCTCTACCTTTACGCCAACGCCCTGGGCGCCCTGGTCGTGGGCACGGGCAACAAGAGCGAACTGGAGGTGGGCTACTTCACCAAGTACGGCGACGCAGGCGTGGACATCGAGCCCTTGGGCGGTCTCTACAAGCACGAAGTCACGGCACTGGCCCGCTTCCTGGACGTCCCTGGGGACATCATCGAAACTCCCCCCTCAGCCGGCCTCTGGGAAGGACAGACCGACGAGGGCGAGATGGGGGTCAGCTACGAACAGATTGAAACCTATCTCCGCTCCCGGGACACAGCGCGTGAGCCCGACCTTCCAGCCGACCTCAGCGAGCGCATCACCCGCATGGTCTCCACCTCCGAGCACAAGCGCCGCACCCCCGCGACCTTCAAACAGGTGCGGGAACTTATCGACTGATGCCCGGTCGGGCACCGATGCCTCGACTGTCCCCTACGCCGGCAGAAGCGGCTTTGACATCCCCAGTTTCACGGCTCCTTGGGTGGCACACCTTGAGCTTGCTCAAGGTGTGGGCGAAGCCCCGGAAATCGCAAGGTGTTTAGTAGGCAAAGCTTACCGTATCGCTCGTGGGAAACTCAAACAATGTTTCCCGCGCTCCGCGCCCACCTTGGCCCTGCCAAGGTGGGCCACCCCGGTCGGGCACCGATGGCTCAAGGAGAAGCGATCTTGACATCCCCGCGGCCGGCAGTAGGCTCGCCGGCGGCGAGATGCTTGTCATCCTGCTCATCGTCGACGGGAGGGACCTCGGTTGAAGGTCGTCGGAGCAAAGATCTACCTGGCAGAAATCACCGGCCGACACCCGGTCCTGGTGCAGGTTCTCACCGATGAGGGCATCACCGGGGTCGGCGAGGCCGGCATCGTCTACGGCGCGGGTTGGACGGCTGCCGCGGGCATGATAAAGGACCTGGCCGAGCGCTTCCTGCTGGGGAAAGACCCGTTCCGTATCGAGGCGATCTGGAGCGAGATGTACGACCACTCGTTCTGGGCCAAGGGTGGCGGGCCCATTGTCTTTGCCGGCATCAGCGCCATCGAGCAGTCCCTGTGGGACATCAAGGGGAAGGCTTTAGGCGTTCCCGTCTACGAGATGTTAGGGGGAAAGTGCCGGGAGAGCGCCCGCGTGTATGCCAATGGATGGTCGTTCCACTGCGACCGGCCCGAGGAGTTTGCCCGCGAGGCCGAGCGCGTGGTCGCCGACGGCTTCACCGCCCTCAAACTTTACCCGCTGGCGACCCGGACGAAGACCACCCCCGACAGCGGACTTCGCCACGTCTCCCGCCGGAGCGTTGACCGAGAGGCCGAGGACCTGTGCGTCGCCCGGGTCAAGGCGGTGCGCGGCGCGGTGGGTCCGGGCGTCGAGATCATGCTGGACATGAGCGCCTCGGCGACCCTCAAGACCATCATCCGCATCGGCCGACGGCTGGAAGAGCTGGACATCGCCTTCCTCGAGGAGCCGGTGGACCCCTTCGACGTGGACGCACTGAAAGCCGTCTGGGAGCAGGTGAACATCCCCATCGCCGTCGGGGAACGGCTCTACACCCGCTACGGCTTTCGCCGAGTCCTGGAGGTGCACGCTGCGGACATTCTCCAGCCTGACATCGGCTATGTGGGCGGCATCCTCGAAGCCAAGAAGATCGCGGCCATGGCTGAGGTCTACTCGATGCGGATGCAGCCCCACCTGGTGTGTGCCAGTCCGGTCTCGACAGCAGCAGCGCTCCAGTTCGATGCCTGCATCCCCAACTTCTACATCCACGAGCACTATCCCTACCGGGGAGCGGAGCACCACGCCCTGGTCGACCACGCACCGGAACTTGACCTGCGGGACGGCCACCTGCCCATCCCCTCCCGTCCCGGGCTGGGCGTCGAACTGGTGGAAGAGCGCGTTCGGCCCTTCTTGTGGGCTGAGTGCAAGGTTGAGTAGTCCCGGGGCGGCGAGCGCGCTGCGGCCTATGCCCTCTCCGGACTTCTCTCCTGCGATGTCCCCCCACAGCGCTCTGGGTG
>CBDVDV010000215.1:0-5434 GCA_965372835.1 uncultured bacterium | reverse complement strand
CCGGGCTCAGCCTCGCAGGTCCCTCAGGAACGCGGCCACCCGCCTGAGTTGTTCCTCGCTGCGGGCGTACTCCACGGCCAGCGTGTGCGGGCTGGGCAGTCGGCCCAGGAGTTCGAAGAACTCCGGGTAGGGCACCTCTCCCTCACCGGCCGGCGGATACTCGGCGACCGAACCGTCCTCGGCGAAGGCCACGTCCTTGGCGTGGCTGAGCAGGATGTGCGGCGCGAGCGGTTCGAAGCCCTCGCGGACGGTGTCGCCCCTGTGGATGATGTTGGCCGGGTCGTAGCAGATGCCCAGCGCCGGGGAGCCCACGTCCTTGATTACCCGCACCACCGTGTCGGCGTCGCGGATGATGTGTCGGCGAGTCGGCTCGATGGCTACCTTGGCACCTACTTGTTCGGCCGTCGAGGCCAGTTGGCGAAGCGACTTCACCAACTGTTGCCACTGCTCTTCGGGGGAGCGCTCCGGGTTGGGAGCGCCCGTCTCCGTGCACACGATGGGCGTGGCCAGCCCGGGGGCTTCGCCTGCGGCCCGACCGGCGAACCCCAGCACCCGGTCCAGGTAAGCAAGACTGCTGGCCACCTCCTCGGCCTCGCCGATGAGCGGCCGGTACCCACTCCAGGCGGCGATGCGGAGCCCGGCCGACTCGACCGCCTCCAGGACCGCCGTTGCGGGTGTCTGCTCGGAGAGTTCTTCAGGTTCCACAAAGGCTCGGGGGTGGAGTTGCACAGCCTCGTATCCAACCTCCCGGCACCGTCCCAGCGCTGACAGCTCGGCCCCCAGGGCGTTGGGGTACAGACAGGCGATCTCAATCATGGCGTCTCCCTCACGCGGACGTTCCCAAGGTCGCACCGGCGCCTGCCACCATGGTACGGTGAGGGACGCACGGCCACAAGTGCGCTCCCCGGCGGCGGCCGCGGGCGCTTGTCAAAAGACACTTCTGCGGGTATCTTGAAATGGTCAGGGTGGAACGAGGGATCTACAGGTGACAGCCGAAGACGAACCGAGAGAAGACTCGTCCGCTGCCCGGGTCAAGCGCCGGCCTCGGCTTCGCTGGCGCCGACTGCTGGGTTGGGCCGCGCTGCTGGTGGTCGCCGCGGTGGTGATTCTGCTGAGCAGCCCTTATTGGCTGCCCACCGGGTGGCTGCGGGCGCGCCTGGAACGGGAGTTGGAGGAAGAATTCCCGGTGGAGGCCACGGTCGGGGAACTCAGTTTCAGGCTGGGTCGGGGCATCCGGGTGCGCTGCGGCGACGTGAAGTTGGTGAGTGAGGCCCAGGGCGCCCGCCTGGAACTGGCGCTGGAGTCACTGGAAGGGGAAGCCCTGATAGGACCTCTGCTGGCCGGTCGGCTGAAGGTCTCCGAGGTGGCTCTGGAGTCGGTGCGCTGTCGGCTCGAGCAGGGGCCTGAGGGCCTGGGGCCGCTGCTGGCGCGTTGGCAGGCGAAGGCCGAGGAAGAGCGGCGCAAAGAAGGGCCGCCCGCTCGCGAAGAGGAGGCCCCCCGGGTGAGCGCCCTGGAGATGGAGCGCATCCTCATCACCGACCTGGTGTTCACCCTGGTGGATGAGGAGCGAAAAGAGGTCCGCCAGAGCCCCAAACTCGACCTCCTGGTTGAGGTCGAGTCCCTGAAGCCGGTGGACCTCCGGTTCGAGGTCGAAGGCGGGGGCTTCATCGCCCGGGGAGAACTGGCCCGCGACCCGGGGCCGGCCGCCGGAATCCTCGCCGAGGTCCGCCTGAGCGAGTTGGACCTCCAGGCGCTCTCAGACTGCCTCCGCTTCTTCCTTGACTCAGGGGAGACCACGCTGGCGGGCGTCCTCCGTGAGGGCACGGTCACCTTCTCCCTCTCCGCCGAGAAGGACAGGGTGGACATCCAGGCTACCACCACGGTGGAACACCTGAAGGCTCAGGCCGGGGCGAAGGTCGGGGCCTTTTCGACCACCAGGCTTCAGGTGCAGGGGGCCGAGATGGCTCTGCGGCGCGACAAGGGCGCCTGGGAGTTCGATCTCAAGAGCCTCCCTATCGAAGCGGGCGTTTTCGACCTCAGGCTCCCTGAGGTGACTGCGGCAACCCAATGGCCGCGCAACCTCCGCCTCTCCGGACGACGGCTCTCCGGTTCGCTGACCGCCAGCGCTCGGAAGTCCGACGAAGGGATCACTGGCTCGCTGGCGACCGTTGAGCCGTTCTCCCTGGTGGAGGTCCATTTGAACGGCGAAGGCGAGCCCGGGCCGCTGCTCACGGCGGAGCGGCTCGAGGCCTCGGTGAGAGAGGCGCGGGTGGCCTGGCGGCCGGAGCACCCGATGGACCTCGCCTTCTCTGCTGGCCTTCAGTTCAGCGGAGTCGCTCCCGGGGGCCTCCTGGCCGGGCTGGGCGTTCCCGTGAGTGTGGAGCCGCTCGAGGGGGACCTCGACATCGCCGTGACCGACGGCGCCCTCCAGGTGGCTTCGCAACTCCGCTGCGCAGGACTCTCCGTCCACGGACGAGCGGCGGGGGCGAAGTCCCAGTTCGGCCGTCGCAGCCCCGCCTTCGCCGACCCGGCCGCCGTCCGTACGGACTATGGCGAAGTCGGCCCTTTTGAGGCGAGGGTGACGCTGAGGGCCGAGGACGGTGTGCTCCAGGGAGTGTCGGCGCTCAGTTGCCAGAGCCTTTCCGTAAACGGAGAAACGTTCAAGGCCGAGTTCGAACCGTGGGAGGCGGAGGCCCGGTTCACCTTCTCCCCCAGCGATCGTCGGCTTGAGGTGACCTCGGGAAGTTGGTCCTACCCGCTTGCCCGGCTGCATCTCGCCGCAGGACCGGAGCCGCCGCTGGCCGCCACGTTCGCCGGGCTCAGCCTGGAAGGCTCCCTCACCGTGGCGCCCGCTGGCGAGGGGTGGTCGGTGGCCGGGTCGGGTAAGGTGGACCTCGGGCCCCTCTCCCTTCGGAGCGAGCAGCAGGAGGTCGGCGGCCTGGAAGCCCTGGAACTCAGCGGCTCGGCTGAGGCGGTGGTGAGCGGGGGAGGCGTTGACCTCACCGCGCTCCAGGCCGAGGTCCGGGTTCTGGGCGCCCGGGTCAGCGAGTCGCTGACGCGAAGGCTTCCGGGCTGGCCGGAGAGGGCCGGGCTTCGGCTCGCCGGGGAGGCCCGCGTCGGTGGCAGGTACGATGGTCGGCGTTGGCAGGGGGAGGCTTCAGGTACAGGTCAGGAGGTTGGGCTGACGTGGACCGACGAGCGCGGTTCGGTGGCCCTCGACCTGGACGGACTGACGGTCTCGCTCGAGGCCGGTGACTTCCAGGACGGCTCGGGCATCAAGGTCGGTGAGTGCCACCTCGATTCGCCGGTGGGTCAGGTCTCCTGGCACGGGGTCCTCCGTCGGGTCCACGGCAAGCCTCACCTTTACGTCGCCGGGCATCTCAGCAGCACCTGGGAGGCGCTCGCCTCCCAGTGGCAGGCGCTCGTCGAGCGCCTGCCGACCAAACTGCGCGAGACCCTCAGCGGCTTCGACTTCGAGGGCCCCGTATCTCTGGAAATCGTCGAAGTCAGCGGGTCCTTGGACGAACTGTCGCTGAAGGGGTGGGTGAACCTGGACGGAAGTGCGGTCCGCTATGAGGGCGAACTGCTCAAACCCGCGGGCGAACGTGGGCGAATGCCTATCCAGGTCGTGGTCGCAGAGCAGGTCCGCCTGGAGGAACTGGCGCTGGAACTGGGGGCGTTGCCTCGAATCCGGATAACCGGTGACCTGGACCGCGAGTTCTCCCAGTTCCGGACTCTTGACATCACGGTGGAGGAGGGAATCCCCACTTTGGAGGAGATGCGGCCGGAGTGGGTCCTGCTGGCCCTCAGTGGCGGACTGTCGATGAAGGCGCTCTTGGAGGACTTGCGCCAGGCCCCTACGGACCGGCCCGAACTTCGCTTCGACCACCTGACGGTGGAGTTCGCGGGGGCCGAGCCGGTTCGCCTGGAGTTGGATGGGCAGGTGACCATAAGTCCTGAGGCCCTCAAGAGCGACGACCTGCGGGTGAGCCTGGACGGACGTCAAATGCAAGTCTCCTTCCTGTTGGAGGGTTACCTGGAACTCCTCAGCCGGTTGAGCCAACCTCCCGAGGAAGGCGTGGAGTTGAGCCCCGAGGTCATGGCTCATCTCGAACTTGACCTGCGGGCGGACGTTCTGGACCTTACCGGCCTCCAACGACTCCTCCTAACGTCCCCCTCCACGGGCCCTGTCCCCCTCGACTTGGCTCGGGGTGGTGAGAGTGTCGTACCACAGCCGGTGGTGGAACTGACGCCTACCAGTGACGTGGACTCGGCCCGACCCCGGATCGTAGCCCGGGTGGCGCCCCGACCGCAGGCCGTGGAAGAGTGGCTGAGCGGCTGGCTGCCCGTGTTGGTGGCCGGACTCTCAGGCCGGGGTACCGTGGAGGTGGCCGAAGCCTATGCCGGCACGCTGACCGTGAACGACGTGGAAGTGGCCTGGCAGCTGCGCGATGGGGTGCTGGCCCTGGAGGTCTGCCGGGCCCAGGTGTCCGGAGGCCGCTTCGACGCTGCCGGCACCTGGGTGCAGTTGGACCGCTGGCCCTCGCCCTACGGCTACACCTATCGGGCCATCGACTGGCGGCCCACCTCGTTCGCCGCCGATTCGGTCAGCCGACGCTTGCCGGGGCTCAGTTTCTCGGGGCGCATGGCGGAGGAAGTAACAGAGACGATCAGGGGAGAGTTGAGCCTGGACCCACAGAGGTTTCGGCAGTCCATTACGGGCCGGACCCACACTATACTCACCGAGGGTATGCTGGTGGGGCCGTTTCCGGTTCCCGAGCACGTCCGCCGAGTTTTCCCCAAACTGAACCTGAGCGAGTACAAGTTCGGCACCATGACCAACGTGACCACCATCGAGAAGGGGGTGTTCCGCAACGAGATGCTCTTCAACAGCACCATGGACCTCTACCTGGTGGGGGAGACCACCCCTGAGGGCGAGGTCGAGTACGAACTGGGTCTAAGTGTGCTGAGGACGCTGGCCGGTCCCGCTGGCGAGGGGGCTCCGGACCTGGGCCGCCTGCCCCTCATGCGCTTCACCGGCCGGATCGAAGGCACCCGGTTTGTGGAACTCAAGCCAGATTGGATCTCACCCGCCGACCTGGTGGCCGAACTCCTTACTGAAGGCCTCTACACGACGTTAAAAGAGGGGGTGCTGGACTTGGGCTACCTCAGGGGCCTCGAGCAGAAACTCCCCGTCCCCGGCCTGGACCTGCTCATTGGCGGGCTGGATTTCCTGCTCGACATCACCATCCGCCTCATCCCCGGCCTGGGCAAAAAAGAGCCGGAGTCGAAGCCCTGATGACGGGGAGCCGGCGACTGGCTCCGTGGGTTGGCACACCTTGAGCTTCCTCAAGGTGTGGGCGTCAGCCCCGGCGTAGCGGCGGGGCTTGCCCCGCCCAGAGGCCAGGGCGCAGCGAGCAGCGCCCCTACGCAC
>CBDVDV010000214.1:0-5574 GCA_965372835.1 uncultured bacterium | reverse complement strand
CCCAGCCGACCCTTCGACCTCGCCGCCAACATCTGGCTCAAGTACCAACTTTCCCACACGGCCAAGTGGACCCGGGGGCTCGACCGAGGCTACCGCGACATCCTCCAGGACAGTATGGGCGTGGCCCCCTTCTGGCCCGGCTACACCCGCAGGCGCCTCCTGCAAACACTCGCTTACCAGTACCGGGACGGCACGGCGATGCGTCAGTGGTCGGAGATCGGCGGGCCCCACGACCTGCGCAAGCACCGCGACAGCCCGAGTTGGATCATCTGGTGCGTGGAGCAGTACCTGCTGCAGACGGGGGACTTCGATATCCTCAAAGAGGAGGTGCCCTTCTTCGACGGCGGCAAGGGCAGCGTCTACGAGCACACGCTCAGGGGTGTGCGCAACCTCTATGAGGAGCGCGGCGCTCACGGCATGTGCCTGATCGGTGACGGCGACTGGAACGATGCCCTGAACGAAATCGGAAAGCGCGGCCGGGGTGAGAGCGTCTGGCTCAGTTGCGCGGCGGTGGCAGCTGCCCGCAAGGTCGCCGACCTGGCCCGTCACCTGGGCGATGCCAAGGTCGTGCGCGAGATGACCCGTAAGGCCGCGGCCCTGTCCAGGCAGATCAACAAGGTGGCCTGGTACAAGGGGCACTACACCTACGCCTTCGACGACGACGGGCGACGCATCGGCTGTCCCGACAACCCCGACGGCCGACTTCACCTCAACGTCCAGACCTGGGCCATCTTCGCCGACGTCGCCGACGAGAAGCAGCGCCGACGCCTCTTCCAACTCATCGACCGCCGACTGGCCACCCCCTACGGCCCCGCCCTCATCCACCCCGCCTACCGGAAGTACCAGGACTACGTGGGCCGAATCTCCGGGATGGTGCCGGGGATGTTCGAGAACGGAGCGGTGTACAGCCATGGCGTCTCGATGACGGTTCGGGCGAACTGTCACGGCGGCCGGGGCACCAAGGCCTTCGAGACCTTCATGAAGGGCCAGCCCATCAACCCGGAGCACGACCGCGACCGGGTCACCGTCGAGCCCTTCGCCTCCACCAACTTCTACATGGGTCCGGGCTCGCCCGAACGCTTCGGCGCCGCCCTCTACAGTTGGCACACGGGGAGCACCAGTTGGTACTTCCTGTTAGCGCACCAGTTTCTGCTCGGCCTTCGGCCCGAGTACGAGGGCGTGCGCATCGACCCCTGCACCCCCGCCGACTGGAAGCAAGCCCAGGCCTGGGCCACCATCCGGGGAGCGCGCTACCACCTGACGGTGAAGAATCGGAGCCCGAAGGGGCGAAGAGGTCGGAGACCCCACGCGAAGCGTAAAGAGCGCGGCGTGGTTCGACTCGTTCTCAACGGGGAGACCGTCTCCGGTACGCTCATCCCCTTCGGGAAGCCCGGGGAGACCTGCGAGATCGTTGCCGAGTTGGGATGAGGGAGTGCCTGTGGCGAAGAAGAAGCAGAAGCACAAGTTTGTGGTGACCGAGAGCCGGGTGGCCATCGAGAAAGACGGCCAGCAGCCGAGCGGACTCCACCTGGGGTACAGGGATTTCCAGGTGGGTGGGTGGACGTACCTGTCCATGGGCACCATCGGAGGCGTCTCCACCCGCCCGGGCTACCGGGGACGGGGGCTTTCGAGTGCGGTGATGGAGCGCACCGTGGAAGAGATGCGAAAGCGCGCTCTCGCTACCAGCGGACTCTACACCGGAACCCGCATCGTCGCCCACCGCCTCTACCGACGCTATGGATACGTGGACGTCTTCATCCCCCACATGCGCACCCTCGTGCTCGACGTCGGCGCCTACCTCCGCCGACAGGTCCGCTCCTGGCTGGCGCGTGCCGAGAGGACACCCGAGGGCGCCCGGCGGGTCGAGCGCCTCCGAGGCGCGGTGGTAGTGGACCTCAGCGACGCTCAAGCCTACACCCTTCGTCTGAAGGGGGGGAGGGCCTCGGTGCGCAGGGGTTGCGCCCGGGGGGCCGACCTGACCATGCGCTTGAGCCTCGCCGCACTCGTCAGCATCTTCCTCCGCACCGTGGGCACAGACGAACTACTCCGCAGCGTTGAGTTGCAGGTGACCGGGTCAAAGGCGCTCTGGCGTCGGCTTCAGGGAACCGTTTTCCCGGCCTGGGAAACGCCAATAGAACAGGAATGAGCAAGTGAGGGCAGCCAAGAAGTTTACCATCCGCAGTTACCTCCCCGGCGACGAGCGCGACATCGTGAGACTTTTCCATCAGACCTACGGCTCCTTCACCGGGCCCACCAAGGTCACACCAGCGCGCTGGCGCGAGATGCACGAGCGGGGCTGGTGGAACCGGCCTTCGGTCGTCGAGGATCCGGAGTGCGTCCGGGTGCTCGTCCGGCGTGGGCGGATAGTGGGCTACCTGGTCTTCCACCAACGCACTCCCAAAGATGGGCACGCCTACCTCCAGGAACTGTGCATCGCCGATGCGCCCGACTGCGATGAACTGGCCCGGCTCCTCATCGAGGACGCAGTGCGCGTTCTCCGCCGACGGGGGGTGGACACGGTCACCTGGATGCAGTCTCCGACCGATCCCTTCGCCACCGGCCTCGCTGACGACTTGGGTTTCCTCAAACTGCTTCGGGAGCCCACGGTCTTCATGGCCCGGGTCGTCTCCCTGGACGCGGTGCTTGGCGAACTGGCGCCTGCCTTCGCGCGTCGACTCAAGGCGAGCGACTTCACTAACTGGTCGGGCACGATCCTTTTCGAAGTGGACAACGAGCAGGCGGCATTGAAGGTTGCGCCTGGCTCGGCGACGCTCGCCCCCAGGCCGCCCGCGCGGCCGACGCTCACGGTGCGCACCGACCAGGGGACGCTCTGCCGACTGGCCCTGGGGGCGCTGCGGGCCGAGGAAGCCTACCAGCAGGATTGGCTCTCCCTTCACCCCATACGACTCACCCTCGCCGACGGCACCCGCCGAGCGCTCGAACTCCTGGACGTAGTCTTCCCCGAGAACCGCTGGACCCTCCCCCGCGCGCATTCGTGGTAGTGCCGACGGCATCGGCCGGGGAACTCAGCGCAGCCGGGCGGACAGGACCTGCCGGCGACGCTCCTCCAGTTTGGGGATGAGTCCGCTGGTCGGGTAGTCGCGCTGGAGCCGGTCCAGAGCGGCGAGGGCGTTCTGGCGGTCCCTCAGGGCCAGGTAGCAGTCGGTGAGCGTCCAGAGGGCCTGGTCGGCGTACTGACTTTCCGGGTTGACGCGCAGCAGTGCTTCGAGTTCGTCGGCGGCCCGCTGAGCCTGGTCCTGCTTCAAGAGCAGCCTCGCTAAAAGCAGTGTGTGGTGTCCGTCGAGCAGGTCTTCCGGATAGTTCCAGGCCCAGGTGACCAACTCCTGCCAGGCCAACTTCGTCACCTCGGGCTCGCTCCGGGTGAGCGCGTCCTCCACGGCCCGGGCCCAGGCGCTTCTGCGAACGATGAGTTTCTCGGGCGTTCCTTCGCCCACGGAAATAGCCTGGGCTTTCTCGAACCACTGCCTGGCGGCTACTAAGTTCCCCTGCCAGCGCTCGACGGCCGCCAGGCCGAGGTAGGCCCGGCGGGCCTCCACCGAGTTGGTCGGCCGACGGTAGGTCCCCAGGACCTTCTCAAACTCGGTCCGCGCTCGTTCCAGGTCGCGCAGTTCTTCGAAGAAGACCCGTCCCCGGACCAGGGCCATCTCGGCCTTGGCCCGGGCGTCGGCGACCTTGGTCTCGGCGGCGCCGTAGAGCCTCAGCGCCCGCTGGGGGTCCCGGCTGGACCCCGGCGGGTAGCCGGCAGGAAGGAGCGCGTCCTGGAGCAGGTGGGCTACCCGGAGCACCACCCCATCGGAGACCCTGGGGCGTTCGAGGAGGAGTTCCTCACCGGCCCGCAGCGCATCGGCGGGCTTCTCGATGGTGAGAAAGTACTCCACTAAGTTCCTCAGAGCGCCTTCTGAAAGTTCGCCCAGTTCGTACGGGCGGATCAGGTCGTAGTAGTCGCCCCGGTCGTCGATGTGGCGGGCGACCTGGGCGTTCCAGTCCTGGATGACCTCGATGGGCTGGGCGGCCTGGTGGCGGCCGCTGCCGATGAGGGTGAGGGTGACGGTGTAAGTCCCCGGGGCCAGGTAGACGTGGGTGGGGCTGAGTTCGCCGGACGTGGTGCCGTCACCGAAGTCCCACACCGGCCGGTAGTTGCGCTTGGCCAGTGCTGAGCACGTGTTGTGGAAGCGCACCTTGACCAGAAAGCGGTCGCCCTCCGGGGTGAGGGTGGCCTGGCCGACGAACTCCATTCGGAAGTCGGGGACGAGCCGCTTCCCCTGGATCTCCAGCGTCCGTCCACTGGCCCTGACCAACTGAGGGAAAGCGTTTTTGGGAATGACCTCGTAGCGCTGGCTGCCCGGCAGTTTCCAGGCCGCCACCGCCGTCGGTCGCCCACGCACGAAGACGGCCACGTAGCGGAACCGGGCCAGCCCCTGGGGGAGCACCACCTCCCCGTGATGCCGGGCGTCGGCCACCGGGCCGTGGTGGCCGGGCCAATCCACCACCCGCTGGTCGTTGACGAAGAGGAAGGAGGCGTTGCCGCTGCTGGTGGCGAAGGAGTAGGTGCCGGCCACGGGGCAGTAGAGCCAGCCCTCGTAGATACTGACGAATCGGCGGGAAGGACCGAAGGGATTGTGACCGTGGAAGACCCGGTCCACGGGCCCGGCGCCGAAGGGTGGCGCGGCCCGCCGCAGCGTCTCCTGGGCCTGGGCCCAGTTGTTGTACCGGCCGCCGGTGTAGCGGCGGGTCTCCAGGATGAGGCCGCGCCGGGGCTCCCAGTCGTCCTCGGGCGCGGGGGCCCTCGCGTTGCCATAGTAGATTTCGTAGGTGGAGGTACCGGGCACCACTTGGAAAAGGATGCGGGCGATGCCGGTGGGGCTGACGTAGAGCACCTTGTGGCCGAGGAGCCGACCGTCGGCCACCACCCGGACGTCGCTACCGTCCTCCTTGAGGTGACCCTGGCCGTAGAGTTCAAAGTAGGCAGCGTCCGGACCGGGGAAGGCCGAGACCTTGGGCGGCACCGCCTCCACCAGGCGCCGACAGCGCCAGGACCGATGCCACCAGCGTCCCTGCGCCTGGAGGACCCCGGCAGGGACGGCGAGAAGCACCACCAGCACCAACACCCTCAGCCGTCGATTCACACTCCGCTCCCCGGAAGCCGTGGTGCTCCTGCCCCCTTCCAGTCAACGTTACCGGCGAAGAAAAGTCCCGGTGCTTTTCCAGAGGGCTGCTCCACCCCACGTTATCGTAGGGCCACGGGCCTCCCTGGTCAAGTCGAACAGCCGCAGGCGGGAGCGTTCAGAGACCCGGGGTTGAGCGCAAAGCAACGGGAGACTACCATAGAGGGCGCATCGGTGGCAGAGGGAGAGGAGTGATGCTTCGGGCGGTGCTTTTTGACCTGGACGGGACCCTCACCCGTCCCAACCTGGACTTCGATGCGCTGCGGGCCGAGATCGGCATCCGCGACCGCCGACCCATCCTCGAGTGGCTCGCCGCTCAGACCGAGACGGTGCGGGAGCGGGCCTGGGAGATCATCCACCGGCACGAACTGGAGGCGGCGAGGACCGC
>CBDVDV010000213.1:0-5610 GCA_965372835.1 uncultured bacterium | reverse complement strand
CCGACGCGCGCACACTGGAGCGCGACCTGCTGGTGGAGTTGCTCAAACGCATCGCCGATGGCCTGGACCAGGATGACGTCAACGCCGTCGTACTGGTCGAGCCGCTGAACCGGTACGAGACGCACTTCGTCAAGACCCTCGACGACGGCGTGGACATCGCCAAGCGGGTCGGCCACCCCAAGGTCAGGATCATGGCCGACTTCTTCCACATGCACATCGAGGAGACCGACACCCCCGCAGCCATCAAGCGGGCCGGCGACTACATCCAGCACGTGCACTTAGCCGACAACACCAGGCTGCTGCCGGGAACGGGCGACACCGACTTCGCCGCCGGCTTCGCTGCGCTCAAGGAGATCGGCTACGACAAGTACATGGCCCTGGAGTGTGGCGTTCCCGGCGACCCCGACGTCGAACTCCCCAAGTGCGTCGAGTTCCTGAAGAGCATCGTGTAGCCGGGGCGGAGCACCTCCCCGCAGAACCTGGTCAGATAACGTTGAGGGCCTGAGTACGGAGGGCATCACAGTGACGGTAAGAGTCGGTTTCGTCGGAGCCGGGGGCATCGCCAACCAGCACTTCTCCTGCCTGGAGAAGGTGCCCGAGGCGAAGATCGTGGCCGTCTGCGACGTGGACGCTGAGCGCGCCCAGCGCTCGGCCGAGCGCTTCGGCGCCCAGGCCCACCTCAATGGCAGCGACATGCTGGAGGCCGAGGAGTTGGACGCCCTCTATGTCTGCGTGCCTCCCGGGGCCCACGGAGACATCGAACTGGAGGCGGCCCGCCGCGGGCTGCACCTCTTCGTGGAGAAGCCCGTCCACCTGTCTCTGGAGAGAGCCGAAGAGGCGGCCCGGGCCATCGCCGAGGCGGACGTCATCTCCGCCGTGGGCTACCACTGGCGCTACTATGAGGCCACTGACCGCATGCGTGAACTTCTGGGCGATCGTCACATCGCCTTTATGCTGGGCTGCTTCATGGGTGGGATGCCCGGGGTGGCCTGGTGGCGGGTGCGGAGCAAGTCGGGTGGGCAACTGGTGGAGCAGACCACCCACGTCGTGGACCTGGCCCGCTATTTCGCCGGCGACGTCCAGAGCGTCCACGCCCTGAGCCATCAAGGGGTGATGGCACGGACGGTCGAGAACTTCGACGTGGACGACGTCAGCATCGTCAACCTGCGCTTCATCGGGAAGACCGTGGCCAGCGTCGTCTCCAGTTGCATGACCCGCCAGGCGCCCAACGTGGGACTGGAACTCTTTGCCGAAGACATCGCCCTGCGCATGGGCTTCCGGTCGCTCACGGTCAGGCGTCCGGGCGAGGTCCGGGAACTGACCTTCCACGACGACCCCTACCTCAGAGAGAACCAGGCCTTCATCCAGGCGGTCGAGACCGGAGATGCCTCGGCCATCCGCTCCACCTACGCCGACGCCCTGGAGACCCTGCGCGTGACCCTGGCCGCTAACCAATCCATGGAAACGGGACGCACCATCACCCTCTGAGCGAGGCAGATGCCGAGGGCGGGCGCGAAGCGTAGGAAATCGTGCCGGCGAACGCTGTCCCTCAGGAAAGCAGTCGGCGGTAGAGGGCGAGGATCTCCCGCACCATGGTCGCGGCGCGGAAGCGCTCGGTGATGGCATCGCCGCGCTGTCGCGCCAGGCGCTGCCATCGCCGCCGGTGGGTGAGTACGTCGAGGAGCGCCACGGTCAGGGCTGGAACGTCCCCCGGCGGCACTAACACGCCCCCCTCCCCCGTCTGCAGCGCTTCCGGGGCGCCGTCCACCTCGTAACTCACCACAGGCACCCCGGCCAGCAGCGCCTGGGGCAGCACCCGGGCCAGGCCCTCTCGGTAGGAAGCGTGGACGGCAGCGTCGGACGCTCCCAGGATGGTGGGAATGCGCCCCGGCGGCACCAGGCCGAGGAAGCGCAGGTTCCTTGCCAGGCCCAACTCCGCCGCCAACCTCGTGAGTTCATCTCGCAGGATGCCGTCGCCGGCGAAGACCACCGTAAGGTCCGGGAACCGCTCGGCCACCGGCGGCAGCGCCCGCAGTACGTCCTGGTGCCCCTTGAGCGCGAAGAGCCTGGCGATCTTGCACACCACCGGTCCCGTCCGGGGAAGCCCCAGCGCCCGACGACAGCGCGCCCGACGGCCCCGCACGGCAAGGAACGGCTCCACTTCCATCCCGCTGTAGATGGTGACGTACTGCTGGGCTCGGCCAACGCCCCGGGCGAGCGCCTGTCGGGTCATGGCGTCGGCCACCGAGATGAAGGCCGTGCTCCAGCGGGCGGCGAGGCGCTCCGCGGCGACGTAGATGAGGTTGTTCAACCGGGTCTCGTAAGGGTGGAAGGGCAGGCCGTGGATGGTGTGGATGATGACGGGCACCCGGCAGAGGCGTGCGGCGAAGCGACCTAAGATGCCGGCCTTGGAACTGTGCGTGTGGACGATGTCGGGGCGGAACCGGCGGACGATGCTCAGGAGTTTTCTCAGTGAGGCCAGGTCGCGTCCGGGGTGAATCTCTCGGCGAAGTTCGTCAACCACGAAGAGGCGGACGCCGTGGGCGTGGGCACGATGAAAGAGTTCGCCTTCGGGACCGAGGGCCGGGCCGGTGGCCAGCGCCGCCTCCACGCCGGGCTCGCGCATCAGTCCTTCGACGGTGAGCAAGGTGTTCTCCTGGGCGCCACCCAGGATGAGCCTGGTGATGATGTGGAGGACCCTCACCGAAAGTCCCGCCTCACCGGCTTGGTGGGCAGTTTGAGCCGGGGTGCTTCGCGTGCCAGTCGGCGTTTCCAGCGGTCGACGGTATGCTTGAGGTTCTGTTTCAATCCCGCAGGAAAGGCTCCGCCGGCCACGTTCAGGCCGACCAGCAGTCGGGGAGCAATGTAACTCTTCTCCAGTTGGCGCTTGAAGTAAGACTGGTCATGCATGGGCACGATGGCCAGGAGCACGGCCCAGCAGAACACCACCCCCTTGAGAAGTCCGAACCCCGCGCCCCACATCCGGTCGGTCGACCCCAACTCGGCCTTCCTGATGAGGGTGCGCACGATGCGACCGGCAATCCACACCGCCAGCGCCGCGCCCAGGAACAGGATGAGGTAGGCGGCGATGCGAGCACCGTTCGGGTCGGTGATGAACCGGCCCGTCACCGTCTCGGCGAAGCGGGGGGCCAGCCGAGCCGCCACCACCACGCCGGCGACGATGCCTAAGATGGTGGCCAGTTGTTTGGTCAGCCCGCTCCAGAAGCCCAGGACGAAGCACAGGCCCAGGATGGCCACCATGATGACGTCCAGAAGGGTCACGGTCATCGCCAACTGTCCTCCCGGGCTGAAAGTTCGTTCGGGTAGCGGACCGACATCAGGCACAGTCCCTGAGCCGGCGCAGTGGGGCCGGCCCGGCGACGATCGCCACTGGCCAGTATCTCGGCCATGGCCTCGACCGGCAGCCTCCCTCGCCCCACTTCCAGCAAGGTTCCCACGATGGCCCGCACCATGTTGTAAAGGAAGCCGTTACCTTTGATATCGACCAGAACCCGTTCGCCGTTGCGCCGAATGCTCAACTCTTCGACTCGGCGGACGGTGTTGTCTTTGCTGCGGGCGTGAGTGGTGAAGGCGGCGAAGTCGTGCTCACCCACCAGGAGCCGAGCCGACCGGCGGATGCGTGCCAGGTTGAGGTGCGCCCGCAGGTGGAGGACCGTGTGCCGCTCCAGCACCGGACGGACGGGGCCGTTGTGGATGACGTAGCGGTAGTGCTTGCCCGTGGCCGAGTAGCGGGCGTGAAAGTCCGGGTCGGCCTCCTCGGCCTCCAGCACCGCCACCGCCGGGGGAAGCACCGCGTTCAGCGCCCGGTGGAGTTCGGCCGTCGAGAGTCGGCTCGAGGTATGGAAGTTGGCCGCCTGGCCCAGGGCGTGGACGCCCGCGTCGGTCCGCCCGGCCCCGACCACGGAGACCCGCTCCCCGGTCACCTGCTCGATGGAGTCTTCGAGGGTCTGCTGGACGGTGGGGGCATTCTTCTGGCGCTGCCAGCCGGCGAAGTCGGTGCCGTCGTAGGCGAGCACAAGTTTGACGTTTCGAGTGCCCGCGCGGCGAGACGGGGAGCGGTCGGTGCTCATGGGAGCCCCGGGCTAAAGCAGCAGTTCGGCGATCTGCACGGCGTTGGTGGCGGCGCCTTTGCGCAGGTTGTCGCTGACGATCCAGAGGTTGAGACCGTTCTCGATAGTGTTGTCCTCACGGACGCGTCCGACGAAGACCTCGTCGCGGCCAACGGCATCAATGGGGAGCGGGTAGCGCTGGTTGTCCGGGTCGTCGATGAGGACGACGCCGGGGGCGTCCCGCAGCAGTTCCCGCGCCTTCTCGGCGGTGAGTTTGCGCTCGGTTTCGACGTTGACCGACTCGGAGTGACCGTAGAAGACGGGCACCCGCACGCAGGTGGCCGTCACCCGGATGCCGGGGTCGTCGAAGATCTTCCTGGTCTCGTCGACCATGCGCATCTCTTCGGTAGTGTAGCCGTCCGGGAGGAAGGCGTTCCGCTGCTTGATCTGGGGGATGACGTTGAAGGCGATCTGGTACGGGAAGAGCTCCGGCCTGGCCTCGCCACCCTCCAGCAGTCGGCGGGTCTGTTCGCGCAGTTCCACGATCTCCCGGTAGCCCGCGCCGGAGACAGCCTGGTAGGTGCTGACCACGATGCGCTTGATTCCGGCGGCGTCGTGCAACGGCTTCAGCGCCACGACCATCTGAATGGTGGAGCAGTTGGGGTTGGCGATGATGCCCTTGTGCTCGCGCACCTTTTCCGGATTGACCTCGGGGATCACCAGGGGCGTCTGCGGGTCGAGCCGAAAGGCGTTGGAGTTATCGACGACGATGCAGCCCCGCTTGGCCGCCTCCGGAGCCACCTGCTTGGACAGTTCCTGAGGGATGCTGAACAGCGCGATGTCCACGCCGTCGAAGGCTTCGGCCCGAAGCAGTTCGACCTCGACCTCCTCCCCGGCGAAGGCGATCTTCTTCCCGGCTGAGCGCTCGGACGCAAGCAGTCTGATACTGGCGATGGGGAAGTTCCGCTCCACGAGCACCTGCCTCATCACCTCGCCGACCGCCCCCGTGGCTCCGGCCACGGCAACATGCTTGCCCATACCTTCCTCCGTTACACAACCCCGGTGGTGTTCAGGCGCCTTACCGGGAGCGTACCAGCGCGCCTCGGTCAAGCCCCAGCTCGTTCAACTTGTCCTCCACGTCGTGGATGAAGCGCGCGCCGTCGCGGCCGTAGCCGGCGGTGCGCCGAACCCCCGGCACCTGCGCCTGCCAGTAGGCGTTCAGCAGTTCCATGTGCAGTTCGCGCAGGTACTTGCTCTGCATCGAGGCCAGGGCCACCGCGAAGTGATGCTCGTCGCCGTCGGGCTCAAAGGCCAGCCCGAACTGCCGGGCACGCCAGCGCACCCGGTACCGGGAGCGGGCCCGGGACTGCTCCTCGATGCGTATCGCCGCGCCCCGAAAGAAGCGCCCGATGAGCGGCGCGTACCGCCGTCGGCTGCCTAAGTTGTCGGAGAGGATGTCCACCTCCTCCTCTTCCGCGCACACCGGCAGCACCCGCTGGATGAGCCTGGCCACCAGACCGAACAGCCCCGTGAGTTTGGA
>CBDVDV010000212.1:0-5684 GCA_965372835.1 uncultured bacterium | reverse complement strand
GAGTCAGAGACGAGGGGCGCAATGAGCAGGCGGAGCCTGCTGGTGCTGAGCCGGGAGGGGCTGCCCGGATCTGTGGTCGGCCACCTCCAGGGAGAGGGGCTGCGGGTGGTCACCTCCTCCTCGCCACTCGAGGCCAGCGCCCTGCTGGTGAAGCAGCCACCCGATGCCTTCTACGTGAGCCTTTCCGGTCTCCAGGGCGACGGGGCCGAGGTCGTGGCCCTGGCCCTGCGCTACGCTCCCCGGGCCCTGGTCGTGGTGGGACTTCGGGCCGAGGAGCGCCCCAGCGCCGCCCGGGCGCTGGAAGCGGGTGCCGACGCCTATCTGCTGGAGCCGGTGGTGGCGGAAGAACTCCTGGCGCTCCTCCGCCGGGGCTGGAGCCGGGAGGAGTCGGCCTACCGGGAGGCCCGGCGCACCGTGGGCCGCCAAGCCGTGGCCCGGCTGGCCCGGGTCATCGCCCACCAGGTCAATAACCCCCTGGGCACCCTTTCCGGTTGGCTGCAGATGCTGAGCGCCGGCGAGTCGAGCCCGGCCCGTCTGGGGAAAGTCCTCGAGAGCGCCCGGGCGGAACTGGGGCGGCTGGAGCAGGTGGTGCAGACCCTGCTCATTCTTTCCGAACAGATGGCGCTCCGCCGTCGGCTGGTCGAGCTGGACGAGGTGGTGCGTACGGCCCTAGCTGATGAAGCAGAGGGGGCACCGACTCTTCCGATCACCCTCAGCCCGGAACTGCCGCCGGTAGCGGGCGACGGGGAACTGCTGGCCGAGGCCATACGTGAACTGGTCCTGGGACCGGCTCTCCGCTCGGCGGGCACCCGACCGCTGGAGGTGAGCACCTCGGCGAACGGCCGGATGGCGGAGGTGGACGTCCTGCTGGCCGGGGAGGGGCTGAAAGAGCGGGGGCTGGAGGAACTCCTGGACCCCTTGCGCGTGTTTGACGAGAACGGAGGGGAGGCGGCGCTGGCCTTTGCCCGTGCCGTGGGTGTGATTCGGGTGCACGGGGGCGAAGTGACGGCTCAACAGGAACTGGACGGACGGGCCCACCTGGTGGTGAGGCTGCCAGTGGCCATGGGCTGAGGGGCCCCGGTCCTACGGATCCGCAGGACTGGGCCGGGGTCTCAGGGTCGGTCCCGCTGCTGTCGATGGCGCAACCTTGGGCTGGTGAAGTCACCCGCCAGGCGAAAGGATGAACTCTATGCAGGACGCGGCGAGCACCGCGGCCTCCGCCGCGCGCATTCTGGTGGTGGACGACGAGGTCGGAATGCGCACCCTGCTCCAGACCCTCCTGGAGAGCGAGGGCTACGTGGTGGAGGCCGCCGCCAGCGGTGAAGACGCCGCCGAGATGCTGCAGGCCCGTGAGTATGAGGTGCTGGTCACCGATCTCAAGATGCCCGGCATCGACGGCCTGGAACTGGTGGAGCGGGCCCGTCGGGCTCAGCCGAACGTGGCCGTGGTCATGGTCACCGGCTACGCCACCGTGGAGAACACCGTCGCCGCGCTCCGCCAAGGTGTCGACGACTACCTCACCAAGCCCTTCGACATCGAGGAGCTGCGCCAGACCGTCGCTCGCACCCTGCGCAACCGCAGACTCCGCGAGCAGGATTCCAAGGTCCTCACCCACCTGTGCAAGGCCAACACCGAACTGCGGGCCCTCAAGGGGCGACTGGAGCACGAGGTAACCTCCGCCCATCAGAGCCTGCTCACCATCAACGCTTCCCTGGAGAAGCACCGGCGGGAACTGGAGACCCTCAGCGGTGTCAGTCAGGCGCTTACCAGCACCCTGGACCCGGAGCAGCTGCTGGATACGTGCCTGGGGTTGGTGACCAGGGAAATGGGGGTGGAGAAGGCGTCTATCATGCTGCTGGAGTCCGGGGAAGAGCCGTCCGGGGGCGCGGCCTCGCTGGTGGTTTCTGGTGCCGGGGCGCGGGGGTCGGGTGAGGTCACCGGCTCGGAGGAGTCCGGGGAACTGCTGGGGGGGGAACTTGTGGTCAAGGCCAGCATCGGACCCTCGGCCGTGGACATCGTCGGGGAGCGGGTGCACCTGGGCGAGGGCATTGCCGGCTGGGTGGCCCGGCAGGGCAAGCCGCTGCTCATCGAGAACGTCAATGCCACCCGCTTGGGGCGACAGCGGTGGGTGGGCCCGGACGGCCGGGCCCTCAGCAGGCGACAGTACAAGAACGTCTCACTGGTGTGCGTGCCTCTCGCCGTGAAGGGGCGAGTCCTGGGGGTCATCAACGTAAATGACAAGACCAACGGGCAGCCCTTCACCCGTGAGGAC
This sequence comes from uncultured bacterium, assembly GCA_965372835.1. Classification (GTDB taxonomy): domain Bacteria; phylum Planctomycetota; class DG-23; order CBDVDV01; family CBDVDV01; genus CBDVDV01. The sequence goes on along the minus strand of CBDVDV010000212.1, from coordinate 3,412 downwards.
GTGTCCCTGCTGTCTACCATCGCCGGTCAGATCGCGGTCACCATCGAGAACGCACGTCTGTACGAAGAGCTGCAGGTCAGCGCCTTCCGCACGGTCCAGGCCCTGGTGGTCACCCTGGAAGCCAAGGACACCTACACCAGCGGGCACTCCCAGCGGGTGACCGACTACGCCTGTTCGGTGGGTCGTCGGCTGTTACTGCCGGCGCAGGAGCTCGCCGTGCTCCGCTACGCCAGCCAACTTCACGATATCGGCAAGATCGGCATCACCGAAGACATCCTGCACAAGCCCGGCCCCCTGAACGAAACCGAGTGGCGGGTCATCCGCAGCCATCCCGTCATCAGTGAGCGGATCATCCAGCCCCTCCACTTCCTGGAGGGGATCAAGGGGGTGGTCCGCCACCACCACGAGCGCTGGGATGGCACCGGCTACCCCGACGGGTTGCGGGGCGAGGACCTTTCACTGCTCACCCGCATCCTGGGCGTGGCCGACGCCTACGACGCCATGACCAGCCAACGTCCGTACCGCCTGCGACCCTTCCGACCCGAGGAAGCCGTCGGCGAGATCCGTCGGTGCGAAGGGATCCAGTTCGATCCCCAGGTCGTGAAGGCGCTGGGTGACGGCGCCGCCTTTGTCGAAATGCATGACCTCGACCAGTCGAAGGGGCCAAGGGCCCCGGAGAGGCCGGGGACCTAACCGCCCTGGTGCCCCCCGGCGTTATCGGTCGTGCCATCCCTGCGAATCCGTACGGGCTCGTATGGAGCGGCGGGCCCGTGAGTCCCGATACCCTCCTTAGTGACCTGGGAAGCGGCCTCACAGTCGCCAGTCCACCGAGGCCAGACGGTCCAGCCAGTCCTCGTTGGTGAGGTTGGGCCGAAGCGGGGTGATGGTGACGTAGCCGGCCCGGAGCAGGGCCCAGTCGGAATCTGGGGGGATGTGGGGCTTCTGCTCACCGTAGATGAGGGTGTAGGCGGCCCGGCCGTCGGCTTCGGTGTGGTTTCGGTACGCCTCGCCCAGTTCGATGGGGCACTGGGGGGCAACCTTCACCCCGGCGATCTCTTCCGGAGTTCTGGCCGGGAGGTTGAGGTTGAGGACAACTCCCGCGGGGAGCCCATTGGTGAGGGCCTGCTCGATGATGTCCGTGGCCATGGCCGCGGCCGCGGTGAAGTTCGGCTCCGACGACCACAGCAGGGATACGGCCGCCGAGGGGATGTCGAAGATGGCCCCCTCCAGGGCCGCCGCTACCGTGCCACTGTAGAGCACGTTCACCCCCACGTTGGCCCCCAGGTTGATGCCTGAGACCACCAGGTCGGGCCGTTCCTCAAGCAGCGCCAACACCGCGATCTTGACGCAGTCGGCCGGGGAGCCTCCCAGCACGTACGTACGCTCGTCAATCTGCTCCTCGACGACCACGGGGACGTTCAGGGTGATGGAGTGGGAGCACCCGCTCAACTCCCGGCTCGGGGCCACCACCGTCACCTCACCCAACCGGGCCAGGGCCTCCCGAAGCGCCGAGAGCCCGGGCGCGGCGATGCCGTCGTCGTTGGTGAGAAGAATCCGCATCGATCTCTTCATCGGACGTGGGCTCCCGGCTGGCTCTGGACTTCATCCAGCAGCGCGAGCAGGTTCTCCAGGGGGACGTCGCGCTGGACGTCGTGGGCGGGGGCCAGGATGTAGCCCCCGCCTTTGCCCACCGCATCGATGAGCCTGCGCACCTCGGCCCGCACGCTCATGGGGCTCGCCTGAGGCAAGGTCTTCTGCGTACTTACCCCGCCGTAGAAGGCGAGGCGGTCGCCGAAGCGGCGCTTCATCTCCACCACGTCCATCACCTCGGGCTGGAAAGGGCTGAAGACCTCGACCCCCACTTCGATGAGGTCGTCGAAGAGTTCCTGCACCGCCCCGCAGGAATGGATGACCACGTGCTTGCCCGCGTCGTGAGCAGCTGCGTAGAGCCTCGCCGCCCTCGGCTTAATGAACCGCCTCCAGGCCTCCGGACCCATGGTGACCCCCGACTGCTGTCCCCAGTCGTCGCCGATTTGGAAGGCGTCGAACCCGAAGCGCCCGGCTTCCTCGATGATGCCCAGGTCGAACTCGACAATGGTGTCAAGAAGTTCCTCGACGAAGTCGGGATGTAGGGCCAGATCCATCATGAAGGTCTCGAGACCACGAAGCGTCCAGGCCCGCTCAAAGAGGCTGAAACCAATGTCGCAGAAGAGGAACTGATCCCTGTGCCCCGCGATGAAGGCAGGGAAGCCCTGGTACCGTGTCGGATCGTGAGGGTCGGGAAGGTTGAGGCCGTCGAGACTTGGCTCCGGGAGCACCGCCCCCTCGATGACGCCGATGTCCCTGTCGATAGTGCGGTTCCAGACCACACCCCACTCGTCCCGGAAGTAGCCCGGTGCCACCTCCACCATGGGGAGTTCGGCGTTGGTCGTGGCGATGTGGTTCTCGAGGACGGCGTCTAGGTCCTTGGTCCCGAAGTGCTGCTCCAGCATCTCCCGGGCCGGGATGGTGAGGTTGATCTGGTGAGGCACCCGGTCGGGCTCCTGATGGGTTATCGCCAACTCCACTCGCTCTTTCCGAGTCATGGAAAGCTCCATCGCCTTCTCGACAGCAACGGCTTCGACCCCAATGATTATGTCGTGTGGACGTGGCCGAATCAAGTGAGGAACGTCCACCGCGCACCGGACCTACGAGCCATCGCTCGCGAATTGCATGGCCTCGCTGACCCGCGGGTGGCACACCTTGACCTTGTCAAGGTGTGCGCGAAGCGTGGGAAACCCGGTGCAAGCTCACTCCACCTTCAAGGCGACTCAGCGTGCCGGGAGACAACTCCAGATTTCCCGTGCTCGGCACGCACCTTGAGAGAACTCAAGGTGTGCTAACCCCGGCTGCTCACGAACCATCGCTGGCGAACTGCGTAGCTTCCCGTACCCAGGACCAGTACTTCTTGGGCAGGCGCTGCTGACGGAGGCGGGGGTTGGCTCGGCGGGGGATGACCTGGGAGCCGTAGTAGGCGAGCCAGAAGCGCTCGAAGTCGCTTGCCAGCGCTTGACGGTAGGGTTCTGCATCGTCAGTGAGCACCTCGCCTTCTTCGCCTGAAACGAAGGCGCAGCCGCCTACCAGAAGCACGATCCGGTACTGAGCGAAGCGTTCGTGGAAGTGGACGACTAAAAGATCAGCGATGTGGTGGGGCGTCTCAGCCCGACCCACCAGTACTTCCTCCTGGCCGGCTTGTGCCGGTACAAATCGGATGAGTCCCTTGAGCCGATGGAGTTCCACCATCACCTGTCTGGCCCGCGAGCCCAGCGCCCGGCCGGCGTCGCTGGCTTTGTTCAGCACGTAGCGCATCCCGTACTCCATGATGTCGGCTAAGGCCTGCTGAGCGACCTGGGCGGTGTCGGCGCCGCCGTGA
>CBDVDV010000211.1:0-5685 GCA_965372835.1 uncultured bacterium | reverse complement strand
CGGCAACGGAACAACCTGCCACCGCCGCCAACCTGCCCCCCATTTCCGCGTTTCTTGTTTCCTAAAGAAACAATACCACATTTGCCTCCGCTGTCAAGGCGCGCCCCGCCTACACAGTGTACGGTGTTGTGTGTAAAAGGGGATTGGTGTTGGTGGAAGGGAAGGAGGCCGTAGGCCGACCCGTACGGGCAGCGGCGGCCGGGGCCGGCGGGGGGGTGCGGCTCTCACCTCAGTCGGTCAGTGCCATCCTGGCCCAGTTGGTCTTGCGGTACCGGCCGGCCGCCACCGTCCAGGTAGTAGATGAGCATGGGCGTGTAATGGAGCGCCTGGCCGACCTCTTTCCCGTGGTAGAGCCTTCCCTTGGCCTCTCCGACCAACCTCAGGAGCTCGCGCCCAACGTCGAGGTAATGGGGGTCGCCCGTCAGTTCGTAGGCCTTGCCCATAGTGAGGGCGCTCAGTCCGCAGATGCCCCGCCCGTAGTTGCTCTTGCTGTGCGTGTACGGCCCCGGCCCGAGCCCGGGTTTGGTCAGACCTTGCCAGACCCCGCCCCGTTCCCGGTGGAAGGCGTGCTCATCGACGAAGCGCGCGATCTCGACGAAGGCCTGCTCCAACTGCTTGCGGTGTGCGGTTTCGGGGTGAACGTCGATCAGGGCCGAATAGCCATCCACCACCGAATCGCCCAGCCAGGGTTGGCAGTTGTAACCGTCTTCGCGGCCGCCCCACCAGACGCCGTCACTGGCGTGTCGGCTGGCGTTCCCCCGACCGGGCTCGCCGGGATAGAAGTTGTAGCCCACCGCCCACTCGGCCTGTTCGATGTAGGCCGGGTCCCAGGTCCACTCGTAGCCGCGAACGTAGATGCCCACGACGTGACCGCCTACGTAGCGCCAGGTGCCGCCGCCACAGAGCCGCTCCTTGTTCTCCGCCAGGTAGAGTGGGAAGGCCCAGGCCAGGACGTCGCCCGCGCGCAGGTCACCGGTCAGCCAGTAGTAGTTGAGGAGGCCGTCCACGAACACGTGCCCCGAGTCGGCTTCACCGGTGTGGCCGTGGGAGTCGCCTCCCTCGAAGTGGTGGTTTCGTTTGTCGTGTGTGGTCTGTGGGTAGGCGCTGGTGGCCAGATCGATGTTGTGGTGGAAGTCGATGTCGTAACTGTGCCGCGCCGCCTCCCGACAGTACTCCAGAAGCTCCAAATCGCCGGTCCGGTAGAACTGCTGCAGGAAGCCCCATATGGTGTCGTACTCGTGCGAGGCCCAGTAGCTGCTCAGCAGCCAGTCGCCAAAGTTGATGAAGCCGTAGGCATCACGGCGTTCGCGCCAGGGACGGATACCCATTGTGCCGGCGAACTCGCGGTTGAGACTCACGCGCACCAGTTCGTCAAACTCAGGATGGAGGCGCTTGCCGTTGCGAAGAGCGGGTGACAGCGGGTGCGGACCGTAGGCCCGGGTGGCGCAGTAGTACACGGGGTCGCAGCGGGCCAGGAGTTCGTCCCTCAGCCCCCGCGCGAAGTCGTCGGCGTCTTTGCGACGGAGCGTCTCTGTATCGAACCGGAAGAAAAGGTCGTGGGTCTTGGCCATGCCCTTGTAGAAGCGCTGACAGCCTGGCGGCGTGAACTCGGCGCCCTTGGCCCACAACTGATAGGTGATGCCCGTAACGTCAACGACCAGGCGCTTGGGAAAGAGTTGCCAGAAGTATCGGCACCAGCCAAAGACACTCTTCGTGTCGTCCTGGAGCATCACCCATCCGGGCGCCCGCTTGCTTTGGTCAAGCAGGTCCGCCCCTCGTCGTACCTGGTAGCCGAAGCCCTTACCGAGGCCGTCATCTCCCGTGTTGTCCCGCTGAAAGTGGTGGGTGACGTCCTGTTCGAGGACGAGTTGCTCTCCCGGGGTCACCCTGACACTGACCCCGTCGGTGGAGTTGTTCCAGTAGGCGTCCCCAGCGCCCATCACCGCCTCATTCGAGCGCCCTGCGCGCAGAGGCAGCCGGTAGGAGAACTCTTCCAGTTCCACCCAGTCGGGCTTCTTGGAAGGGTCGCCGCGGTAGATGAGCGTGGGCTGAAGATGGATGACGGGCCGGCCCGCGTACAGGTAGGCCCGCACCAGGAGTTCCATCCACTCATCCAGTTTGCCGCTGGCCTTCACCACCACCTCAGCGGGACCCGCGTGCTCCACCTCGACCTTCCAGGGCACCCGGTCCATGGCCACCTCGTACCGCTTGCCCTGGTGCACGTACGTTAGGCGAAACTGGTCCGCATCGGCCGCTACGAGGCGCTCTTTTTCCTGGAAGCCGTCCCCGTCGGCGTCAAGCCAGACCCCTGTCAGGAACGTGCCGGGGTTCGGACCGAAGCCGACCTTGAGGTTGCTCCGGTCCGGTTCCCTCCCGGTGGTGATGGTGATTTCCTCGCCGCGGCCGTGCACAGCGAGGTCGGTCGACATAGCGTTGGTGACGCCTGGCCCGACTTCCAGATAGTAGCGGGCGGAACCACCGGCGGGCACGTCGGCAAGGAAGACCAGGCGAGCCCATTTGACGTCGCCGCTGCTCCCTTGCGGGTACCGGCCCCAGGTGGCCGTCACCGTCGCCTGGCTGGGGACCTCTTTTCCAGAAGCGTCCACTACCCGGAAATGCCGATCGCTGATGAGTTCGTGGTGAACTACATCCCGGGCAAAAGGGACACCTGAGACGACCGGCCAGCCCTGGCGAGCCACGCCCGCACTTTCCGTCACCGTGAGCGCCACCGTGGCGGGCGGCCGGGCCGGGGCTCCCACGGCGGGGCTGGATGTCAGGAGGACCCCTGCCCAGAGCGCCAGGAGAACTGTGGGGATGAAGACTCGTGTGGGAACCATTCTTTCCTCCGACGGGCGTAGTGACAAAGTGGAGTGAAATCCTTATAGAATCCGCCCGCCACAGTGTCAAGCCGGGTCTGCGGAACCCCGACCTCGGGCTTGCCCGCGGGCGCGGAAGCAAGTAGCATACAAAGAGCGAATCGCTTGGGAGGTGTCAATGAAAACGTTAGTGGTGACCGGCCGAGGCGGGGTGGGCAAGACCACCTTCTCGGCTCTCGCCGTCAAGTATCTGCGCGAACGGGGGTCGCTCCTGGTCGTGGACGCCGACCCGGACGAGAGCCTGGCCACGGCCCTGGGTCTTGACCTGGCGGCGGCCGGCGTGCGCACCGTCTCCGAACTCCTTTACGACGTCAAGTACCAGAAACTCGACTCGGCGCTGAAGCAGTCCATTCCCGCTCGACCGGACCAGATCGAATACCTCTTCCACCGGGAGGGCATCTACGAAGGCGCCGGCTTCGACTTTTTCGCCATCGGACCCAAGTGGGGCGACGGCTGCTACTGCCAGCCTAACGCCGTGCTCAAGGCCGTCGTCAAGAACTCGTCCAAATCCTACCAACTGGCCCTCATCGATTCGCCGGCGGGCCTTGAGCACCTCAACCGCCGAATCACTGCCGACATCGATAGTATCTTCGCCCTGGTCGGTCCTTCCCGGAAGGCCTTCGACAACGTCCAGCGAGCGCAGCATATCTGCCGGGAGGTCGGCATCCTCTTCCGCAACTTCTACCTGGTCGCCAACTACGAGTTCCCGGACGACCTCGTGCCAACCATTGCCGAGCGCACGGGCTTGCCCTGCCTGGGTAAGGTCCCGTATGAGGAGGAAGTCGCCCGGCGGCTCCTCCTGGGGGAGCCGCTCCTCGACCTGGACGAGTCCTCCCCGTCTGCGTCTGCGGTGCGCACCATTCTTGAGCAGGCGGGCTACTGAGGTGAATCGCGCCGACGCGCCTTCAGCCGAGGCTCTCACCGCCCAGGTAGCCGTTATCGGCGGCGGGCTGACGGGTGTATGTGCGGCGATTGCCTCGGCCCGGCTGGGTGCGGGGACCGTGCTGGTGCAGGACCGGCCCGTTCTCGGCGGAAACTCTTCCAGTGAAGTCCGCATGCACATCTGCGGGGCCGCCTCCGGTCATCACCGTTTCGGCCGGGAGACGGGCATCATCGAGGAACTGCGCCTGGAGAACGCCCGGCGAAACCCCTACGACCGAACGCCCCGGTGGGACTGGATCCTCTGGGAGTTTGTCGGCCGGGAGCCCAACCTCACCCTGTGGCTCAACACCCGCGCCGGCGAAGAGGTCGAGGTGGGGTCAGACGGATGCATCGAGCGCGTCCTCTGCCGACAGGCCCACACGGAAAAGGTCTTCTGGCTCCGGGCTGAAGTCTTCGTCGACTGCAGCGGCGACGGGGGGATGGGAGCGCGGGCCGGGGCCGAGTTCCGAATGGGCCGGGAGGCCCGAAGCGAGTTCGATGAAAGCCTGGCTCCGGAGCACTCTGACCGCTGCGTGCTGGGAAGCAGTCTGATGTTCGAGGTCCGCGACGTCGGTCGACCGGTTTCCTTCACCCCGCCGGCCTGGGCCAAGAAGTTCCCTACCGACGATGACCTGCCTTTCCGCCACCACGATGTCAGAGTCCGGGATGATGGCACGGGGTTGGCCAAGGGCTTCTGGTGGATCGAGTTCGGCGGTCGGATGGACACCATCGCGGAAGACGAGGCCATCCGCGACGAACTCATCGCCGTTCTTTTCGGCATCTGGGACCACATCAAGAACTACGGGGACCACGGGGCTGAAAACTATATCCTGGACTGGATCGGGGCCGTGCCCGGCAAGCGGGAAAGTCGGCGCTTCATCGGTGACTACGTCCTGCGCCAGCAGGACATCGAGCGCTCGACTCTCTTCCCTGACCGGGTGGCCTATGGTGGCTGGCCCATCGACCTGCACCCGCCCGACGGCATCTACAGCCCCGAACCCGCCTGCGAGCAGCACTACCCAGACGATTTCTACAGCATCCCGTTCCGCTCGCTGTACTCGAAGAACGTACCCAACCTCCTTTTCGCCGGGAGAAACATCAGTGCGTCCCACGTGGCACTGGGTTCGACGCGGGTGATGGGCACCTGCGCGGTGCTCGGCCAGGCTGTGGGCACGGCAGCGGCCCTGGCGGTACGTCGGAGCCTGAGGCCGCGGGAACTCGGGGGAGGGCACATCGGCGAACTTCAGCAGCAACTCCTCCTCGATGACTGCTACCTCACGGGAGCGAAGCGCTACGACCCCGACGACCTTGCGCCCAAGGCCCGGATCACGGCATCGAGTGTCGCTGCGGTGGAGATGGTCGCCGGTGAGGACCGGGTGGTGGTCCCGCCGGCCTTCGTGCAGGGGTTCGTTGCTTGCGAGAATCGGCTCGACTCGGTGGCGCTCTTCCTCGCAAGCGCGGGCGATAGCCCGGCGAAGGCTCAGGTCAGGTTGCACCGCAGTGAGTCGCTCAAGTTCTTCCGTTCGCTGGAGGTGCTGGCCGAATCGCCGGTCACTGCACCTGGCGACGAGCCCGAATGGGCGACAGTCGAGTTAGGGGCTGAACTTGAGCCGGGGGGGTTCTACTTCCTGGAAGTCAGGGCGGAGGGACCATTGGTCTGGTTTGCGTCGTCGGAGGAACTCCCGGGAGCCCAGACCGCGCTTTGGGATGAAAAGCACGAGCGCTGGGAGCGTCGGCGTGGTACGTTCCGCTTCCAACTCACGCCGGGCCATCACCTCTACCGGGGTGAGTGGGTAACCTCAGGCGTCACCCGCCCTGAGAATGAACCCAACCTCTGGATTTCCGAAGCCGGTCTGCCTCAATGGCTGGAGTTCCAGTTCGACGAGCC
>CBDVDV010000210.1:0-5864 GCA_965372835.1 uncultured bacterium | reverse complement strand
TCGGCGGAAGTTCAACTGGCGTTCTTGTTCCGCGCGCTTCCGCTCGGTGATGTCGATGGTCACCCCCAACACGGCGTTCAGGTCGCCGTTCTCATCGAGCAGCGGATATAGGGTAAGAAGAGCTGGAAAGGTCTCGCCCGACTTCCGCACCAAAATGGTCTCGGTGGTCAGCCCGCTTTTCCCCTCGCGCAGCGCTCGGGTGGCTTCGGGGAACTTGGCCACGTTCTCGGGCAGATGGAGGATAGCCAGACGCTTGCCGATGACCTCCTCGCGTTGGTAGCCAAAAAGGTGCTCCGCGCCTGGGCTGAACTCCAGAATCTTGGCCTCGGTTCCACCCAGGTCCGTGATTATGAAGGAAACGTCCTTGGCGGCCTCAAAGATGGCGCGCAAATGCTCCTCTCTCTCCCGCAGCGCCTCCTGGGACCGCTTCTGCTTAGTGATGTCACGGGCAACATGAACCACCTGCTGAACTGCGCCTTCCTCGTCTTTGATGGGGTAAGCAAAGATGTCAAGCCAGCAGTCACCAAGGTGCTCTTCACGCAGCTCGGCGTGCGTAGGCTGGCCGGTGGAAAACGCCTGACTCGCCGGGCAGTTAGGCAGTGGGGCCTCTGCTCCGTGGAGCAGTTTGTAGCAGTTTGCACCGAGCACCCTCTCGCCGGGGAAGGCCTGGCGTAGGGCCTCATTGGCCCGCACTATCCGGTAGTCTTTGTCGATGATGGCCACCAGGTCTTCGATGGCGTCAAAGGTATCCTGCCACTGCCTTACCAACTGGCCCAGCGCTTCCTCGGCTTGCTTGCGCTCGGTGATGTTCTCCACGACGCTCACCCATACCTGGCCGTATTCGGGATGGTCGAAACTGGAAATGTTGAGATGACACCAGAATGTGGTCCCGTCTTTCGCAATCTCAGGGACTTCGCCGCTCCAGACCCCCTTTTCCCTGAGGCTCTGCATAATATCGTTGGCCACTTCTTCCGGGCTCCTTTCACCCGGAGCGTTGAGAATACTGACGGGTTTGCCCACCAGTTCTCCGCGGTCGTAGCCGAACATGCGCTCCACCGTGGGGTTCACGTAAACGATCACCCCATCGCTGGAGCGAACCAGGTTCACACCTTCGGCCATGTTGTGCACGATCTCACCTTGAAGCCGGATGGTTTCCCCGGCCCGCTTATGCGCCCGGCGTACCTCGGCTTCCCGTAGTTCCCGTTCGACGGCAGCGGCCAGCCGGGTCAGATTGTCCCTCAGGATGTAGTCGCCCGCGCCCGCGCGCATGGCGGCCACGGCGGCCTCTTCACCGGCCCTGCTGGAGACGATGATGAACGGGAGGTCGAGGCCCTTTTCCTGCAACAGCGCCAACGCCGCAGGGCCGCTGAACTGGGGTAGGGCGTAATCCGCAAGGATGATGTCCCACGACTCCTCATCGAGCGCAGCGGACATGGCTTCAGCCGTCTCGACCCGCAGCGAGGTCACCTCGTAGCCGCCACGCTCCAGTTCGCGCAGCACCAAGAGCGCGTCGTCTTCCGAGTCCTCGACGAGCAGTACGCGTAGCGGTGTGCCCATTTGTCCTCCTCACCTCCTGTTGTCGGGACGAGCCACGTTCAACAGCAGCCAGTGCAGACCCAACTGCCACACGTCTCGGGCCAAGTCCCGAGACGTGCGGGCTTGAAGACGTAAATTGTCGCCGGCCAGCGCCGAGCTCGTGGCGAGGCCGCGCTCCTCGTCGGAGGAAATGAGAACGACCGCGGGGAGGAGCTGGCTCCGCAGGCGTCTCCCATCCTCCAGGCTGTGCGCTTTTGACGGCGTTACATCTAAGGCGACGACCTCCGCCATCGCCCTCAGGTTACCCGCAGGGCGGGTTCCCGTGCAAGAGGGGAACTCCGATGCTTCGGCCGCCACTGACCACCACCTCGTTCACGCCGTGGTTCCGTTTCGGCAAGTCGTTGGCGGAGGTTGACGATTTCACTTTTCGGCCATGGCGTACGCCTCCTGCGGGGATGCGGCGCCAAGGACTCCCATTGAAGCCAGGGGATTGCTTCACTTTTGTAATCGGCCAGTCCAGGCGCGAAAATGAGGCCCTGTTGACTCCTCCAATGCGTGGGAGCATCCACCGACGCTGGTCTCACAGGGCGTTGAGACGCTGAAAACAAGAAGAACCCAGCGCCTGCTGCGACCCCTCCTGCTTGGCTGACTACGTCTCCTCTGGAGGAAGCTCCTTTTCCCGGACGAAGCGCACGGACATCCTCCGAGGTGTACATCCCTTACTGGCGCAAAAGTGATGCCAAGCAGTGGCCTGGTGGTGAACTGGCCTTCGTCGGCGGGCGCAGAGTACTCCGGGGGTCGAGGCCCGCGGCGATTGACGCCTGAAAAGAGCGCTTTTCACCAATCACGGCGCGGCCAGTTGGAGGCCTTCAAGGCCAGGGACAGCCGCCAAACCAATGCACCAGCCCCTCGCTGACTTCGACCACCCCTGGCCTTGACTGGCGGCTGGCGCGAGGTACGATGGGGACGGTCCCATGGGGCCTCGCAAGGGGGCAATCGATGGCTCTGTTACCGGCCGCACCGCAGTAACCCAGCAGCGTGAAGGTATGGCTTATAACGGAGGTCAGGCATTCTCGCCTGACTTCACGGTCGGCGGACAACGATGTCCGCCCTGTCGTGGGGAAATGGAGTTCCGTGACGACGGAAGGCTGACAGGGCGAAGAGATGGGCGGCTCGACCGAGGTCGTCGAAGTCTGGATGCGACAGGCCCTGGAACTTGCTCGCCGGGGGCGCGGCGCCGTGGAACCCAATCCGATGGTGGGTGCGCTGGTGGTGCGCGAGGGGCAGGCGATCGGTGAGGGCTGGCACCGGCAGTTTGGTGGCTCTCACGCTGAGGTGGAAGCCCTGCGCTCGGCCGGGGAGCGCGCCCGGGGAGCGACCATCTACGTCACCCTCGAGCCCTGCTGCCACCAGGGAAAGACGTCGCCCTGCACCCGGGCCCTCGTCGAGGCAGGCGTGGCTCGGGTAGTGGTCGCGTGTCGAGACCCCTTTCCCCCGGTGGCCTCCGGAGGTGTGCCCGAACTGGAGGCCGCCGATGTGGCTGTCGAGGTCGGACTGCTCCGTCGGCAGGCCCAGCAACTCAACGCCCCGTACTTCAAACTCCGAACCACCGGTCGACCCTTCGTCACCGCCAAGTGGGCCATGACCCTGGATGGCAAGGTCGCCACCCGTACCGGCGACTCCCGCTGGGTGAGTTCGGAAGCGGCCAGGGAGCGTGTACATGAGCTCCGGGCTCGGTGCGACGCCGTCCTGGTCGGCATCGGCACCGCCCTGACCGACGACCCTCTGCTGACCTGCCGAGCGCCCGCCACCAGGACCCTCACCCGCATTGTGCTGGACAGCGGGGCTCGTCTGCCTTTGGAGAGTCGGTTGGTGCAAACGACCAACGAGGCCCCGCTCCTCGTGGCCACGGCCGAGGGGGCGGCTGCAGACCGCATTCGCTCCCTGCAAGAGCGTGGAGCGGAGGTGCTGCTTCTCCCCAGTGCCGAGGAGGGAGTCTCCGTGGAGGCGCTGCTCGACGAACTCGGCCGCCGGCAAATGACCAATCTCCTGGTGGAAGGTGGTCCCACCGTGCTGGCCGACTTCTTCGAGCGCAAACTGGTCGATGAGGTGGTCGTCTACATCGCCCCCAAAGTGGTGGGAGGCCAGGCGGCTCCAGGGGCGTTAGCTGGCGAAGGGGTGGCGAGCATGGCCGAAGCCCTGTGGCTCGACGTCCGCTCCGTCGAGCAGGTGGGGGACGACCTGGAGGTGCAGGCCACGGTGCGGGACGTCTACGGCAGTTACTTCCCGCCTGAATGACCCGGCCGGGGCCGGCTTCTCGGCGGTCTGCTCAGAGATAGGGCCCGGGCCTAACGCCATTACTTCTGGTCTTCCGTGGCCTCATCCGGGGCAGGCTCCCGGCCCGACGGACGGATGCCCTCGATGCGCACCAGTTCCCGGGCCACGTAGGTCATGCGCTTTTCGATGGGTGGATGGCTGTAGAGCAGCAGTTCGATGAGCCGGTGCGGGCGTCGCTGGACTAAGTTCAGCCGAGCCAACTTGGCGAAGGCCGTCAGCAGGGCGCGGGGTTCGGAGGTATGGCGGACGGCGTAGATGTCGCACCCGCGCTCCAGTCGGCGCGAGTACCCGTTCTGCAGCGGAAGCAGCAGCAGGGCGAAGATCATCAGCACCAGCGCCAGCAGTGGCAGCGAGGCAATGTGCGCAATCGGCTCAAGCCCCAACCTGGGCGCCAGCACGTTCATCACCTGCTGACAGAGGGCGAACCCGAACATCGCCGCCACGCCGCCCAGGAGTGTTTCCTTCCAGATGTCCAGGTTGACGTGGTGGCCGACCTCGTGAGCGAAGATGGCTTCCACCTCAGCCGGGGTGAAGTGTTGGATGAGGGTGTCACCGAGGAGCACTCGGCGGGTCTTGCCCCAACCCACCAGGGCGGCGTTGGCCTTGCGCGTGTCCCGGCTCAGGTTGAAGGTGAAGACGCCCGAGAGGCCGAGCCCCACCTCCTCGGCCAGTCGACGCAGCCGGTCGCTCACTTGCCGGTCGTCAATGGGCTGCGTGCGGTAGAAGATAGGGAGGATGAGAGTTGGCAGAATCCTGGAGAGGATCACCGTCACCGCGAGCCAACCCAGCCCCGCGTACACCCACCAGTGCTCGGGCGCCCGGCGAAGCACCCAGTAGATGAACTCCACCATCAGCACCAAAAGAACGATGCTCAGGGCCGCCTGCTTGATCTTGTGCCAGAGCCACGCTGGGAAGGTCTGTCTGGACAGGCCGAACTGGTGCTCAAGCAGAAAGCCCGTGTAGTAGTCCAGGGGAAAGATGAGGAGTTGATAGAGCAGGAGGAAGAGGACGGCGTAGAGGCCGGTCTGCAGAAGTGTTCCGGAAACTGTTCCCTCGACCAGGGCCGCGAGGGGGTTGGTGCCCCAGAAGAGCATGACCAGCAGGAACGCGAGCCCCACCAGCAGGTGCGCTAAGGCCATCAGATGCCGACGCCGAGCGTACCTCCCTGCCTGCTCCTCAGTCACCTCTTGAGGCTGGCGTCCCTCTTCACTCACACAGTGCTCCCGGCAAGGCATTCGCGGTTCCCGTTGGCCGGATAGCCTAATGATAGTTTGGCAGCAACCCCCCGGTCAACGCAAAAGCAGACGCGCTGCCGTGCTCCAACCTGGCGGCAAGCCGGATGTGGACAAGCAGGCATCTAGGGTGTGCGTTTCCTTGAAGGTGACACAACTAGCGTATGCGAACTACCAGGCAGCCGGCAATCATGTCGTGCAGTGCCTGCTTCTTGTCGGTGAACCCGGCCATGATGAAGCCGAAATACAAGATGATGGTGGAGATGGTCTTGGCCAAGGTTCTGCCCATCGCTCGGGCAAGAGATACGCGGTTGCTGTGAAGGTCCGTAACTGCCAGGCGCAGAGCCCTCTTGCCGATAGTTGCTTGCCAAGGAGAGCTTTCTAATAGAGCATAGTAAAGGAACAGTGTCGGTCCGAGGATGCATGCCAAGAGCCAACGGTAATCAAGACTCGGGTGAAGGAGTTCCCTGAGTAGCCGGCCGCCGAGGCCTAGGATAAGAACGACGAGCCCCAGGAGCACGATGTAGTCTATGAGAAGCGCTGCCGCCCGCAGCCAGAAGCCTGCCAAAGCAACGGGCGGAAGTGCGCCTGGGGCTCCTGGCGCAGTGGGGCTTCTGTAGCGAAGGTCGGCTCCGCACTGAGGAGATTGCAGCACGCCTGGCATGGTGGACCTCCTGAAGTCTGCCCCTCAGAGACCTCGAACTGCTCAGGGGGATGGTACGCTCCTCATCCTCTAACGTCAAGGGCAATCTCGTCTTC
>CBDVDV010000209.1:0-6027 GCA_965372835.1 uncultured bacterium | reverse complement strand
CTGGTCATGCCGTCGCCGAAGGGCGTCATCCTGGCGAAGTACGGCTCGCCGTAGAGGATGAAGTTGCCCACGTTCTGGAAGAAGGGCTTCTGGTGGAAATCGATACCGGTGGCGTTCTCCAGGAAAAAGAGGAACTGGAGCATCCAGTTGAGATAGGCGGCGAGGTACATGGGGCCCTGGCTGTAGCCGCCGTCGTCGCCACCCCAGGGCGGGTAGAATGCTGCGTACACCTTGAGCACGTAGTCCAGCCACTCCTCGGCAGCATCCATTTCACCAAGGAGGCTGAGCCCGGCCTGGCCCAGGAAGTTGATGGTTCGGGTAGCGTGGTTGTCGTAGGGCCTCACTTCGTAGGGGTTCTTCTGGCGGAACATCCCGTAAACTTCGTCTGCTCGGCGGGCCAGCGCCGTGCGCACCAGTTCTCGCTCATCGTCGGTCAGCACGTCGTGGCCGCAGTCGTAGCCGCGGGCCAGCACGAAGAGTACGGGCATGCCCACCTCGTCGTTGTACTTGTAGGAAGACGTGCCCTTGGGGTCCCATTGGCTGAGATGGCACAGCCATTCACGCAGTTTCTCGCCGTAGCGGCTGTCCGCGGTCATCACGCACCCGAAGGCCAGGTGATCCACCGCGCTGCTCATGTTCCTGGCTTGCACCAGGTAGTTCCGCCAGATGTTCACGTCCCACTTCTCGTTGGGGTAGGGCACCGGCTCGGGCATGAGCGGGTGGGCGACCTTCTTCTCGATGACTTCGAGGAGTCCGCGCCAACGCTCCGGTTGGTCTTCGGCCCGTTGCCTGAGTGCCAGGAGCGTCTCGGGTCGGGCATAGAGCCTGGGGTGAGAATCCCCCAGCATCGCCTTCAACTCAGCGACGCTCGGAACGGGCACCTCGGCCGCAGACGGCCCAATGGTGAAACTCCTGACCGCACTCCAGCCCGTCGGCCCGCCTCCTTCGAGATGGCACCGGTAGCGCCAGTGCCAGCGACCTTCAGCCAGAGGCTCCGGGAAGGTCTGGAGGTTCAGCGTGAGTCGCTCGAAACGGACTACCGCCTCTCCGGTGAAGTCCGACGTAGGGGAGACCTCCAGATCGAAGGCCACGCTTCCTCGCTCAGGAACCCAGGCCAACCCTGGTGGGTTGATGCTGGCCGCTTCGCCGTCGCGGGGACGAGCGCCTAAGAAGTCGGCGGGCGGCTCCGTCCCGTCGAGGAAACTCAACTCACCAGCAACGTCCGTGAGGGTGGGCATGTCGTCTCCTCGGTCATTGGATCTCGACGATCGCGTAGCGGCGAACCGACCCGATACTTATCCGGAAAGACTTCCCGCTTTTCTGCACCTTGAGCGCCTTCGACTTCTTCTCCCCGGGCGTCCACAGTCTGACGCCCGACGCCCTCAGTCCACTCAGTCTCACAGATACGCGCGAGGCCGACCGTTTCAGTCGGTAGTTGATGAGGTGGATGATCAGACGCCCGTCTGCCGACCTCCGGGCCTCGGCCGCCAACCCCTGGGAGGCAGTCACGTCAATGGTAAAGGAGTTCTTCCCCGCGTACCGAACCGCCTCGAGGAACTCCCGATAATTCTTCGGTAGGCACCAGTGCGCGGCGTTGATCCAATCGTCCTCGACCCGGTATCCGAACGCCTTCACCGGTTCCAGCCGGCTGAGGTAAACGAACCGGCCGTTGCCAAGACTCCCCCGGACCACGAGGCCAGGTGACTCACTCTGGGCCACGTTGATGTTCTCCCCCGCCTCGGCGCCGAAACGGACCTTCTCAAACCCAGCCGCCTCCTTCAGCATGGGCGCCAGTGCGGGTTCCTTCCGTCGGCGACGCCAGGCGTCGTAGAGGGAGGTGCGCTCGGTGAGCACCAGGCCACCGCCGCGTTTCACGTACTCCATGAGGCTTTCGGCCTCCTCTTCCGTCATGCATTCGACGTCAGAAAGCACCAGGACGGGATAACGGGCCAGCGCCTCTTCAGTCAGTTCGGGAACCAGGTCGAAGGGAAGGTGACCGGCGAGCAGGCTCCCCATGGCCAACACCTCGCCATAGTGGGGCTCGATGCTGTTGTATGCCAAACTGGTCGCTGACTCAACCAGACCGACCTCAGCCACCGACTCAGTATCCTCGAACAGTTTCGGGTGATCCTTGCGGAAAGCGATGAAGGCATCGGCTTCCGGACGCGCCCCCTCGGCAAACGAGGTGGTCCTTCCGAACCCGGCGAGGTGTCCCTGGTTGAAGGCTGCGCACTCGGCCATGGCCAGTTTCACTTGCTCTGGTTTTCGGCCGCCATGCCCGGTGAAAACGATGCAGTTGTAAGCCTGGCCAAGTTTGTAGGCATGCACGCGGTGGAGGAAGCGGCTGTCCTTGCCAAACTCGGGGGAGCGGGGTGGCCGTTCGTTCCAGAAGGCGTCGGTCCAGGGGGCGAGCCGGTGCATGTCGATGCCGTTCCACCAGGCCGAGTTCATTCCGAAGGGGGGATAGACGTTGTACTCAATGAGCATCTCGGACTTGCGCTTCTTGACGTAGCGCCAGATTTCCTGGAAGCGTCGGCGGAGGTTCTCGCACTTGAACTCCACCCACTCCTGGAAGACGGGGTTCTTGATGATTCGGCAGGTAACCGCCGGGTTCCACCGGTTGAAGGTGGGCGGGCGGATGTGGTCCAGGACGGCGAAGCCGAAGCGCTCGGCGGTGAGTTTCTTCCCGACTTTGGTGTGGGGCTTGTACTTTTTCTTGAGGAACTCGACGAAGCTGCGTCGGCACTTAGGGCAGTGGCAGGCTTCCGGCTCGGTGGGATTTCCGACGTTGTCAAAGCCGAACCCATCGCCCTTGACGACGTCCATGCCCACGTCGAGCACCTTCTTGAAGTACTTCCAGTAGCCGTTGCTGACCAGGCAAGGCTTGGCACGAAAGTCGTGGTGTCCGTAGACGATGGTGACGAGTTTCCCGTCCTCGTTGGTGGCGCACCAGGAGAGCATCTTGGGCTGCTCGGCAAGGAGGGTCTCGTAGTGGAGCGTCCCGAACTGGGTGTATAGTTCCACCTTGATGCCGTGCTTGTGGCAGAGGGTGACGAACTTCCGGGTCATCTCCATCTCGTCGGCTTCCGCCTTCAGGCCGAACCCCTTGAAGAAGTGGGTGCGCACCCAGGTGACACCCCGCTTGGCCAGCCCCTTGACCACTTCCTCGGAATGCTCGTGGGCGAACCGCTCCTCCTCGTCCACCGACGCATACCCCGTCCGCCGACGAAAGCTCAACGGCTCATGACTCCCGACCATGATGACCGGCCCCGGTAAAGCCTTCGTTTTCTTGCCTTTAGCCATGCTCTGCTCCCAAGCAAACTCTCGTCACTGTACGTCAAGGGCATTACAACCGGATGCTGATCTGCTGGATTAAGTCCCTTCCTCTTGTTCTGCCGGCAGGGCCATGTCGGGGGTCCACATCTCCTCGATGGGGCCCAACCGGGCTTCCAGTACGCCCGGGGGCTCCCAGAGGTCGGGGTTGCCGCCACAGGCTATCTCCTTGATAAGTTCGCACATGTAGAGGAAGTTCCGCACCGGGATATCGGGCGGCACGCCATGATCCACCGAGGGTATGTAGCCGCCCTGCTCGATGAGCCAGGGCACCTTACTCATCACCTCGCGCCTGACGCGCTCCTTGTCGAAGCGGAGTTCGCGCTTGTCGATGCCACCCATCATGAGCAGGCGCTTTCCGTACTTTTTCCGGTAGGTGACGGGGTCATTGTTGGCCGCGATCTCGATGGGGCTCACGCAACTGATGCCCACGTCAAGCCAGAGCGGGATGAGTTCGCCGTTGTAGCCGTCGCAGTCCATGATGAGGATGGAGACACCGCGTTCCCGGAAGAAGCGCACCAACCTCCGGTACCTGGGCCAGAGGAACTCCTTGACCATCGCCGGCGAAATCATGGACGCCGTCTTGTAGGCCATGTCTTCGTTGAAGTACACGTAGTCCACGTCCACCTGGCGCAGGGGCTCGTCAAGGACGGCGATGGTCAGATCGACCACGTGGTCCATCATCTCGTGAACCAGGCCGGGGCTGTCGTGGAACATCATGCACAGCCCCTCGAAGCCCACCCAGTCGCGCACCCGCCAGAACATCGACTGGATGGTGAGCCCCAGGACGCAGTTACGATTCCCGTAGCGGGCGACGCGCTCGGCCCAGTCCTGCGGAATGCGGCCCGGTGAGTCAGGTTGGTAGCGCTCGCGCATTTCCAGCCAGTCATCGCGGTCCTTGACCGGGAACTCGAGCCACTTCCGGGTGACGAAGCCTGGAGTGGGAAGCACCTTGTGGTCGATGCGCTTGGCCCCCAGGTAGTCGATCCAGACCTTGTAGCGCTCCGTTTCCTCCAGCACCACCTCCTCGAAAGGCGGCACAGGGCCCAGGTCGATGGGCAACCCCTCCCAGTGGTCGTAGCCCACCCAGCGATAGAAGTCGAGGTCCCGAGTCAACCCCTGCTTGTACCAGGCGTCCAAGGTCGATTCCCTCGGCCCGCCGAAACGGTAGGGGATGCGGTCGGGTACGCCGAAGGTCATGGTAGCAAGAAAGCGCTCGCGCGCATTCATCGTGAGTTCCTTATGTGCGAGGCGAAGCCCTTCAGCCCTTGAGCAGCGCCTGGATATCCACGGGCTTGCCCCTAGCGATGCTTTCGTTGCACGCAGCACCGACCAGCACAGCCTGGAGTCCCTCCCAGAGAGGTGCCTGTCGGCCGAGCGGGTCGGGCGTGGGCTCACCGAACAGGTCTTGCAGAAGCAGCGTGTCGCTTCCGCCGTGACCGCCCTCAACCTTGGGCGCCTCGATCTTTTCACTGGTCCCGTAGGGAGAGTAGAACCACAGGCTGCTCCCAATGGACTTGGGGCTCTCGCTGAACTTCTTGGCTCCGGGGAGCCAACCCGTGCTGCTGACCGATTGATACTCCAGCCGGCCCAGCGGTCCTTCCAGGTGAATCGTATGTCCTTCGTAGGGCGCGTAAGCGCAGAGCGTGTAACTGCAGAGCACATCGTTCTCGTACCAGATGACCGCAGCCACCTGGTCCTCGATGTCAATCTCCTCGTCGAAGACGCAGCCGTCGCGGTGGTAGCCGTCGATTGACTCGGCCTCGAAGTACATCTGTCGCATGCGTTCGTTGCCGTAGTAGTCCACGTAGTAGTTGCACTTCTCAGCCTGCGGGCAGTCATGGCACCGCTCGCCACGAAACGGATTGTTCTTCCCGTAGACGCGCAGATCGCCCTGGGCGTAGACTTTGAGCGGCAGCGCGTCGGCCACCCAGTTCAGGAAGTCAAAGTGATGGCTGGCCTTGTGGATGAGGAGACCGCCCGAGTCTTTCTTTCGGCGGTGCCATCGACGGAAGTAGTCGGCTCCGTGCACCCGGTCGAGGTGCTCCTCGAAGTGCATCCGGAAGAGCGTGCCGATCTGACCGTCAACCACGCGTTGCTTCATCTGCGAGGCCAGGGGACCGTAGCGCATGTTGTGGGTCACGATGCCTTCCGCTGAACTTGCCTCCGCCGCGGCCCAGATGTCCCGGCACTGCTGGGCGTTGACGCACAGTGGCTTCTCGGAGATGGACCGCTTGTCGGCCTTGAGGCTCTTGACCATGAACTCGGCGTGGGTTGAGTCCTTGGTGGCGATGACGACGGCGTCGGGATTCGCCTTTGCGAGCATTTCGTCGAAGTCGGTGAAGATGGGGATGTCCCGTTCGAGGGCCTTGCACGCGTACTCCAGTCGCCTGGGATTGCTGTCGAAGAGGGCCACCAGCTCGGCCTGGTCTGCGAAGTCCTTGATCAGCGGCCGGGCGAACATCCCCAGCCCGCGACCACCGACACCAGCCACCGTGTAGCGCGTCTTGCCCATGCTGTTCCTCTCTCTCACCCAGAAGGTCAGCCTTCGTGGAGGTACGGCGCAGCACTATGGCACACCCTGGCGCCGATGTCAACGACCCGGCCCCTCGTAGGCACTTCGCCGAGGCCGCCGCCAGCGGTTGCATTTCTCCGCGGCGCGCTCTACAATCCCATGGGACGCGGAGGGAGCTG
>CBDVDV010000208.1:0-6090 GCA_965372835.1 uncultured bacterium | reverse complement strand
CCGACGCGTCAGGCTCCTGCCCTCTGCGCCCCTGATGCTGACGACATCCCCGACGGCTGCGGCCCCCTCAGCGGTCCCGGGTCCCCCAGAGGCTGCACCTTGACCAAGGCCCGCGGACACCGGGGCGGCCGCGGGCCGAGTCTCTTTGGCCGTCCGGATGTGTTGCATCGTCACTCTTGGAATGGCAGCTTCCAGTGTGCCTGCGGGGCAGTAGTTGCAGAAGAAGGCGTCTTCCGGACCGGTGCGCTCAGGCGTGGGACCCATGCCGAAGAACCAGCCCACCACCAGTACGCTGCCCACCAGAAACACGTATTTGCCGTACCGCAAGAAGCCAGGCAAAGCCCACTTGCGCGTCCGAATGCGGAAAAGCCCGTCCTGAAGCAGGCCGAACGGACAGGCCCAGCCACACAGCAGTCTCCCAAAGGCGGCGCCGGCCAGTACCATCGTGCCGATGGTCATCAGGGGAATGAGGCCGACGGCCAGGTACTTGCCCATGACACCCACCGGGCATCCGAAGGCAGCCAGCGGGCAGCTCCAGCAGTTGAGTACGGGGAGGCAGAGCCCGTGGAATCGATAGAAGCCCGGGTTGAGGGCCACCAGCGCCGCCAGTTGACTCGCCAGGCGCCAGCGTGGCAGACTCGACTTCTTCCGCTTGGCCGTACGTCGGCCCACAGGCCTACCTTTCACTTGAGGCGAGGTCCTGAAAGGGACTTCCGTGGCACCTCGGGACGGGGAGGCGGGAAGCCGAACCCCTTCGCAGGTCACAAGTACACAACCAGACTCGTGTTGGTTGGTCGCGGCCACCGCGACCGGTCAGATTCCGCCCACTCAGGTCTCGCAGACGCCGTCGCTGTCCTCGGCAGCCTTCTCCGCCTCTGCCGCTGTGGCCAGGCCCTCGCCGGGCAGCCGTTGTACCACCCCGGAGGTCAGGGCGAATCCGCCCTCGGGCGTCCGGGTCACGGCCTCGCGGCTGAAGAGAGCGTTGAGGTTGACCTCGCTGATCTTGAGCACTCCCTCATCCTGCGAGACACCAGGGACGGTGAGCGGCCACTGCCGGAACACTACCCCCCAGATCAGCAGGGCAATGCCCACGAGGAACAGCGCCACACCAATAACCCGTCTCATGCCCAACTCCTCGTTCAGTTCTTGTTCCCGCGTCCTGAAGCAGCACCGGGCCGCAGGTAATGGACGTTTTCTCGCCTGAGCAGCAGCCCGACCCGGTCGAAATGGTCCAGCAGCGCGATGGCGTATTTCCGAGAGGTGCTGAGCAGGTCGCGCAACTCAGCTGCGCGGATGGTGTCATGGTCGTCGAGATGACGCACGATCACCTCACGCGCGCCCTTCACCCCCTCACGGTGAAGGATCACCTTTTCGCCCATCCTGACCAGCCGGCCCTGCTGTTCCAGCAGCCTCGCCAGTTCCAGCACGTCCTTCTCGGGGGCGCCCAGAGCCCGAGCGGCGTCGCTCAGGCTGGGGCCTGAGAAAGCCTGCTCGAGGTAAAGCTCCTCCAGCCTTTCAGCCAGGTCTTTCTGAGCGGCCGAGAGGGGCAACTCAAAATCGGCCAGACGAAGCAGTCCATGCTCATCGGCCAGCACCCCCTCCTCCACCAGCCGAGCGGCCGCCGCCTCCAGTACTTCGGCGGGAAGTCCCAACGCCTTCAGCAAATGCTCCCGGCCAGCACCCGCCTCCAACGGGTGCTCTTTGTGGAACCCGGCCACCGCTTCCCGGAGCGACTGGCCAGCCTGCTTCAGGCCGTCGTCGGAGACCAGGGTCCGACCTCCGGCCAGCAGGCGGATGCTGCCCGCGGCTGAGAGTTGCTCGGTCACTTGCGCCTGTTGTTCCGAGGTGAGCAGGCTCTGGCGGCCAAGGTCCTGCGAACTTATGCCCCGCTCACCGGCGTGGTCCACGACGTATTGGACCCACCTGAGCGGCTCCCCAAGGGCTTGCTCTCGCCGCTTCAGGTCATCGAGTATCCAGGGCCGCTTCCGTCTGGCCTTGCTCTCGGTGACCTCGAGCACCGTGCCGCCACCCAGGGTGGTTAGTGGTGAGAACCCGCGGATGACGTAGGCGTCTCCCGGGGCCGCCACCACCGCGTCCTCAAGACGCACCTCGGCCAGGGCGGCCTCGCCCGGCTCCAGCCGATCTGCCCCCAGAAGCACCACACGACCGTAGCCTTCGGCTGTCCCGACGTGGAAATGCACGCGGGTCATGGTGCGCAAGACCCCCGGCACCTCGGCCAGCAGTCGCAGCGTCAGCCGGATGAAACGAGCAGGCCAGAGATAGCCCGGCGTCGCCAGCACCCGGCCGCGGCCCAGGTCACCGGCCTCTACGCCCGTGACGTTGAGCGCCGTACACTGACCGGCGCGGGACACCTCCGCGTCGACCCCGTACACCTGGATTCCGCGGACCCGCGCGCTGAGGCCCTGGGGGACAAGCTCCAGCCTGTCGCCCACGGCCACCATCCCACTCGTGGGAATGCCCGTCGCCACCGTGCCGTAGCCGGCCACGGTGAACACCCGTTCAACGGGCAGGCGGAAGATGCCCCCCGTGGCTCGCGGCTCCACCTGCTGGATGACGGCGTTGAGCGCGTTATAGAAGTCGTCGAAGCCCTCGCCGGTGATGGGCGATACACCCACGACCGGGGCCCGGGCTAAGAAGGTGCCCTGGAGGAATTGCTTTACTTCAGCGATGACGGCGGCCCGGCGCTCTGCATCCACGCGGTCGATCTTGGTGACCGCGGTCAAGCCCTTGGTCACACCGAGCAGTTCCACCAGGGCCAGGTGCTCCCGCGTCTGAGGCATCACCCCATCGTCGGCGGCCACCACCAGGAGCACCATGTCGATACCCGTGGCCCCGGCGACCATGTTGCGGATAAACTTCTCGTGACCGGGAACGTCCACGATGCCCACCCGCGCGCCGGTGGCCAGCACACAGGGAGCGAAGCCCAGGTCGATGCTCATACCCCGCTCTTTTTCTTCGCGCAGGGTATCGGTCTCACAGCCCGTGAGCAGTCTGACCAGTTCGGTCTTGCCGTGGTCGATGTGCCCGGCCGTTCCCACCATCACGTTGATGGTTTCGGGCTCTGAATCGAAGAGGTCGGAGACCCCACCACCCACCGGCGATGCTCCTTCCAGAGAGGTCATCGTGGATCTCCTCGCATCATACCAGTGAGGTGTGCTCATGACAAGAGAAACGCTTCTCGGTGACCCGCCTTTTCGCTTGACCCTGGCCGCTCTTCGGGGGTACAAACAACGGGGGGAAGCAGAGCCTTGGAGACGTGGCGCGGAGGCATCGATGGATATCCAGCAACTCCTGTCTCAGTTGCCCGGAGTGGACGCGCTTTTGGCGTCCGACCCGGTTCAGCCGCTGCTTGAGGGCCACGGGCGCCCGGCCGTGGTCGAGGCTATCCGCCGGGTGTTGGCCCAGGTGCGCCAGACCCTTCGCGCCGGTGCAACCCCCGCTCCGGTTGAGGCAACGCTCGCTCCGGAGGCCCTGGCCGAGAGAGTGGCTGCATACCTGGAGGAAGTGTCCCGGCTGGGGCTTCACCGAGCCGTCAACGCTACGGGCATCATCCTGCATACCGGTCTCGGCCGGGCGGCGCTGCCCGGGGTCGCGCTGGACGCCCTCCAGAAGGAAGTGGCCCGCTATTGCGTCCTGCAACTGAGCCGGGAGACGGCTCAGCGCTCCCGCCGGGAAGAGTACGTCGAGAGGCTGTTGCAGCAGATCACGGGCTGCGAAGCAGCCACCGTGGTCAACAACAACGCCGCGGCCACGGCTCTGGTGCTGCGAGCGTTGGCCCAGGACGGGGAGGTAATCGTCTCCCGGGGGCAGTTGGTCGAGATCGGGGGCTCTTTCCGTATCCCCGAGGTGATGGAGCAGAGCGGCGCCGTGCTGGTGGAGGTGGGCACCACCAACCGCACGCATTTGCGCGATTACGAGGCAGCCGTCACCGAGCGGACCGCGGCACTGCTTCGCGTCCACCCCAGCAACTACCGCATCTACGGCTTCACCTCGGAAGTTCCCATTGGTGAACTGGCCGCCCTGGGACAAAGGTACGGCCTGCCCGTCATCGACGACCTGGGGTCTGGGGCCCTCATCGATCTGAGCCGTTTCGGTCTCCCCTACGAGCCTACCGTCCAGGACAGTCTGCGGGCCGGTGCCGACCTGGTGACCTTCAGTGCCGACAAACTCATCGGCGGCCCACAGGGGGGCATCATCCTGGGCAAGCAGGAGTACGTGGACCGGCTGCGCAAGCATCCGATGGCCCGCATGGTGCGGGTGGGCAAACTGACGTTGGTGGCCCTGGAAGCCACGCTCCGGCTCTTCTTGGACGAGGAGCGACTCCTGGCCGAACATCCGACCATCAGGATGATGACGGAGCCGGTCGAGTCGATCGCGCGGCGGGCCCGTCGGCTCGCCCGCGCCGTTCGCTCCCAGGTGGGGTCGGCGGAGGTCTCGGTGGTGAACGAGTCCTCGCAACTGGGCAGTGGTTCGCTTCCCACCCACGACATACCGACCAAAGCGGTGGCCGTGAGCGTCCCCTCGCTGTCGCCCGACGAACTGGCCCGGAGGTTGCGGCTGGACGAGCCACCTGTCTTCACCCGCATCAAGGACGACCGCGTGCTCTTCGACCTGCGCACCGTGGCCTCAGGGGAGATCAAGGAGATTGTGGAGGCCCTGGGTTCGGCAGTGAGCACCGGCGCCCAGGGCTGAGGTCCGGACCTTTCTGAGCGCGAGAGGAGGTGAAGGCCGTGGTCGACGAGCGTGTGCGCTTGACGACGTTCGTCAAGTGCCCTGGGTGAGCGAGCAAGGTCGCCGGCGGAGACCTGAGGCAGGTTCTCTCACTACTTCCTGAGATTCTCGATGAGAACGTCCTGGCCGGGCAGTCCACCCTGGACGATGCCGGGGTGTATCGGCTGAGCGACGACGTGGCCCTGGTCCAGACCGCGGACTTCTTCTCGCCCGTGGTGGACGACCCCTACGACTGTGGTCAGATCGTTGCCGCCAACTGTCTGAGCGATTGCTACGCCATGGGCGGACGGCCGCTCTGCGCCCTGAACCTGGTGGCCTGGCCCAGGATGGCACTGCCCGTCGAGGCGATCACGGCGCTGCTGCGAGGCGGCCAGGACGCCTTCGAACAAGCCGGCGTGGCAGTGGTGGGCGGTCACTCCATGTACTCTCAGGACCTCTTCTACGGCGCCGCCATCACCGGGCTCATACACCCCGACCACATCGTCACCAACGCCGATGCCAAGCCCGGTGACCTTTTGGTGCTGACTAAGCCGCTGGGTTCGGGAATCATCTCCTACGGCATACACGGCCAACTGGCCCCCGAGGATACGGTCGAGCGAGCGACGGCGGTGATGAAGCAACTGAACCGTGAAGCGTCCGAAGCCATGGTCGAACTGGGAGCCCACGCCGCCACCGACATCACCGGTTACGGGCTCTGCGGCCACGCCCTGGAGATGGCCGAAGCCAGCAACGTCACCATACACATCGAAGCGGCCCAACTTCCTCTCATCGAAGGGCTCGAGCCACTCGCTGATGAACTGGGTCAGACCATGGG
Organism: uncultured bacterium; assembly: GCA_965372835.1. Lineage (GTDB taxonomy): Bacteria > Planctomycetota > DG-23 > CBDVDV01 > CBDVDV01 > CBDVDV01. Next base: position 524 of record CBDVDV010000208.1, on the reverse strand, counting down.
CCAGGTGGATAACCTGCAACTGTGCGGCGATAAGGTCGCCGTGGCTGAGGGTGTCTCCGAGGTCCTCCGGGCCATCTGCTTCGACCCCCAGACTTCGGGAGGGCTGCTCATCAGCATGCTCGCGAAGCGGGCGGAAGAACTCGTGGGCAGGCTGACCGAGCGTGGGATCGAGGCCGCCTGCATCGGAGAGGTGACGGCCAAAGAAGACCGCTTTGTAGTGGTTGAGCAGGACGGCGAGGGTGGGCTTTTGGCTTGACGGTAGCGAACGTTTAGTCCACTATAGAGATGGCGGCTTGGGGAGCGCAGGCCCGCTGATACGGATGCATGCGGGAGTGGATAGGCGCCTGGTGGGCCTCCCGGACTTCAAATCCGGTGTGGGGCTGTAAAAGGCCCCGGGATGGGTTCGATTCCCTCCCACTCCCGCCACTTTTCCCTTTGGGGAGCACACGGTTGGCCGTACTTACTATGGGGAGCGCGGTTCTGACAGGAGGGCGACTGTGAAAGGGAGCGCGACAGCATTGCTG
>CBDVDV010000207.1:0-6092 GCA_965372835.1 uncultured bacterium | reverse complement strand
GGGATGAGCCACGGCCTGCGCCTGCCCCCCTGACCCCGACCCAGGTCGGCGACGCACCCGATGGGGAACTCCAGCCCCTTGGCTTGGTGGATGGTCATCAGCCGAATGGCTTCACCGGCCTCCTCGATGGTGGCTGCCGGCTCGTCACGCGGGCCGCGCACGGCGAGTTCCTCCATCAGTTGCACGAACTCGCGCAGACTCACCCGACCGGACCCCTCCAGCCCCCGGGCCAGTTCCAGCAGTTGCTCCAGGTTGGCCCGCTGTTGTCGCCCGGCAAAGGAAGCCTGCACCGTCGCCAAGTAACCGGTTTTGCTGAACAGGTGCTCCAGCACCTCGCTCACGCTCAGTCGGCCCACTTCCGAGCGCAGACCGACGAGCACCTCCCGGGCCCGCAGGGCCCGGTCGGCCTCGGGATGCTCGGACAGGAGTTCCCCGGCCCGCTCCAACCCCCGCCGAAGCCCGTCCTCACGAGCCAGCAGCCACAGGGCCTCGTCACTCAGCCCGCACATGGGTGAGCGGAGCCAGCCGGCGAGCGCGGTTTCGTCGGCCGGTGACAGCGCCGCGCGCAGCGCCGAGACCACCGCGCGCACCTCCACCCGCTGGTAGTACTCGGTGCCCCCAATGAGGTGATAAGGGAGGCCCGCCTCCCGCAGCGCCCGCTCGTAGAGTTCCACCTCCGAAAGGGCTCGGAAAAGCACCGCTACTTCGGAAAGCCGAGCCGGGCGCAGTTCCGCCGTCTTATCGTCAACGACCACCGGGACGCTTTCGGTGAGTTCGCGCAGGCGCGCGGCCAGGGCTCGCGCTTCCCGCTGCCGGGCCTCGTGCAAGGTTTCCCTTCCGTCGACGGGGACAGCGAGCACCTCCACAGCGGGCTCCCCGCCCACTCCGCGGGCACCCGGAACCGGTCCCCGGTGGGCGACCAGGGGGACGTGACTGCTCTGGAACAGTTCCGCCCGCTCCGCCTCACCCATCACCGACGAGAAGAGCGCGTTCAGGAACTCGATGAGAGCCGGGGTGGAGCGAAAACTCTCCTGGAGGGTGTCGTCGTGGTCTGGCGAGGCCAGCCGGCGAGCCGTGTCGTTGAAGACGGTCACGTCGGCTCCGCGGAAGCGATAGATGGACTGCTTGTCGTCACCGACGATGAAGAGTTTCCCGGAGACGAGTTCGACCTCGTCCCACTTAGCGGCCCGCGCCCCGCCTTCCGCCAGGAAGAACAGTATCTCCCGTTCCAGTTGGGCGTTGTCCTGGAACTCGTCCACCAGGAGATAGCGGAGGTGGCGCTGGTAGTAGGAGCGCACCAGGCGGTCGTCACGAAGGAGGTCGCGGGCGCGAAGGAGCAGGTCGTCAAAATCCAGCGCCCCTTCCTCGTCTTTGAGTCGGCGGTAACGGTCCCGCAGCGCCAGGTACAGCCGACCCAATGCCCGAAGCCCCAGCGCCGCCCTCTCCTCCAGACCCGTCGGCTGCACGGACGAGAGCGCGTCCTGCTGCTCCTTCAACACCTCATCCCTCAAGATGCGGAACAACTCCTTCACCCGGTGCAGGTCGCCCTCGGGCCAGTTTTTGCGCGAGCCGACCCCGCGGTTGCACGCCTGACGCAGCCTGAGCAGCGTCGCCCCAGGGTCCTCGGCCGTCAGCACTCCAGGGGCGAGCGCAAGGATGCGCTTTCGGTTCTGCTCCGCCTTGTCGTGAGGGTCGGCCGCCTGGTATTGTGAGAGTTCCTGGAGACAGGCCGGCCAGCGCGGGTCATTTACCAGCGCCTCCAGTATCTGCTTCTGGATGCGCTGTCGGCGGCCTTCCCACCACCGGCACATCTCCTCCGGGTCCTGCTCGCTGAATCGAAGGGCCGCCGACTCGCACACTTCCGGCCGCTGAAGCATTATCGTCAGCAGGTCTTCCAAGCGACTGAACTCGAAGGCTCCCAAGAGTTCGGCCAGGGCCGTCGCCCCCTGCTGCTCAACCCAGCCGGGGAGCGTCTCCTGAACCGCGCGTCGGCGCAGGATCAGGGCCGCCGCCTCCTCCAAGACGGCAAAGTTGGGGTCCAGGCCGGCGCGCAGCGCCCGCTCCCGCAGCAGCCGCGCGCAGAAGGCGTGAAAGGTCCCGATGCAGGCCCGCTCCACGTCCAGGCGACACCGCCGCCAGTATCGCCGCTCTTCCACAGTCGCGGCCGAGCGCTCCCGCTCGAGCGCTCCCCGCCGCAGGCGCAGCTTCAGTTCGTTGGCCGCCTTCTCGGTATAGGTGATGGCGGCGACCTCGGTCGGCGTGGCCAGGCGCCGCTTGAGCAGGAAGAGAAAGTGTTCCACCAGGACGAGTGTCTTTCCCGTGCCTGCCCCCGCCCGCAGGATGAGGTTGCGCTCGGTGGTCTCGATAGCGCGACCTTGGGCTTGAGTCGGTTTCATCCGCTTGCCTCTTCCCTCTGGGGTGGCTCGAGCCCGAGCAGTTGGTCGCGTCCCCCAGGCCCCAGTTTGCGTTCGATGCGGGTCGGCTCGTGCCGGCAGCACGCAGCGAACGGACACGTGACGCAGGTGTGGTCGTCCACAGGCGCCGGCGGGAAAAGCCCTCGCCGCATGGCCCGGACGTATGCGGCGAGGTAGTGGCGGAGATATTGACGAGCTTCGCCGGGAGGCATCCACTGCGTTTTGCGTGTCGGTGGCATGGTCCGGATGGGCTGAATGAGTTCTGCCCGCGAAAGGCTGAGGAAGCCGGCCACCTCACAGGTTGCCCCCGGGAAGAACAACTCTTCACACGCAGCGACATAGAGGGCCAACTGGGTGTGTTTGCCCTGCCTGAGAGCGGACGCCCGGGCACACTGCCCCAACTTGTAGTCCAGGACGCCGTAGCGCCTGGGCTCCCCCTCGCTCACGTCCACCCGGTCGATGCGTCCCCGCACCAGCACCCGCTCACCTCCAAGCTCCAGCACCAAAGGTTCGTCGCGGGAGGCGGGGTCAACGTCGCCGTGGCGGGCTCCTCCAAAGGACAACTCGAAGTGTCGAGGTATGAGGTCGCCGAAGCCATCGGCCTCCGGATGTTCTCTGAGCACCGACGTCAGCAACTCCCGCACCTCGTTCCGGTACACATCCGCCAGGGCCTGGCTCAAACCGAGTTGCTCAAGCAGGCGTTCGCCGAAGAGACGCTCCAGTTCCTCATCGAGCGCGCGTTCGGTGGACTCGAGGTCGTCCCAGACCGTTTTCCCCGCCGCTGCGCACCGCCGGTGCACCCGGGCCAGGGCCCGATGACAAAGGCTGCCCACGTCGGTTGGCTCCAGCCGCTCGGGCAGCGCCTGGGCGGGCTCCAGCCCAACCAGGTAGGAGAGGAAGAACTGGAACGGACACCGTGCGTATTGGTCGAACTGGCTGGCGCTGTAGAGCCGGCCGGGGCCGAACTCCTCGGCAAGCAGTCGCTTCGTCCGTTCTCCGGTGAGAACACCGTCATAGGCGTCGAGCGAATCCGGTCCTTCACGCTGGCGCAGTTGCGCTGCTCCCTCACACACCGCCTGCAGCCGATCCCGGCCCCGCTGGGCCAACGCGGCAGCCCCGGCAGCCAGTTCGGCCGAGAGTTGACCCGGTCGCTCGGCCACCCCCGCCGCCCAGCACTCGAGGAGTTCACCCTCGCCTGCTACCCGCGACAGAGCGGGGGGCCAGTCCGAGAGCCTGACGGATCGCCGGCAGATCTGCGGCCTTGCCAACAGTTCTTCGATCTCATCGACGAAGTGGGAGCGCAACTGGGTCTTGCCCCGGCTGTCGGTAGCCGGGTAGGTGAGGTAGAGACGTCTGGTGGCCCGGCTGACCGCGGTGTAAAAGAGGAGCATTTCCCGGCACTGAATGTCCTGCTGCTGTTCGAGACCGAGGCCGAACTCGTTGAGTCGCTGTCGTTCCGCCTCCCCGTAAAAGGGACGAGTGCTCACGCCCGTGGGGAACACCCCCTCCACCAACCCCACCACGAAGACCACCGGGGCGTTGTGCCCCCGGGCCTCGTGCACTTCCATCAGCTTGACTGCGTCACTGGAGCTGGCCCCCTCCTCAAGCAGGACCTCTGAAAGTGACAGACGCAACTCCTGCACGAACTCCGCCCGGCTCATGCGAGCGTCGCTGGGCGGCAACGACTCAGCCAACTCGGCCAGGACTTCCTCCATCCGGCCCAGGGCAATGAGGTCCCGGCAGGCCTGCTCTTCGTCCTGGCCCATCGCGCCCTCGCAGAGCCCCAGTCGGCCGATAAGTTCCGTCGTCGCCGCGACGAACTCGCCCATCGAGCCCTGCTCAGGCAGTACATCCAGAGCCGACGCCAGGGCCGAGGCCCGGTCGAAAACCGCCGCGCACTCTTGAGCATCCTGCTCGTACCTTCGCCGCACCGCACCAACCCGCTCCGGAGGCAACTCAACGTCGTCAAACTCCCGGGCCTCCCCGGCCAGCGTCTCCCGCAGTCGCTCCAGACGGCTCATCCACTCCCCGCGGCCGCCCACGATGAAGGCCCTGGCCGCCAGGGCGCCAACGTCTACATCCCCTTCTTCTCCCTGCTTTGCCAGAGTCAGGTAGGGAGAGGACAAAACATCACACACCAATGCTCTCGGCCAGTCTCCCACGGCCACCCGAAGCGCCTTCACAAAGACGGCCACCGCGGGCGCCTGAAACAGGCTGCGATACGGCCCCGCCCGCAGCGGCACACCCAGCCGGGCGCACCCCCGGGCCAGCAGTGACCCGTGACGCTCACGGGAGCGGCAGAGGATGAGAACGTCCGCGGGCCGGCAGTATCCGCTGCTAACGAGGCGCTTGATCTCCCGCGCCACCTCCAATGCTTCCCGCCAATCGCCGGGGGCCTCCAGGACTTGAATCTGCTCGGGGTCCGGTTCGCTGGGGTTCACGCCTTCCCATCGGAAAAGGTTACGTTCGATGTGGGTCAGGGTGGGGAGCCGGTCGGGAGCGGGGGGCAACGGGTGGGGATCGGCGCCCAGTTCGTCGCGCACAAGAGCGTAGGTGCGCGCGGTGTGGTGGTAGAGTTCACTGCGGTCCGGATCCTCCTCGTAAGTGAGGGTCAGAAGTGTCGCTTGAGCGCAGCCGGCAAGTCTCTTGAGGATGGCCATCTGGGTAGGTGTGAAGGTGACGAAGCCGTCTACGACCAGGAGTTCCAAGGCAGAGAAGCCGTCCGCAGCCTCGCCGAGCAGATCGCGGGCATACCAGGAAAGCCCGGCCCGGTCATAGAGACCGTGCTCGGTGAGCCGATGCTGGTAGCGCTCGTAGACCGCTTCCAGATCGCGGCTCCGGTCGTCCCGGCCGAAGGAGTCCAGGGCTCGGCTGAAGTCGGCAGGCTCCTTGGCCCCCTGTTTGAGTTCCTGGATGAATCCGTCGAGGGCCGTGACGAAGCCGGGCCTGGCAAACATCGGCGTCCCCGCGCCCTCCGCCACTTCCCCTCGACCTGAATCCGCGAAGAGGCTGAGGCCGCCTCCTTCAGAGAGTTCTTCCAGCACGCGGCGAAGCAACCGCAGACGAGCGACGTCAGACAGCACGCGAGGCGTCGGCCGACCCGCCAGACGCAGAATCTGGTCGTAAAGCCCGCCGAAAGTTAGCACCGTGGGGCCGACCAGTCCGCTGACGTTCGGATCAGCCAGCAGCGCACTGCGCACAGCGCGGGCCTGGCCCGCATCGGCAGTGAGGAAGAGGAAGCGGAAGCCGGAATCCCAGAGGAGGTCGGCTGGGTCGCTAGCAGCCAGTGCCTCGGCAAAGCGCGCAAGGACCAGGCGGGTCCTCCCGCAACCTGCGGGACCGAAGTACAGCACCACCTCGCCCACGGCTACCCCCTCGCTTTGTCCTGCGGGAGGTCAGACATTCTTGCCTGAGCGGCCAGGCCGACAAGAATGTCGGCCCCCACTGAGAGTTGGGGACGAGACCCATCCTACCCGCCGTACGGCGGGCTGTACCATCCCCCCGCAGGCCCCACTACCCAGCCACAAGCCACACCAGCCTGACCACCACGTTGGCCAGGATTCCGGCCACCAAGTCGTCGAGCATGATGCCTCCGGAGCCCAAGAGAGTTTCCGCCTGCTTGACCGGCGGAGGCTTGGCGATATCCAGAAGGCGAAAGAGCGCAAACGCAGCCAGCGC
>CBDVDV010000206.1:0-6092 GCA_965372835.1 uncultured bacterium | reverse complement strand
CTTTGAAGGCCAAGGGTGAGCCCGTGACGCTGGCAGACCTCACCCCCGAGCCCATTCCTCCCGAAGAGAACGCAGCCACCATCTACCTGAAGGCTTTCGCCGCCTACGTCGAACCCGACGAAGAGGTCGAAGGACTCCGGTGCAAGGAAGAGTGGCCAGCCGAGGAGGCGGCCAAGGTTCGTAGGTGGCTGGAGAAGAATCAAAAGACGTTGGACCTCCTTCGACAGGCGTCGGCTGTTGAGAAGTGCCAATTCATCGAGCGCGACTTGGGCTACGAGCAGAAGTTGCCCCATCTGGCCCAGGTGCGCAACATGGGTTGGCTTCTGAGGTCTTCTGCCTCGCTGCTTAACCAGGACGGGCGAGCAGTACTGGCGTTGGAGGACTGCCTCGCGGGAGTTCGCCTTGCTAAGCACGTGGGGCAAGGAAGGATGCTTTTCGCTTACGCGGTTCAGTCTCATCTGCTCCGCAGTTCGCTCTTGCCGCTTCGGGATGTTTTGCCGCAGGCCCAGCTGCATCAGGGCAGTTACGAGAAGGTAGTCGCCACGTTGGAGTGCGCACTCGAAAACGCCAGCATACGGAGCGCGCTGCAGGCGCATCGGGCTCTGAACCTCGACCTGCTTGCTCGCCCGAAGGAAGAAATGATGAGTGTGGTCATGCTTGAAGAATCGGAAGCACCAAAGCGGCCAGATTGGCTGGATTCGGAAAGGATTAACATCCTTGATACGTACGGGGCAATCCTTCCCCTTGCTGAGAGACCTTTCTTCGAAATAGCGAGTGACCTGGAAAGGTCGGAGGTGGGCATGTTCTTTCTCGAAGAATCCTATCCGCTCACGGCAATGCTCCTTCCGGCAGCTGCTTCATCAATACGGACTCAAGCACAACTGCGGACGGCATTGCTCCAGGTGCTTGTTGCTGTAGAGCTTGAGGAACATCGCCGGTCGACTGGTGCCTATCCCGAGGCCTTGACTGAGCTAAGACTTCACTACCTTCCTAAGCTGCCGGTGGATCCCTTCAGCGGCCGGCCCTTTGTGTATAAGAGAAAGGAAGCCGGGTACGCCCTTTACAGCCTCGGTCCCAACGCGAAGGACGACGGGGGCAAGTACGACAGGGATCAGGGCTTTGACGATATCGTCTGGGCTGTCAACTGGCCGAGGGAGTTGAGGAGAGAGGAATGAGTTCGGGCAACACTGTCGTCGCCTGGGTTCGCGTGGCAGTCTCCGCAGTGGCGGTCGTGCTTTGTGCGGCGCCGGTCTGGGGTGAGCAGGCGCCTGGTTACGGCCACGAAGTCCAGGCCCGGCTTGATGCTTTGAAGGCCAAGGGTGAGCCCGTGACGCTGGCAGACCTCACCCCCGAGCCCATCCCTCCTGAAGAGAACGCAGCCACCATCTACCGCCAGGCCTTCGAGGCTTACGTCGAACCTAACGAACAGGTCGAGGAAGTTCAATCCAAGGACTTCGAGGACTGGACCGCCGAGGACCTGGCAGAGGTGCGCGCCTGGGTGGAGGAGAACCAACGCGCCATCGCCTTGGCCAAACGAGCCGCCGCCGTGGAAAAGTGTCAGTTTCTTGACAAGTACACCGGCTACGACCAGAAGTTGCCACACCTGCCCGGGATGCGGAACATGGCGCGGCTTCTCCTCAACTCGGTCATCCTCCATCTCGAAGATGGCCTGCCGAAGACCGCCCTTGAGGAGGGTTGGGTGCAACTCCGTCTGGTCGAACATCTCGGCTCGGAGAAGGAGCTGATCGAATATCTCGTGGGACATGCCCTCGTCAGCTACGCTCGTGTGTCCCTGCAAAGTGTGCTCGGCTCTCCTGAGGCCGAAGGCCTTGATTTGGGACCGGTCGCACAAGCCTTGGAGCAGCTCTCCACCGCAGATCGCCTGACCGAAGTGTTCAGAGGCGAGTGTGTCTTCGTTTTGGATGCAATGATTCGCCCTGAAGACCTTGGCTTGGATGCGCAGCAGGCAGAGGCCCTCAAGACCCCGGGAACGCTGCGGACCTGGCTTGATAGCGAAGGAATTGCCACGATCGAAGGAGTGGAGAAACTCGTCGCCTTGGCCGCTAAGCCCTGGTATCAGACCGCGGCGGAACGGCAAAACCTGGATGTGTGGATAAGGAAAGGCCTGCTGTTCCGCAAACTTCCTTTGACCAGGATGCTCATGCCCGGCCTTGTGCGGACCCTGTTGAGACAGGCCGAGCGACAGACCTGGCTTGCCCAGATGGCCTTGGGCGTTGAACTGGAGATGCACCGTCGGGCGGCAGGCTCGTATCCCGATACGCTGGACGATTTGAAACTCACTCATCTGGACGAAGCGCCCGTAGACCCCTGCAGTGGCAAGCCCTTCAGGTACCGGAAAGAAGGTGAGGGCTACCTGCTCTACAGTCTGGGTGAGAACGGAGTGGATGACGACGGGGAACGAGGGTCGGAGTGGGTTCCTGACCGTGAGGACCCGGAAACCGGGGAGTGGATCGAAGGGCGAGTGCGAGAGCTTGACGATATTGCGTGGTCAGTGGGCGCCCCGGTGAGGCGTGGTGAGCGGCAGGCGCCGAGTGGTCCGCAGGAGGAGTCCCAGGTTGGTGCGCCCAAGGCCCAAAGCGAGCCCGTCACACTCGAGGGCGGAGCCCTCGAAGCGATCCCCCCCGAAGAGAACGCAGCCACCATCTACCGCCAGGCCTTCGCCGCGTACGTCGAGCCCGACAAAAAGGTCATGGAACTTCAAGCCAAGCACCTCGAGGACAGGACGCGCGAGGACGTGGCCGTCGTCCGCACCTGGGTTGAGCAGAACGAACTGGCCATCGCCCGGGCCAACCAGGCAGCAGCCATGGAGAAATGCCAGTTCCTCCAGCGCTACACGGGGGTCGAATACCAGTACCCTCACCTCCGGGCGCTCGGGCAGTTGTCGGTGCTGCTCGCCGATTCGGTGTGGCTTCACGTGCAGGAAGGAGAGCCCGAGGCGGCCTTCGAGAGATGCCTGGTTCACCTGCGTATGGCCGAGCAGCTCGGACAGGGTGACACGCTGGCTGAGTATTTGCTGGAGGGCGCTCTCATTGACGGGGCGCGGTCCTCGTTGCAGCAGGTCCTTGACTGCGCTGGGGTCGAACACCTTGATTTAAAGCCCCTGGCCGCGAGTGTAAGACGGCTGGGTGATGCGGACCGCCTCATCGAGGCGCTCAGACATGAGCGGACTGTAAAATGGAAGTGGCTGGATCACCACATAGATCACATTGAGGAGTGGAAGGATGGGTACTTAGAGGCGGCCATGGCCCACCGCTCGTCCAGGACCTGGGTTCAGCGTGAGTGGCGGGCCCTGGCTGGGTTGTTTGTAAGGATCATCTCGCTGGGGGACGAGCCCTATTACGAGACAACTGAGCAGCGTGAGGAGTTAGCCGCACAACTCGATCTCTATAACGCCCAGAACCTTCCTCTCACGGCGGGGCTGCTGCCGACTATGACCAGGGTGCTGAGCGTTCGCGCACACAGGCAAGCGAACTTGAGGCAGATGGCTTTCGGCATCGAACTGGAGATGCACCGTCGAGCCACCGGCTCGTATCCCGACGGCCTGGACGGTTTGAAACTCACTCATCTGGACGAAGTGCCCGTGGACCCTTTCAGTGGGGATGCGTTTCACTACGTCAGGCGAGAGGAGGGCTACCTGCTCTACAGCGTGGGTCCCAACGGCAAGGACGACGCTGGCACACCACGAACCCCTGGCGCCGACGGCCCTGACGACATCCCCTGGACCGTCAGCCGAGCAGGGGAGTAGCGCCCCTTACATTTTTTCTTCGCTGTGGGTCTGCGTCCTCTGTGGCTCCCGAGTTACGGTAGCCGTCATGGCTGCAAAGGGAGCATGGAGCCAAGTTGGGGGAATCGGCGGAAGCGCTCCGGGCCCTTCTGACGGTGACGACGGGAGTTCCCTTACTTCCGCATGATTTCGATGCAGGACACAGTCCGGGGCGGAAACGTCACCTCGAAGGTTGTCCCCTCGAAGCGAATCTGCTCGTGCCTGATCCGCCCGATCTGCCGGGGCTCGCCCGCCCTGGGTCTGTCGTTGAGCCTGCCTTCGAACACGTGATGAACGGCGTTGCCTTCGAGGCTGCCAAAGGCGGACAGGTCGATTCTCACTTCCATCGGCTCGTCGAAGTGACGGTTGATGGCGTGGAAGTAGACGGCCTTGTCGCTGGCCGTCGCCAAGGCGTCGACGTAGACAACCTTCTTCTTCGCGCTCGTTCCTCCCAGTCGGTACGGCTGCTCGTACGTAGGGACATTTGCAGCCTCTACGGAGAGCAGGTTGTCCCCGTGGTACTTGGAGTAGAATGCGGTGACCTGGCCGGTGGGCATGTAATAGGGAGGTACCTGACCCTTGGGGTCCACTCGTATGGCCGTGATGCCCCAGCGGTTGCCGACCAGCATGGACTGGCAGCCAATCTGGACGATGTCTCCGGACCGCATCAAGGCGTGAAGGAAGCCTGCTGCACCCACGCCCTTGGCGAAACTCGAATCCAAAGCCGGCCTGGGACCTCGATGCTGCCACCACCCGTTCCAGTTCCACTCCGTGAAGGCCACCTTGTAGCCCAGTTCCCGGGCCCTTGGGAAGGCCTCCGCACCATAGCTTGACCGACCACTTTCGTCCATCCGAGGCGTGGCGACCCAGGCGTACCAGATGTCGGCAGCTGTGAGACTCCCGATGGGCACATCCTCACCGTCCCGTGTCACCTTGCTGATGCCCCAGGGGAAATAGTTGTGCACGGCGAGGTACTGGACCTTGGTTCCCAGTCGCTCCCGTACCCGTTCCGAGACGCCTGACAGATCGTCGATGATGATCCGGATGGACGGATCGACGGCGCGCATGGCTTCGACATATGCGACCAGGCACTCGACGTACGTGTCTTCGGAGCCCTCGCGAGAGACTTTTCTCATCTGGTTCAGGAAGGCCCACGTCTCGTTGCCGATCTGGAAGTACTTCACGGCGTAGGGCTCTTTCCGACCGTTCCTCGCCCGCAGCGCGGGCCAGTCAGCTAGGCCCTCAGGCAGGTCGGCGCCGACCGCTGCGTTGCAGTAGGCGACCAGGGACGCTGCGTGCATAGCCGCCTCGTCCACGGGCTTCTTCTTCAGGAGCGCGTCGCCCAGGTTGACCACCACGATGGCTTCCGCGCCCAGGTCCTCACACACGTGCAGGAACTCGTCGTAGCCGAAGTTGTTCGTCACCCTGTCGCCTCTGTGCCCGGTGCTGACGGGACGCTCGCCGTCTCGCCCGGGCACATTGTCGATCATGTCCTGCCAGTCGAGGAAGTCCACGTCCGTCCCCCCGGGAAAGCGGAGGATGGGGATGCTCATCTCTTGCAGGAGCCTGATGACCTCAGGTTGAAGCCGGTGGGTCCCCGGGACCAGCGCCGCTTCCGGGCCGATCTCGCGGCCCCAACTTGGCCTCTCCATGAACTGGCCGAACAGTCGAGGGTCAATGCTGTGGAGGGCTCGGTCCTTCACCACAAACGTGATTTCGTCGGCCGGTGCCGCCGCCGCAATCGTCGCGAAGGCCATAGCGATGACCGGCAGAGCCAGCACCGTCCAGCCTGTCGTCGGTCCTGGTGTCATCCGGGTTCTTCCTTCCGCCGTCAGTTGGCCTGCCTCGGCCCCGTGGCGGTGGCAGAAGCGACCTCCACCAGCGTACGCGGGAGCCGAAACTTCGTCGAGCAATCAGCTTCCTCTTATGCCTTCTCCAGGCCTCTCGTCAAGGCTCTTGCGCCGGGATCTCCTCTCCGTTTTCTCATCGGGCGTTTGTCGCCGCCCCGCTATGGCTGCAGAGGGAGCATGGAGCCGAGTTGGGGGAATCGGCGGAACCGCTCCAGGCGCTGCCGGCAGTGGCGAAGCGACCGGGCGACACGGTGTCTCCCCTTGATGGGAAGTCCGTGGCCCGGACAGAGCAGGTCGATCCGCCGACGGCACAGTCGACTGAGCGTCCGGGAGAAGGTGGGGATGTCGCTCCCCCAGTGCACGTCCAGCCAGCCGATGCAGCCTTTGGTCCGGCCTTGGTCGCCGATAGCAGTGTCCCCGCTGAAGAGGACCCTCTTCTTGCCGATGGTGAGGAGGTA
>CBDVDV010000205.1:0-6124 GCA_965372835.1 uncultured bacterium | reverse complement strand
GGCAGCGTCGCCTCCTCCGGGTCGATGCCCGTGGGTGAGGCCACCGTCTCCCCGGCGAAGGGATTGAGCGCCCGGGAGAGGAAGAAGGTGTCGTCCAGGAACTCGATGGGGTGGACGACCTCCTTGACCAACAGCACCGGTACGGCCCCGGAGATCCGCACGGTGAAGTAAGCCACGTCGTCCCCGGGAAGGTCGTCGCCCCGCAGGCGCAGTCGTCCCCAGAAGGACCCGGGTTGCTCCAGGCTGAAGGTAAACTGGACGGGCTTCTCTTCGTAGGGGGCGAGGATGACGGAACGACTCCCGCGCTTTTCCTCACCGACGAACAGTTCGACGACCTCCTGCTCGTTGCGGGGGCTGCCGTTGCGGACGACGGCCTGCACGGTCAGCGGAGCGCCGACCACCATGGACCGGGCCACCACCGCCACTTCCCCCAGGGCCAGGTTACGCACCTCGGTCTGCGAGCAGTCCAGTACCACGACCGGAAGGGCTGGCTCCTCCCCGGCCGCCTCGGTGATGGCACCTTGCCAGGAGCGGGCCTGCATGTCGGTCAGCACATAGACCTCCCGACGGACAAAGCCCACGTCCCCGAGCAGACGTCCGGCCTGGGCAATGGTGCGAACCAGGTCGGCGGCGGCCGCAGTGGGCTCGCTGGTGGCGATTCTGTGGCGGAGAGCCTCGATGTCGTTGGTGAAATGAGCGGGCTCGTCCTCGGGGCCGCTGACGGCCAGCAGCACCACGCAGAGGTCGCGGTCGCCCAGGTCACCGAGGATCATCTGCGCCGCCTCTCTGGCCGCCTCATAACGGGTGGTGGCCCCCTCCCGAGCGCTCATGCTCAAGGAGTTGTCCAGCACGATGGCCACTGCTCCACCGTCTGCCCCGGCGCCGAACGCCCCCGACTTGAGGAAGGGCCCGGCGCAGGCCAGCGCGATAACGGCGAGCATCGCCATCCGCAGGAGCAGGATGAGCAGGTTGTGAAGCCGTCGTCGGCGGGCCGTGCGCCGACTGGAGACGAAAAGGAACCGCAGGGCGCTAAAGAACACCTTCGGAGCCCGACGGCGGTGAATCAGGTGGATGATGAGCGGAATGGACGCGGCCAGAATCCCGATAAGAAACAGCGCGTTGCTGAAACCCAGTGGAAACCCCATCAGTGCACCTTGCTCCGCCGAGCCAGATAGGCCAGCAGCAACCGGTCGTAGGGCGTGGCCGTGTCGGCCAGGACGTACTCGATGTTGCTTTCGGTAGCCCCCTGTCGGTAGGTATTGATGAAGGCTTCAATCTGCTTCAGGTAGTCCTGGCGGACGAAGCGGGGGTCGACCTGGAGCCGGGAGCCAGTCTCCAGGTCGATGAAGTCGGTGAGTCGGCTGTAGGGGAATCGGCGCTCGGCCGGGTCGAGGATGTGAAAGATGATGACCTCGTGACGACGGTGGCGGAAGTGGCGAAGTGCGCGCAGCACTTCCCGCTCCTCGTCCAGGAGGTCGCTCAGGATGACGATGAGGCCCCGGCGCTTGATCATCTCGGCCAGTTGGTGGAAGGTGGCGGCGATGTCGGTCTCGGGGACCGGCTCCACCGTCTCCAGTGTGCGCAGCAGTTCGTTCAAGTGCAAGGTGCTGCTGTGTGGGGGCAGCCGCTTCTGTATACCGTCGGCGAACACCACCAGCCCGACCGAGTCCTGCTGACGAACCATCAGGTAGGCCAGCGAGGCGGCGAGAAAACAGGCGTACTCCAACTTGCTCAGACCCCGCGACCGGAAGGTCATGCTGGCCGAGACGTCCAGCAGGAGGTGGGCATTGACGTTGGTTTCCTCTTCGTAGCGCTTGATGTAGAAGCGGTCGGACTTGGCCCAGGCCCGCCAGTCCAGGTCTCTGATGTTGTCCCCGGGGGTGTATTTCCGATGATCAGCGAACTCCACACTGAAGCCGTGGTAGGGACTGCGGTGAAGCCCGCTCACAAACCCCTCAACCACCGAGCGGGCGACCAGGTTGAGGTTGCGCAGTCGGCTCGCCGCTTCCGGCTCCAGATACTTGTAGCGCCTTCTCAGAGCCACCGAGGTCACTCCTCTCCACGAGCGCCTTCTCCACCGCCCCGGTATCGCAGGTAGGTGACGCGGGTGTCGCCGTAGTCCCGCTCAGCCTCCGCCTCGAAGCCCGGCCAAGTGATCTCGCCGGCTCCCTGCCGACGGTGCTCGACTACCACCAGGGCCTCCGCCGACAGGCGGCCCGCTTCAGCCAGTCCGATGACGGCTCGGGCCACTGGGGAGTGCTCGTCCAGCCCCACCGACTCCGCATAGGGCGGGTCAGCCAACACCAGGTCAAAAACCTCGCCCCGGTCGGCCAGCACTTGAGCCGCCCGACCGACGTGACATTTCAGGCACCGGACCTCCTCAGCCACGCCTAAGGCCTTCGTGTTGGCCTCGATGGCGGCGACGGCCCGGCCGTGGTTCTCCACCAAGACGACGGACTCTGCGCCCCGGCTCAGGGCCTCAAGACCCAGCGCCCCGCTCCCGGCGTAGAGATCGAGCACCCGGGCCCCCTCGACCTCGGGGCCCAGTCGGCTGAAAATGGCCTCGCGTACGCGCTCGCCCGTAGGTCTGGTGCCGGGCGCGCTGCTCAGACGCCGACCACCGAACCGGCCAGCCACAATTCGCAATCGTGTCTTTCTCAATCGTGAAGGCTCCGAACCGCCCGGAGTCAGTATAGCCCGCAGCGCCCCGCTCCGCAACGGAGAGTCGACAGCGGTCGAAGCCTGCCGGGCTGTGGATTGACCGGGAAGCCCTTTGCCGATACCCTGAACGTATGCGGGGCACTGCTGGCAAAGGATACTCCACCCATGAGTGACGGCTTGTGGCTGCGGGTACTGGTCGTACTGCTGCTGCTGGTGCCGGGGGCACGTGCGGACGTGGTCCACCTGACCAACGGCAGCACACTCAGAGGCGAGGTGGTGAGCGAAGACGCAGAGTCCGTCGTCCTCAGGACTCTCCGCAGTCTGCTCACCATACCGGCGGCCGACGTGGCCGGTATCGAGCGGGAGACGGAGGCCGACGGGCTGCGTGGCCTGGCCGAAGACTGCCTCCGCCATCACCGCTACGCCCGGGCCCTGGAATGCCTCGACGCCGCGCGCAAACACAGCCCGGACGATCCGGAACTTCTTGCTCTGCTCCGACAGGCCTACGATGGTCGCATCCGCGAACTTACCGGCAAGGGCCGCTACGCCGAGGCCGAGGCCCTGGCCCGCCAGGCCCGCGAAGCCGCTCTCCTGCCCGAACACCTGAAGCCGGCTGAAGAGGAACTCGATCGTCGGCGCGCCGAGTTTGACGAACTGCGCGCCCTGGCGGAAAGCGCCCTGGAGGTCGGCCGCTACGAGCAGGCCCTGGAGAGCTACCGCAGACTGTTGGTTCTGGCTCCTGCTCGTCGTGCCGAACTGCTGCCCCAACTGGCCCGGACCTACCTCCGCTACGGCGACAGCCTTTTCCGGGAGGACGACTACGGCGCGGCGCAGCGGCAATATGAGCGCGTACTCCGGCTCGACCCCGACCTGCTCCCTCAAGTCCAGATGAAATTCATTGCCACCGTCCTTTCGGTCGTCAATCGCGAGCTGGAGCAGGCTCAGGGGCCACTACCTTCCAGCCGGGGCCTGGAACTGACCCGCCAGCTCCAGGAACTCATTGCTCTGGACCCCGACCTCCCCCACACCCACCTCCTCATGGGGCTGGTCTACGAGCACCTCCGCCGACCGACCCTGGCCCTCTCGGAGTACCAGCAAGCACTGGGAGAGACCGTCCCCGGCACCTCGGTGCGCGAGCGGGTCGTCGCCGCCCGACGACGGGCCCAGCGCCTGGTCAGTGAGACCCCCTTGGAGGTCGACACCGCCCCCCAGACTGAAGACTGGGCTCAGCACGAGCCCGGGGGTTGGCAGGTGGACCATTCCGACCACTTCCGCCTCCACCACCACAACCCGCAGGTCAGCGCCCGACTGTTGGCCGCCGCCGAATACCATCTGAAACGACAGGCACCCCTGTTCGGCCTCTCGCCCGAAACCGCCCTGCCGGTGACCTGTGACATCTTCCTCTACCGCGACGGCGAAGCCTACCGAGAGGCCACCGGCCGAGCCACCTGGTCACCGGCGGTGAGCACCTTCACCGCCAGCAACGGCAACCCCGTCGAGTTGGCCATCCACACGCACCAGGAGGCCAAACTGCTCGGGCAGACCTCCGTGCCTCACGAACTGGGCCACCTGCTCTTCTACCGTGTCACCGGCTATGCCCACGACGTCCCCCTCTGGATTCACGAAGGGGTGGCCGTCAGCCAGGAGCCGGCCTTCAAGGTTGCGTACCTGCTGGGCGAGGTCAGCGCCCGTCGGCAGGCCGCCGCGGCGATGCCCCTGGAGGAGGTACTGCGCACCACCACCTACCCGGGGGCTGAAGACGTCAGCGAGTACTACGGCCTCTGCTACAGCCTGGTGCAGTACCTCCTGAGCCAGGGTGACTTCGACCGGGTGCCCCAGTTCGCTTTGGATGCGCGCACCGACCTGGACCGGGCGCTGCAAACACATTACGGAATGACCCTCAGCGAGTTGCGCAGCGGCTGGGAGGAGTACCTCGAGGACCGCCTGGCGTCGTTGCCCGCTGGGCCGAAACGACCCGAGTAAGCCCCGCTATTGGCACACGGAGGCGTAGCCACACGGGCACCTCTCACCACGGCGCCTGGGGTAGGGCCCGGCGTCCATCTGCTTGAGCAAGTTACCGAGTCGGTCTTCGACCTCGTCTTCGACCAGGGGCCCGGGGAGCGGCACCTCAACGTTCGGCGACAGGAAGTACAGCCCTGCCCGCTCGGGCCGTCGACCCAGCAACCGGGTCACCGCCAACCAGTAGACCGTCACCTGCCGACCGAGGTATTCGCCGTGTCGGCGAGCGCCCTGTTCATCCACCCGGTCGGTCTTGTAGTCCAGCAAACAGAGCCGGCCGTCACTCCCTTCCCACAGCAGGTCGATACGCCCTTCCAACAGTTGCTCACCCACCCGACAGGCAAACGGAAGTTCGGTCCGCCAACGGCGGGCCCCGCGCACCTCCGCAGCCAGCGGACCGGCCAACCATCGGCGGACCAACGCCGTCGCCTGCTTCGGCAGGTCATTCGGCGCCGAGCCCCCCGCCATCTGCTGACATACCTCCCCTACCCTGTGGAGGAGCTCCTGGTCACTTCGCGCCGGGAACTCTTTCAGCACCTCGTGCACCACCTGGCCCAGGAGTGGGCCACCGCGGGCCGCGTCCCCCTGCCCTTGCAGCACCGCTTCAGGCATCCTGACCACGTCCTTGAGGTAGAAGTAGTACGGGCAGCGGGCGAAGTCGGCCAGGGCGCTCGCCGGGACCGACTCCCGCGACCCCCGAGCCACAGAGAGCGGGGCGAGTTGGTCACGGAGCGCCTGCACCCGCTTGCGGTCTGCGGCAAGTGTAGGAAGTTCTTTGGTCAACTTCTCCCAGCCCTCGGCGCTTCGTCGGCGAAGAGCGGCCCCGGCCTCGTCCGTACGGACGCCCTGGCGAAGACGCACATTCACACCGTGAAACGGCACCGTCGCCTCCTCACCCGGCTCCGGCAGCGAAACATCCTCCGGCAAGCCAGCGCGCACCCAGCCCATCCACCCTCGCGCCACTCGCCTGTCCGAAGGCTCGTACCAGGGCCCGGAGAGGACCAGGTAGTCTCGGGCACGCGTAGCGGCCACGTATAGCAGCCGCTCACTCTCGGCCTCCATCTCCACCCCCTCCTGCCACCGGAGCAGTCGCCAGGGCAGCGACTCGCCGGCCGAGCCGTTCTCGTCGCCGTCCTCGCCCCAGGTCTTGAGTTTGGCGGCGAAGCCGAGTTCGCCGTGGATGAGCAACGGCCTGCGCCTGCCCCCCTGACCCCGACCCAGGTCGGCCACGCACACGATGGGGAACTCCAGCCCCTTGGCTTGGTGGATGGTCATCAGCCGAATCGCCTCACCGGCCTCCTCGATGGTGGCTGCTGGCTCTTCACGCGGACCGCGGACGGCGAGTTCCTCCATCAGTTGCACGAACTCGCGCAGACTCACCCGGCCGGACCCCTCTAGCCCCCGGGCCAGTTCCAGCAGTTGCTCCAGGTTGGCCCGCTGCTGT
>CBDVDV010000204.1:0-6199 GCA_965372835.1 uncultured bacterium | reverse complement strand
GCCGGGTGGCACGGGCACCCCCGAAGGAGTGCCCGTGTTTCCCCCGACAAAAGATGGCCCACGGGTGCTCCGCCTCCGGCCCGCTGGGCGTAGGGTCCGTCTTTTCCACTCGATTTCAGGTGAGGATTTGGGTAGAAAGAAGTGATTCGTGGAGAGATCGGCATTGACGAAGAGGTGTGGGAAATGGCCTATCGAGTTGCTGTGCTTCCTGGTGACGGTATCGGTCCTGAGGTGGTCCGTGAGGGGCTGAAGGTGCTCCGGGCGGTGGCCGGTCTGGAAGGATTCGAGTTTGAGACCACCGAGTACGACTTCGGGGGCGAGCGGTACCGGAAGACGGGTGAGGTGCTCCCGGACAGCGCCCTGGAGGAGTTCCGCCAGTGTGACGTCATCTACCTGGGCGCGGTGGGCCACCCAGACGTCGAGCCGGGTATCCTTGAGCGTGGGCTCCTGCTTCGGCTCCGCTTCGAACTGGACCAGTACATCAACCTTCGGCCGGTGAGGCTCTACCCGGGCGTCGACTGTCCCCTCAAGGACAAGGGCCCCGAGGACATCGACTTCGTCGTCGTCCGCGAGAACGTGGAGGGCCTCTACCTGGGCATCGGCGGCTTCAAGTCCAAGGGCACACCCGATGAGATCGCCGTCCAGGAGATGGTCAATACCCGCAAGGGCGTCGAGCGCTGCATCCGCTACGCCTTCGAGTACACGCAGAAGCGCGATAAGAGGAAGCGGCTCACCCTGGTGGCCAAGACCAACGTCCTCACCTACGCCCACGACCTCTGGCAGCGCTGCTTCAACGAGGTGGCGGCTGACTACCCGGACGTCGAGACCGGCTACTCCCACGTCGATGCCTGCTGCATGTGGATGGTCAAGAACCCCGAGTCCTTTGACGTCATCGTCACCTGCAACATGTTCGGCGACATCATCACCGACTTAGGGGCCATCATCCAGGGGGGGATGGGCGTGGCCGCCGGGGCCAACATCAACCCCGAAGGCGTCTCCATGTTCGAGCCCATCGGGGGCTCCGCTCCCAAGTACGCAGGCAAGGGCGTCATCAATCCCATCGCTGCCATCGCCGCCGTGGGGATGATGCTCGAGCAACTGGGCGAGAAGAAAGCAGCCCAACGCGTGGAAGCCGCCATCCAGTCCGTGACCGCCACCAAGATGAAAAGCATGGCCGCCGGCAAAATGGGCTACTCAACCGCCGAAGTCGGCGACCTGGTCGTCGAGGCTTTGAGTAGCTGAAGCTCCGTGGGTCTCTTGATGCCAAGCGTGAAACAAGGCTGGGCCGAGGCTGGCCGAGAAGCACCGCTGCTTTGATTCGGGGCCCAGCAGCTTCGTGAGCGAGGGGCTTCTGGAGGATCCTCGGATATGCGAATCGCGAAACCTGAAGTGACCATTAAGCATGGCCGAGCATGCTTGTCCGCGCGGATTGAGCACGCAGAGGGCGAAATGGAGCTTTGGTATTCTGTGCACCCGAAGTACGCGGAGCTTCTCACGACTGAGACGCTCGACGCCTTCCTGCTGGGTGCGCTCCTTCTCGCCATGAAGAACGGCGAGGACATACACCTTCACGGGCCGGTATCGGAGAAACTTTACTACAGTGTTACACAGTATTACATGAGTATCCTGACTTCTCAAATGCCTTGGCTGAGCGAGGTAGGCATATGCCCTGACGGCTTCGGGACTTGTCCCAGCGTTGAAAGCGGCGTGGTGACGGGATTCTCAGGAGGGATTGACTCGTTCTGTGCTCTGGCCGATCACTACTACGCGGACGTGCCTCCGGCCCACAAAGTGACGCATCTGATCTTCAACAACGTGGGCTCGCACGGAAAAGGGCACGAGGCACGCAAGCTCTTCCTGGACCGCTATGAACGGATCCGTCGTTTCGCGGAGGAGTCAGGATTGCCGCTCATCAGAGTCGATTCAAACCTTGACGACCTTCTGAATATGGGGTACCAGCAAACCAACACGATCAGGAACGTGTCGGCTGTGCTGACACTGCAAAAACTGTTCGGGAAGTACCTGTTCGCATCGAGTTACTGCTACGAGGATTGTTTCGTAGGGGAGACCTACGACATGAGTTATGCGGACCCGTTCGCTCTCCACCTGCTGTCGACCGAAAGCACGGAGTGCATCGCTACGGGAAGCCAATACACACGTGTCGAGAAGACAAGACGGGTAACGGGCTTGCCGCCGTCTTACAGGTACCTTGACGTGTGCATCAGCCCCGAGGGAGGAGGGAACTGCTCGCGCTGTCGGAAGTGCGCAAAGGTACTGCTGACGCTGGAGATACTGGGAAAGGAGCGCCTTTACGACCAAGTCTTCGACCTGGAAGGTTACCGGCAGAAGCGAGTGTTGCTCATCGCCAAGATACTGGCGGACCACAGACCCCTCTCCAGGGAAGTGGTCCGATTCGCCGCCGCCAGCGGGTACCCGTTGCCACCGCTGAGTCGGATTCTTGCGAGCCATCCGGTCAGGAGGGCGCTGAGGCTGGTCCCGGGGAGCCTTCGCCGGAAAGCCAAGGAGCTAATCGGTTTCAGTCAGGGCTCGCCGATAAGGAGAGCGTTGGGGTGAGTCTGGGCATGCATGGGAGAGCGGCTGTACGGTTCGCGCGGGAGCGCGCTGCTCGTGCGTACCGGCGGGTCCGTCCGGGGCGTACGACGTCTCTAAGCTAAAGCCGAGCCAACGAACTTGCCGGTCGGACTTCGTCCAGTTCTACTCCTCGAACCTCAACATAGGAAATTACCTCCCCGTTTTGGGCATTCGGCGTCTGATCAGGAAGTCTCCAGACTTGTGGTGCATCCATCGGGATGTGGATTGGAGCTTCGTGAACTCCACATACAAAGGGGCCATAGTTGGCGGGGCTGGTTTGCTGCATAAGGGTTTCGAGACATTCTGGAGATCTCTGAGCACGAACTGCCGTGTTCCTGTAGTGGTCTGGGGGGTTGGTGTTTGTCTGCCTGATTGGGACTCAGACGCGGGTGTTTCCCGTTCGGTATTTCGGGAAACCGTCACACGGAGCGATCTGGTCAACGTCCGTGACGACCTGACCGCGAACCGCTACGAAGTGGAAGTGACGGACATTAGTCCGTGCCCTACGGTTGCATACGTCGAGAAATTCAGGCGCAAGCACAAGGCGTCGGAGGCAGTTCTTTTCGTTTCTCATGAGGAACTGGTGGACTCAGGGGAGACCAGGAAGATTTGGGATGTGGTGCGGTCGAAGGCTGGCGATGCGGTGTATACGAGTAATGTTGCCGCTAGGTGGCAGGACATCGATCACATGATAAGAGAGTTCTACTGCCCTGCTTCATTGGTTGTGAGTACGCGCCTTCATGGAGCGGTGATCGCCTACGGTCTTGGTATCCCCTACATCACGGTACCACGCGACGAGAAAGTCCGTGCCTTTGTCCGGCTCTATGGGAACGGCAAGGCAGTTGAGTTCGTTGAAGACCTGCCAGGAGTTCTGGGTAGCGTCGAAACTGAGCGTTGTGAACCTACCGAGCTTCCGCGCATTCGCGAGTTCGCGGAAAGGGTCCGTGAATGGATGGCGGACAGAGTGTCCCGGGCGTGAGGACGGGGCGAGGTGTCATGGGTCTGTTGGTGGTTATGAAGTCGTGGGCGAAGCCCTCCGAGCTCTGGGCTCAGCGAATGATTGAGGCGCTCGAGCCCCACATCGTGGCCATTGCCGCCCGGCCGCCGGTTGAAGCCAGTTGGCGTGGGCGGATCCCTACCGTTGCGTTGGTCGACTCGCCGCGTTCCATCTTCCAGCCGGTCGCCAAGCGCGCCGGTATTAAGGTCCGGATGAAGCCGAGGAGGAGCGCGGCCGATGTGTTGAGAGACGCTATATCCCCCGATTCTGTCACCGCAGTATTCGTGCACTACCTCGATTGGGCGTTGCGGTTCCAGGAGGTGTGGGAATCCACGCGCAAGCCGCTCTTCGTCCACTGTCATGGTGCCGACGTCACATGGGACCTGCGCTCCCACGAATCCCCGGAGAAGCCGAGGTTTGGCGCGGCGTACATTGATGCCGCCCGAAGCTTGAGCAAGAGGGCCCTCTTGATTGCCAATTCGGAGACGTCGGCCGAACGGCTTTTTGCCGTGGGCATTCCCAAGGAGCGGGTGGTGGTAAAGCATCCAGGAGTTGAGATACCCGAAAGTCCGCCAACGCGCAGTGGCGCGGGTGGTCCGGTTCGTGTTTTGTACCTCGGCAATCTGGTTGACTGCAAAGGGCCGGACTTCGTCATTCGCGCGTTCGATGCAGCGTGCCAGCGGGGACTGGATGGCCGGCTCACGGTGGCCGGAGACGGGCCGCTTCGAATGACCTGCGAGTTGCTGAAACGCCAATCTGCCTACGACGAGCGTATCGAGCTGGTCGGGGCGGTGGACCGGAAGACCGGTGACGAGCTTCGCCGGCAGGCTCACGTGTTCACTGCCCACAACTGCCGAGGAGCCTTGTCTCATCAAGAAGAGGCCTTCGGGGTGAGTATCGTGGAGGCGATGGCGGCAGGTCTCCCCGTGGTCACAGGCCGGAGCGGTGGGGTGCGGGAAACGGTCGTTGACGGCGAAACCGGGATCCTTGTCGAACCCGGCGACCTCGACGGCCATGCTGACGCGTTGCTCCGATTGGCCGACGATCCGGAGCTGCGTTGTACGATGGGTGCCGCAGGCTGGCGACGGGCCCGAGACCATTTCTCGCAGGAAAAAGAACGAGAGGAACTTCTTCGTATCCTTGGGCTGCCTGAAGGAGTTCCGACGAGACAGGATGGGTCCTATGCTCCGGAAGCCGAGGGGGTTCGCCGGGGTTCATCACTCACGGATGACCGACCGGGTCGGTAACGTGGGCATGGTCTTCGTTGAGGAAGCGTATCGGGGGCGCGGGGTGGCAAAGGCGCTCGTTTCCTCGGTGGCTGCGGGCCTGCTGGCTGCGGGTCGAGTTCCTATGTACGGCTGTTCGGCGGACAATCAGGCATCGGCAGGCGTCGCTGGAGCAGTAGGTTTCCTGCTTCGTGGGTACAGGTGTCGTGTTACCATCTCTCCCAGGCACACAGAAGGTCACGAGGGAGTGTGACGCTCGCGGGCGCGGGAGTTTCAGCCAATCATGAACCGGGGGCAGAAGAGGTCTTTAGGGTTCGACCGGGTGAAAGTGCGGGCGTGGCAGAGACGTCATAACCGTCGTGCACTGCTCAGTGGCATCGGATTGCTGCTCCTATCAGCCCTGCTCTGGCTGGTGACCTACTGGACGGTCAAGATCTTCTTCTTTCTGCTGACCGTGCGGCTGGTCTACCACATTGGGGAAGAGGGCCACGGGAGGATGGCGTCGGTGGCGGGTGTGGCCCTCCTGGTAGTCCTGGTTCTGGAGTGCGCGCTGTACGGCAAGAGGCGGTACGACAGGCACTCGTACGCCAACTCCGTCGTCCTGAAAGGGATAGTAGACGGTGAACAGGAGTTCGTGGCCCGCCGGGTGATAGCCGGCTGGTTTACGGAAGACGACCTGCTCCGCGATCTTCTGTTTGTCGCGCCTCGCTGCACGGCCCGAGCGGTCGAGTCCTTGACTTCGTACGTGACGCTGCGGCCCGCTCTCTTGCATCGAGCGCAAGCCGTATTGGCGGAGCTTGTGGGAAAGGTCACTTGGACACCTGTGGGACCCTTCCTAAAGGACGGCCTGGCGCTTGTCCGCCTGCGCAAGATGGGTCTGGTGCAGGTGCGGGTGAAGAAGGGGGTGGGGGAAATCAGGCTGACGCCCAGGGTCCTTCGGCCGACGGGAGCCATGGGCGGCCTCTGAAAAGGCTGCGTACGACATCGACCTGCAGAGCATCCAGCGCCCGCACGTCCCGGGCATCCCCCGCGTCGGCGACTACGGCGACCCTAATCGTCCTGAGGTAACTTTTGCTTGCGCTGTTGAACGGTCGAAGGGTGGTATTCGCGTCTCGCAGGCGGAGTCCCTTCAGAAGTGTCTTGAGCAGGTGAAGTCCACACCTTCTTCCCACAAAGAGGCACCGTAGCCGAACCGCGTCCAGTCTCAGGTTGTGCATATCAATAGGGCTTTTCTCCCTGACGTTGCGCCTCCACTCGCCTTCCGGTCGTTGGTCCGCGGCCATTGGCATGTTTGTTGCTCTTTCTGCCTGTGAGTGCAAGTGGCTGGTGACCATAAACCAGGAGTGTAGAGGAGAGTCAAGGTGCGGAACGGCCCCAAGCGCCC
>CBDVDV010000203.1:0-6278 GCA_965372835.1 uncultured bacterium | reverse complement strand
AGGCGGCCGGGTGGCACGGACTGGGCGAAGCCCTGTCCGTGAGCAGGCCGAGAGGCAAATGGAATTCGGGTGGCCGCTTCAATCCTGGGTGGCCACCCGGGTGGCCTGCCAGCGACCCAGCAGGCCCCACTCGTCCTCGGTCTCGACCACCACGTTGAGCAGACCGCCGGGATGGGGCCCGCTGCTCTCGGCTCCGCTCATACGAGTCGCACGACAGGCCCTGGGGAAGCGGACGCGGAGGTAGCGCTCGGTCACGCCCGTGAGCATCCCGGTGGCACTCTCCCGACGGGATTCCACCAGCACCTCCACCTCCTCGCCCACGAACTGCTTCCGGTAGGAGCGGGCCAGTTCCGCGGCCAGGGCCAGAAGTTCCCGCTCCCGCCGGGCCACCAAGTGTTCGGGGGGACGTCCCGGAAGCGTGGCTGCGCTGGTTTCCGGTCGTGGGCTGAAGCGGAAGACGTGGATGCGGGAGAAGCCCGCCCGTCGGCAGGCTTCCAGGGTGTGTCTGAACTCCTCCTCCCCTTCCCCCGGAAAGCCTACCAGGACGTCAGTGGTGAGGGCCGGGCGGGGGATCCGCCCGGCGATACGTTCCAGGGCGCCCAGGTACTCTCGGACCGTGTATCGGCGGTTCATGGCTTCCAGTATCCGGTCGTCGCCGCTCTGGAGTGGCAGGTGAAAGTGGGGGCAGACCCGCGGGGAGCCCGCCACCACCTCGATGAGTTGGTCGCTCACCTCCTGCGGTTCGACGCTGGAGAGGCGGAGCCGACCGACATCGGTCTCTTCCAGGAGTCGGCGCACCAGGTCGGCCAGTCGGCTCTTACCGTCGGCCTCGCCCCCGTAGAGCCCTAGGTGGACGCCCACCAGTACCACCTCCCCGTAGCCGGCCTGGCCGAGATGGGCCACCTCTTCCACCACCTCGTCGGCGGGTTTGCTCCAGAGCCGAGGGCGGACGAAGGGCACGATGCAGTAGGAGCAGAAGGATTGGCAGCCATCCTGCACCTTGACAAACGCCCGGTCGTGAGCAGCGAAGGTGGAGATGTGGGAGGGAAGGAAGGCCGGTCGGACGACGCCGCCGGGCAGCAGTCCGGCCTCGGCGAGGGCCTGGGCGACCTGGGAGGGCTGGGGAACGATCAGGAGCCGGGGACGCTCCGCCGGTGCAACTTCCCGCCAGTGCTCGGGCGCGCGGCGCGCGGCGCAACCTGTTATCAGGACAGTTGTTTCGGGGTTTTCGCGCAGGCATTTGCGGATGAACCGGCGGGCCTTGGCCTCGCTGCGGGCGGTCACGGCACAGGTGTTGACGACCACAAGGTCTGGATGCTCGTCGGTGGCTACAGGGAGCAGACCGACCGCCGAGAGCCCGTCATCCAGGAGTTGGCTGTCGTACTGGTTGACCTTGCAGCCGAAGGTCTTGACGGCGAAGGTGGTGATCGGGGGCATATCAAGTCCCGATTGCATCTGCGGCCTGCTGCGCGAGTTGACGGGCCTCGAGCATGGGCCGGTAGCCCTATTCGGCGTAGACACCTTCCTTACCGGCGTCCATGAACGTGCGGAAGAGTCCACAGTTGAGCGCGAACGAGACTGAGAGCATAGCAATCCTCCGTCGGCCCATGCGAGTCGCATGACCGACGGGTAGTATACGTCTTCGGCCCGGGTGGGGCCACGGGCTTTGGTTCTCCCCGGCGCCCGCCAGCCAGCGGATCTGGGGGTTGACGCGGGAGTGAGCCTGGCGGTACGATGTGAAGCGACTCGTATGAGCGGACAGGTTTCTTGAACGGATGGCGGACTCGTGGGCCCACTCAAAGCGATACGGATCCGTAGTGTACTGACGATCCGGATCAGGCTGCTCTTGGTGATGCTGCCGCTGGTGGTAGCCCTGCTGGTGGCCTGTGGGGTTCTGGTGTACCTGCTGTTCGCCGAGCGGGCGCTGCAAGAGAGCCGGGGCTTCTTAGACGAACGGCAGCGTGAGGTGCGCACCTTCGTCGAGCGGCCCGGCGAGCCGGGGCTGGTCGAGGTGCTGACGGCCCTGAGCAGGGATCCCGAAGCGGAGGAGGCCCGTCGCCTCTACACCCGGTTCCAGGGCTACCTGCAGGCCTATTTCCGGTCGCTTCGGGCGGGCAGTGACCGCTGCGTGGCTCTGCGCGTTTTTGACCGCGGGAACCGGGAGCTTTTCAGAGCCCCGACGCCGCTGCCGACGGAGGCCTTCCCGGTGGATGAACTGGCCCCCACGTTGTGGCGGGTTCGGTTGGTTCGTCCGGGTCAGTCGCCGCTGAGGACCAGTCTCGGTGAGCGCATGGCCTCGGCCTATCCGGTCTATGGCCAGCCTCCGGTCGGGGAGGAGGCGGAGGAGGACCTGGCGGGCGGGGTGTTCCTCGGGTCGGCGGTGCTGGAGTACCGCTATCCGCTGGCAGCGTTCCGCCGACAGGCCAGGATCATCCAACTGCTCTCGGTGGGGATCACGGCAGCGGTGGTGGCCGTGGTAGTCTTTCTGGTCACCCGCGTGGTCCGTTCGCTGGTGGAGCCGGTGGAGGCGCTGGCCCGAGCCAGTGAGGCGGTGGCGGGTGGTGACCTGAGTGCCCGGGTCCCGGTGATGTCGAACGACGAGGTGGGCCGGTTGGCCCGCACCTTCAACGAGATGACGGAACGGCTGGCGGTGACCATCCAGGCCCTGGAGGAACTGAACGAGCAGTTGGAAGACAAGGTGGAGGCGCGGACCGCTGAACTGGCCCAGGCCGAGGCACTCAAGAGTGAGTTCCTTTCCAACGTGGGTCACGAACTGCGCACCCCGCTCGTCTCCATCCTCAACCTGACCAAGATCCTCCTGGCCCGCATGCCCGGAGACCTCAACCAGGAGCAGGAAACCCAACTGCGCATCGTCGAGCGCAACGCCACCAGACTCCACGAACTCATCGAAAGCATCCTCGACCTGGCCGCGGTGCGCACCGGTTCCGTCCGGCTGGCTCCCCGACAGGTGGACCTGGGACGACTGCTGCGGGAGGTCGAAGCCCCCTGCCGCACCATGGCCGCCAACAAGAACCTGGAGTTCCTCCTGGAGGCGCCGGGGGACGTGCCTGCGGTCCTCTGCGACCCCGACCGCACCAAGCAGGTCATCCTCCACCTGGTCAGCAACGCCGTCAAGTTCACCCACCAGGGCTACGTGAAAGTGGGCTGTGAGGCCGACCCCCTGGCCCTGGGCGACTACGTCCGCTGCTATGTGAGCGACAGTGGCATCGGCATCCCCAAGGATCGACAGGAGAAGGTTTTCCAGGAGTTCGTCCAGGCCGACGGCTCCATCACCCGCGCCTACGGGGGGGTCGGGGTGGGGCTGACTCTGGTCAAGCGGCTGGTGGTGGCAATGGGGGGTGAGGTGCAGGTTTCCTCCGAGGCCGGCGAGGGGAGCACGTTCAGTTTCACCCTGCCCGTCTTCCGGGCCCTGGGGGCCCCCGCCGCCGGCATGCCCACGCAAGAGTGAGGAGCCGCCCCCTTCGACCCGCGCGGCTGGCCTTGGCGGAGAGACGCTCGATGCGAAGGCCCGGCCAAAAGTTGAGACAAGCGGAGCTTGCCTGAATCGAGGAGTTCCATGGCCAAGACCGTCCTGCTGGTGGACGATGAAGAGGACAACCTCTACACCTGTCGCTACCTGCTTGAGGCCATGGGCCACCAGGTGGTCACCGCCCAGAACGGCCAGGAGGCCATCGAACAGGCCCGGGAGGTCCATCCCGACCTCATCCTGATGGACGTCATGATGCCCGTCATGGACGGCTACCAGGCGACGGAAACCCTCAAGAAGGACGAAGAGACCCGCTCCATCCCCATCATCCTGCTCACGGCCAAGCGCACCACCGAGGATATCGTCCACGGCCTCGACATCGGGGCCGACGATTACATCCCCAAGCCTTTCGAGCAGGCTGAACTGGAGGCCCGGGTCGGGGCCTGGCTCCGGTTCGGTGAACTGCAGGCGCAACTGCTGCGGGCGCGGCTGGACGAGGAACTGGCCATCGCCAGGCAGATCCAACTGAGCCTGCTCCCTGACGAAGTCCCGGAGATCGAGGGCTTTGAGTTCGCCGCCTGCTACATCCCCTGCGAGCGGGTGGGTGGGGATTATTACGACTTCCTTCGCCTGGACGAGGGTCACCTGGCCGTGGTCGTGGCCGACGTCGAGGGGCACGGCATCGGGGCGGCCATGCTCATGAGTTCGGTCTCCACGGCGCTGCGGACCGAGATCCGCCACGGCTTCAGCCTGAACAAGATCATCTTCGACCTGAACAACTTCATCTGCGCCGAGTTGAGCCAACTGACCAGCATGCCACTCATCTACGCCGTCATAAACCTGCCCATCCACACCCTCAATTACGTCAACGCCGGCCACGAATTCCCGCTCCACTACCACGCCCGCTCCGGCCGGATCACCGAGATGGAGAGCACGGGTATGGTCCTCGGCGTCGCTGAGGATATGGAGTACAGCGAGGTGCACGTCCCGCTGGAGCAGGGCGACCTCCTGGTCTACTTCACCGACGGACTCACCGACCAGGTCAACCCCGAGGACGAGTTCTTCGGCAAGGAGCGCCTGCAGGCGCTGATGATGGAGAAGCACGACCTCTCCGCCCAGGAGTTCTGCCAGTTGGTCGAGGACGCGGTCACCAAGCACCAGGCCGGCGCCGTCCAGAACGACGACATCGCCTTCGTGGTGGTCAAGGTCACCGGCCCGCCGGCCGAGTCATAACCCCACCAGCGAATCGGAGGGAGCGAAGCGACCGGAGAGGTTGGAAACCTCATCGGAGGGAGCGAAGCGACCGGAGAGGTTCAGCCTTCGTAGCCGTAGGCTTTCAGCCGCCGTCCGTACGGACTATGGCGAAGGAGGCACTACGGCGAAGTGGGCTCGGAGACCCCAGCCGACACACGCAGAGCAGCGAGAAGCGACCGAGTCCCATGGCCACCACCGCGGACGCATCGGACACGGAAAACCCCCGAGTGAGCACGTCACGCAAACGGACCGTAAGGCTTCGCTACGGCGACGGCGCGGAAGAACTCGCCCTGGAGGCCGAGCGTGTCCTCTTCGAGATCGGCCCCCGGCGGTTCCCCGCTCTTGAGGACCCGGCCGAAGAACTTCGATTTTCGCTTCGCGACCCCATCGGCCCGGGGCTCTCGGAGGTCATCGACCGGGGCGACCGGATTCTGCTGGTGACGGTGGACCGCACCCGCCCCAGCCCCAAGGCATTGCTCCCGCCCATGCGGGAAGCCCTGGAAGACTTGGGGGCCACGGTCACGGTCATGGCCGCCAACGGACTTCATCGCTGGATGAGCCGGCAGGAACTGGAAGCCCACTACGGCTCCGAGGAGGTGGTCCAGCACGACTGCGACGGGGAGATGCTGTCGCTGGGTGAGACCACCCGAGGCACGCCCATCGAACTCTCGAGCGTCCTGCGTCAGTTTGACAAGGTGGTAACTCTGGGGTTCGTCGAGCCCCAGTACCTGATGGGTTTCGGCGGGGGGCGCAAACTCCTCTTCCCCGGGCTGGGCAGTCGGCGCTCCATCGCCCTGCACCATCTGATGCTGGCCGAGGCCGGGTTCCAACTCGGCCGCCTGGAGGGGAACCCGCTCCACGAGGACGTGATGGAGATGGTCGACCGGCTGGGTGTCTGGCCTGACGGTCCCGTCGCCGCGTCCATCGACGTGGTGCTCAACCCCGATGACAGTTCCGTGGAGATCTTCTCCGGTGACCCTGTTCAGGCCCACCTGGAGGCCTGTCGGCTGGCCAGCCGGATCAACACGGTCAGGCCGGCGGGGCCGTGCGACATCTGTATCGTCAGCCCCGGCGGCTACCCCTGCGACCGGGACCTGGTGCAGAGCCGAAAGGCCCTCATCTCCGCCTGTCGAACGGTCCGTCGCGCGGGCGTCATCATCCTCTTGGCCGAGTGCCGGGAGGGGTGGGCGGCCGATGAGGGCTCCCGGCCCATGCTCGTCGACTCCAGTCCCAAAGAAATCATCGCCGAGATGAACTCCCGCTACGGGCGCCGGGCGGAACTCTTCCGCGAGCCCGATTCAGCCGTCGTCGCCCCGCCTTCGCCGAGGCTTCGGCGGGCTACTATGGCGAAGTCGGCTGAGGATCCCTCCCCGTGCACCGGGGCGCTCGTCTTTTCCTTCGTCATGGAGTTCCGCTCCCTGGAGGTCATCGTGGTGAGCGAGTTGGAGGGGCTGGATGAGACCTTCGTGCTGACAGCCGGGTCGCTGGCTGAAGCAATGGAAATCGCCGAGGCCCGGGTGAGTTCCCTCTCCTCCGT
>CBDVDV010000202.1:0-6286 GCA_965372835.1 uncultured bacterium | reverse complement strand
ATCCTGTCGGTGACGGTTTTGAGCATGGCCAACGCTTCTCGGGCGACCGGGGTGTCGGCCTTCGACGCCAGGTTGAAGAGCGTCTGGCAGTAGTAGAAGTCGTCGGCTCCCTCTCGGCAGCGCTCGAGGGCGAGCGTCGGTATCGGCCCGTCTTCCCCGTAGTAAAGGACGCCCGTGTCGGGCTCCCTTCCGTCCAGGTCGAAGTACTGGAACCCGTGCTGGACGTGGATGTGCCACTGGAAGCGGCCCTTCACACCTTTCATGTGTTCGCTCCACTGGTAGGCCCCGAAGGAGTAGCGTGACTGGCCCTGGTTGTAGATGTAGATTTCCTTGCCCAGCTCGCGGGCTTTCTGCATGACGGACTCGTCGTGGCTGTTGAGCCCTGACGTCTTCAGCGCCTCGAAGATGCGCTGGTGGTAGTCGTCGGGGTCCGAGCCGTCTCGATACGTCACGCTGTACTGGGCCGTGGTCTTGAGCCAGGGAGCGGCCTGCTGGATGGCCCGCATCTGCTCGACCTGCCTGGTGGCGACGTCGGGGTTCCGGGTCTCGTCGGCCAGGTTGTAGGTGAAGGGGAGCCAGCCCGCCTCTTCGCCATGGGCCTTCACGGCATCGAAGACGGCCGCCAGCAGTTCGACGTAGTTCTTGCCCGTTTTCTTTTCCCATTCGCCGAAGAAGGTTTCGTCTTTCGTGTATCCGACGTGGGCGACGCTGGGCCCGCCGTAGCCACAGAGCTCCTGAGAAAAGCCGGCCCGCTTCACCATCTCCATCATGGCGTCCACCCGCGAGAAGTCGAGAACGGGCGCCCCCTGGTCGTCCCAACCGGACAGACCGATGCGTGGGCCACCCGAGAACGAGTTCATCCCATGTTGGAGGAGCAGTCGGGCGACCTGGTCGTCGGGCGGGTTGCCGAAGAAGCCGAAGACGTAGTCGCTCCCGTCCAGCGTGAAAGGCAGCACTGTCAGCGTGACGCCCAGCGTCTCATCCAGCCCGCCGTCGGAGGTGACGCGGATGGTGCCGGAGTACTCACCCGGCTTTGCGTCTTCGGGGACGCGCACGGTGGCCCAGAACTCGCGGGTGAGGTCGGCCGGGAGATCCACCGCTTCGAAGGGGCGGAGCATCTGGGGGATGATGCGGTAGCTGATGCCCCCGAAGCCGCGTCGGGAAAGATGTCTCACTACCCGGACGTCCCAGGCCGACGAGGGAATGGTCGCGCCGTCAGGGCCGGCGAAGTCGCTCACCGTGACCCGCGCCTTTCCCAGGTCCCTGAGCGGCCTCACAGCAAAGGTGACAGGCTCGAACTCACCGAGGCTGGCGAAGATGTTCGTCTCCCGGGCCAGTTGCCCGGGCTCGGGGACGGTCGCGAAGAAGGTGTCCTGCTCGTAGTCAGTGAGGAAGAAGAGCCAGCCTTTGGCCTTCTCGCCCTCGGCAAGCGCATCGAGCGACCCACCCGCAGGTGTCGGGATCTCGGCCGCGGCTGCGGTGAACTCGTCGCGCTGGGCCTGGACGGTCTCAGCGAGGAACTTGCCACCGACGGTCTTCATCTCCTCGGGGTAGATGATGACGCCGGCGATCTTGGCCGACCAGGGCGCATCGGCGACGAGGCTGAGGTTGAGCCGGCCGTCCGTCACCTCGACGTCGAACTCCCTGGGCTCGAACATCTTCGTCATGTAGAGTTCCCAGAAGTCGTTGCCGGGAACGGGTTCGATCTCCTCAAACAGGTGGTTCACCCGCCACCATCCGCCCCGCTCACCCAGGTCCTCGGACCAGACGACGTGCCCCTCAACCTCCATGCGCCGTTTCGTGTGACGCGCCGCCTCCCAGCCCCAGTAGCCCACGTCGTCGAAGACGACGAACACGTGGTACCGGCCCCTGGGCAGGTCCACCAGGAACTCAGCGCCCTCGTCGAACTGAGCGTAGTCGCGGTAGAGCTTCGACGGGAAGGTGTCATCGCGGGCGCGGCTGGGGCCGGCGAGCTTCCGACGCAGACCGCAACCGGCGTCCTCGTCGTAGATGGTGTTCCAGCTCACTGCACGGAAGCCCGGCTGGAGGACCTGGCTCTCGGGGCCGAAGTCGAAGGCGAGGACGCCCTCGGGGACGTGGGCCTTCACCAGGCGGATGTGGTCGAGGTAGACGGAGCCCGTGGCGCCCTCGCGGGCCTGGCCGATGCCGAAGTCCACGCGGATGATGCTCCCCGGGTCGATGGGCGTCTTGAGGTCGTTGAATCGGCTGCCGACGTGACCGCGGTACATGCCCGTCACCGACAGCGAGAACGTCCAGCGGCCGGGCGGGATCATCTGGTCGGCGTTGTAGCGGTTCCAGTAGGCGGTGCCCCTGGGGAGGGAGTCGACCCAGGGCTTGTCCCCGACAAGAACGCTGAGGGGCACGGGCGCGCCCGTGTCGTTGAAGAAGTCGGCCTCCAGCACATCGTAGCCCGTCCACAAGGCGGGGAACTTCCAGCCCACGAGGTACGTCGCGGGCGCTACTTTCAGGGAACGCTCGCCCGACGTCGCGTGCTCCTGCGACAGTTCGACGGAGCCGCTTTTCACCTCGAAGTAGGTGACGTCGAGGGGCTCCTCGAAGTCCATCACGACGCGCTGCTTTCTCGGAGCAAGCGACTCCGCCGAAGCTACGTCGCTCTCGCGAAGGCGGATGGCCAGGAAGCGCATCTGATCGAGGACGAGTTCCGGTGCGCCTTCCTTCGGCGCGATGACGAACTCGGCGATTCTCGTCATGTCGATGTTCACGGACACGTCGATGAGGTCCAATGTGAAGCCGCTGAGGCCCGGCGGCACGACGCGCTCGTCGACGGTGTACGCTTTGCCCGCGGCGTCGGCGATGCGGACGGAGAAGCTGACCGCCTGACCCGGGTTGTAGACGTCCCAGGTGATCGCCTTGTAGGGAGACCAGTCTTTGGGAAACGCTCCGCCCGCCGAGAGTGGCGTCGAAAAGGTCACTTTCGCCGCCCGTCGCCCCTCAGTCGCGTGCTCTCGGGTAAACGAGAACGTGGGGCCGGGCTTCCAGATCTCCAAGGACGTCTCGTCCTCAAAGCCACAGATGGGGACCTCGACGGCCTGGGCCTGGGCCCGGCCGGCCACGGCCAGGACAAGCACACAGGCAAGCACGGACGTCAGCACCTGTTTCATCTCATCGTTCCTTCCCCTATGATCTTCTCCCAGAACGGCACCCGGCGGGCCGGCTTCGCCAAAGCAACCTTGGCTGCGACGGCTGAACCTGGGTCACAGTACATCACTTCGTCAGCAGCTCATCCAGGGCCTTCGCGAACCCTTCCAGGTCCTTGTATCCTCCCGGAGCCCAGGTGCAGTAGACCACCCCGTGGACTCCCTTGACCTTTCGGGCCGACTCGATCCAGCCCGCCAGGGTCTCCTTGTAGTCGGGGCTGTCGTAGTAGCCACCGATGAGCAGCCGGTGCCCGCGCTGAGCAAAGAAGGGCATCGACTTGTCCCGCGCGCTGTAGTACCAGTCGACGATGCCGACCGAGGGGTCGAGCCCTTCCCACGACCCGGCGAGTGTGCTTGCCACCAGGTAGAAGTTGTCCCTGGCGTTGTGGTTCGGGTCGAACATATCGCTCCACGTGAAACACTCGGCCTCGGGGTCGATCCGGTGGATCATCGTGGTGATACGGCTGACGTGCTCGGCCAGAACCTGGCCAGCCGTCTCGCCTGGCTTTTTGCAGAGGGCGCAGTGGCCGGCCAGCCGGAGTTCGTCGTAGCCCAGCATGTACTTCCGGGGTGCGAAGTACTCTTTGACGTTCCTGATCTGGCGCTCGAAATGCCCAAAAAGCTCCTCTTCCCTGAGGCAGCAGGCCACCTGGCCGTCCAGGATGACGACGGTGTGGTAAAAGGAGACCTTGAGGCGCTCGCCTTCCTTGATGCGGCTGTTCTTCGTCAGGACGATGGGCGGGGCCGGATGCCACTTCTCGTAGCCGCCCGACCAGGGCACGCGCCCCATCTTCGGGTACTCCCAGCGCTCGAAGTCCTCGTCTTCCCGGTAGACGGTCCGGCCGTCCTCGCTCGTCACCGTGAGGGGGCAGCCCGGTCGGCGGAGCATGTTGACGCCGGCCGTCTCCCTCAACTCGAGGTCGTCAATCCAAGCCTTGCCGGATCGGGCTCCCCAGATGCCTACATAGAAACCGACCTCTGTGTGCTCCATGCTGTTGAAGACCAGGTCCGTCACGGTCCAGTCCTGGGTTGGCTTGACGTTCAGGTAGGTCTGGATGAGGTCGCGCTGGCCGATGAGCACAGCCGCCCTCGTCTGGCCGGCCCCGAGGTCCTCGGTCTTGATCCAGAGCCGCAGGTGGTACTGGTGCCAGGGCTTGAGCGTGAGCGTCCGGTTGAAACGAACGTTCCGGTGCTCCTCGCCGGCGTCGAAGTCCGAGAGGCGGGCCGACGCCCTCCCTGAATGAACAACTTCGGTGTCCTGGACGATGACCTTCCCCGGGCTGTCGTACCACGACCAGCCTGCCAGCTTCCCGTTCTCCAGCGTCTCGAAGTCGCCCATGGGGAGCAGGTTCTCGGTGTTGGCCACGGCCGCTTCGCCGTCTCTGACCACCAGGAGGCAGTCCCTGACCTCCATCCCCTCGGCCAGGTTGGGGTTGTTCTGGAGGATGGCGGTCGACCAGCCGATGCCGACGACGGCTGGGATGATCTCGATGCCGATCCTGTCGGCGGCCGCCTTCGCGCGCCTCATGTTCGCGTAGTACGCTTCGGGGCGGTCGTCCATGTTGCCCCACTTCCAGTCGCCGGTGAGCATGCCGTTGTAGCCCGCCCGCTTGGCGCGCTCCATGAGTGCGATATACTCATCCACCTGCGCGTCCACTTGGAAGTTGCACGGGCGGTACACCCACCGCCAGCCGATGTCGAGTTCCTCGCCCGCTGCGGCCCCTGCGATTGAAACCACCAGCAACCCCACCACCAACGCCAGGACAGTCCCTCGACCAGTCATCTCCATGCTCTCCTTAGCGGACATTTCCCAGATGGACGTCGCCACGAGCCGTCATCGGCCGTCCCCCTCTAATTCTGCCTCCACTACCGATTCCGGCTCAGTCAACGCTCGATTCGTTGCTATCGGCCCTCAGGCAGCGAGAATTGCGGGGCTTTAGGCACTTCCCCATCACTTTGCGGCGGCATTCGGCCAGACGATCCTCCCCGATCCGAGCACTGTCTCCGCTTCAGACCACGGACATTCTATCTTGAAGCCCGAGTAATTCCACACACAAGGGGAGAGTCAGGCCCTGGCAACGGCGAACGCCCGTGGAGCCAGCCGGGCCGGGAGACGCCGAAAGAGAATCTGTATGCCATGATCGACGAGGTCCGCTGGACGCCTCTCAATCGTGAAGGCTCCGCGATGAAGCCCCGCAAGAAGGACAGCAACCGAGCCGACATCCCTGGAAGCACGTTGTGAGCCCGCCCTTCTTCCACCAAGTTCTCGTGGCCAGCACTTGATTCCCCTCTGGCGCCTCGGCAGGATACGCGCAAGCGTGTTCAGCAGCGGAGATGAGTCCGAAGGAGGTGATCGGTGATGGGCGCCAAACACCCAGATGAGGAGGCCATCTTCCGCGCGGCGCGGGAGCTGCGGTCGCCGGAGGAGCGCAGGGCCTACCTGGACAAAGCCTGCGGCGACGACGCTGAGCTGCGGGCCTCTGTCGAGGAACTGCTCCGGCTCCACGACGCCAACCGCCGCTTCCTTGACGTTCCTGTTCTTGCCGGGATGACCACCACCCTCGATACGTCCCCCGTTTCCGAAGGCCCTGGTGACGTCATCGGCCGCTACAAGCTGCTTCAGCAGATCACACACCTCGGGCACGAGTGCCAGCACCCGATTCCGACGGGACTTCGTAGGGCGCCCCGGCTTATTGCGGACCCAGACTCCAGGTCCACATCGTCCCAGGTCAGGGCCTGCATCTCACCGAGTCGCATTCCGGTGGTCACTGCCAATGCGACCAGCGACCTCCAGCGAAGTGACGGACAAGCAGAGAGCAACTCGCCAATCTCCTTTGCACTGAGGACCCTGATGTCCCGCTCAGGCAACGCTTCCACCGTCTGCCAATCGTAGCCTTCTACCACACAGATCCATCTGCGCTCGACCCGTATCTGGGCCGCAGGCGCGGATGGTACGCGCCGCTGGGCCGTCGACAATGGCTTTGTTTCGCACAAAGCAGTCAGCTGCTCGGACGTCCCAAATGGGTTTGTTTCGCAGAACGCACCCACGCGGAGGCCACACGCCCCCGGCCGACTCAGTTACCGGGCACTGAGGAAAGACGCGCTGC
>CBDVDV010000201.1:0-6312 GCA_965372835.1 uncultured bacterium | reverse complement strand
AGCCATTTTTGCCTTGCGCGGCTACGCGCCTAACACTATGATGCTGAAGTGCGGGTGGGCCCTGGCTCAGGTGAGGCTCATACCTCGTCCCTTCGTGTCGGGAATAAGGAGGATGCTTTGCCCCCCGAACTCGAACCCAAGCCATCCGCATCTCGTGACCTTTCTGTCTATCGCTTCGTCCAACATTTGCCACCTGAGTTGATCCGCAACCGACCGCTCAAAGTTCTGGAGACGCTCAAAGAGCAGATGGAGAATGTCCTGCTACGCCATGGGCTGCCCGCGGTAGTTCTGTTTGGTTACACGCGAAGTTCCACCATCACCGAGGCTCCTTCCCGCTACCGCGACATGGCTCGGATAGGCTGTGAGGTGACGCTTTTCGGCCAGCAAGACCGGGATTGGGAGGTCCCTGAAGGACTGACCTTCGTGGAGGTGCCCGTCGAGGCCTCCCTGGCCAAAGAGTGGTTCTTCGTAATCGACTCACCCAAGTTCTACGGCGCGCTGATCGCCCGGCGAAGCGCTCCTCTGTCCTCCGCCAGGGGCGAGACGCTGTTTGCAAGCACCTTCGGCTTCGCCGAGGGGCTGGTCTCGGCCGTCCACCGGTACCTGACCAGTTCTTGTGGGCTGGAGTTTCACGAGTACCAACCCCGCCAACATGACGCTACCGCGCTGCTGGTGGAAGAGTTCCTGGAGCGCATCGAAGAGGCCAGCCAGCGGCTGAGCCAACTGGCCGAGCAGTTGGAACGGGAAGCCCGCACCGACCCGATGACCGGTCTGGCCAACCGACGCTATTGGACCGAGTGGCTGACCAAAGAGTTCGAACGGGCCCGCCGATACGGCCAGCCGTTGAGTTGCTCGCTGGTCGATCTGGACCGCTTCAAGAATGTCAATGACACCCACGGACACGACGTGGGCGACGCCGTGCTCATCGAGATAAGCCGAATCATGCGCCGGAACGTGCGTCCCAGCGACCTCTTCTGCCGCTACGGCGGCGAGGAGTTCACCATCCTCCTGCCCCAGACCGACCTCCCGGGAGCGCTGGAGCAGGCGGAGAGACTGCGCCGGGCCCTGGAAGCTGCTTCTATCGAGAGCCATCGGAAGGTCATTCACATCACCGCCAGTGTCGGAGTCGCCGCGTTTCCCGGCCCGGGCATCCACACGGCCGACGACTTGGTGCGGGCCGCCGATCAAGCGATGTACGAGGCCAAACGCAAAGGCCGCAACTGCGTCGTCGCCGCTGGCCCGGGCCAAGCACCCTAAACAGCCCGGCTGCCGACTCCCCAGGCGTGTCCAAGGCAAAGGGCAGGCCGACCCGCCGGCCGGCGGGTCACGACGCCTCCGTGACGAAAGGCCTGCAGTGGAGGGGACCCGGAGCGCCGGGCGACCGCCGACTTCAGTTCCGCGACCAACGCCTGGCTTCCGCTTAGCACACCCCAGCCGGCTTCACACCTTGGCTCTCGGCCCGCTCGAGCTACTTCTCTGTTGGACCGATGTAGCCGGTGGACAGGGCCACGTCATCGTACCAGACGGTGTTGGGGCGCTGGCTCTTGTGGACGTAGAGACCCAGACCGATGCGCTTGAGCCGCATCTCGGGTGAGGTCCGCCAGCGGAATCCCGTGAGGTGGATGTACAGTTTCCCATCGATCCAGGCCGCCATCTCTCCGTCGGCCTTGCCGGGCGTGTTGGCCCGGATCATGTGCTCCAGGCAGTGCCAGAGGCCCCGCTCGAGCAGCACCTGGCGCGGCTTCGGGGGCATGAGGTTATTCCCCCAGTAGTGGCCGTCCTTGTCCCGTTTCATGTCCATCCAGTAGGTGTAGAGCATCATGGCCCCCGGTGGCTGGTTTCGACCCCAGTCGCGCCAGGGCTCGAAACTGGCCCCGAAGCGGTCGTCCCCTTCGGGCTTGATGCCGGCCTTGCCCATCCCGCCCCACTTGTCGGAGCCGGCCACGGCATATAGCGAGCCACCCACGTGATGGAGGTTCCCCTGGTCGTAATCCTCGGGAAACCTGATGTAGCGGCGAAAATATACCACTTGGTGGCCCGGGTGGAACCAGTAGGTCACGGCCGCTCCCGCCGCCTGCCCCTCCCGGTCAGGGACGTCCAACTGGAGCACGCCCTGTCCACTGTGGGCCAGTTTGGGGTCCAGAACGACCTGCTCACGGTCCTTGCGGTTGTAAAACTTCGCCAGCGCTTCGGTCGATTCAAACCCCTCCTGGAAAAACACCTCCCCCGGTGTCTCCAGACGGGCCAGTTCCTCAGCGCTGGTTTGCGTCTCCACCGTCACCTCCCGGGGATAAGGCACGGCCTCGTCCTCCGCCCATCCGGTACTCGCCATCACCGCCAACACAAGACCAACAAGCGCCCACAGTCTCATCTTCCCACACCTCCTCTTGGGTCAGGCATTGTTGCCTGACAATCTCGGCAGACAGACAAGAACGTCTATCCCCCTACCCGGTTTGCTCAGCGACGTCAAGCACCGCAGACTCGGTACCACCTTGCACCTGGAGCGGAGATGGCCCCGCAGAGGTGCGCGCTCATCAGCGGATGAGGCGAAAGAGGAGTCCGCAGGGGACCTTGGGGAAGAAGTAGGTGCTCTTGGGAGGCAGGATACCCCCCTGCCTCGCCACCGTGGGTATGGCGGCCAACGGCGTCGGATTTACGAAGAAGGCCAGGGCGATCTCGCCGGACTCCACCCGCTGCTGGGCCTCGGCGAAGGTGTGGACGAAGCGCAGGGTCCCATCCTTGGCGGCCAGCGAGAAGTCGAGCCCGAAGATCCGTCTCACGATGAGTTCCTGGAACACACAGACATCCAGACGACGGGCCTGGTGGTCGTACGGGCACTCGATCTCGTCCAGCACGCTCTCCTGGCGCAGGCTCAGAAGGTATGCTCGCCGACCACTGCCGTACAGACCGAAGACGTGCTCGTGAGACCGCCCATATGGGTCGTACGCTCGAAGCATCACCTCCCGGAGCCCGGACAACCCCACGCCGGAACTCGTCACTTCCTCAATGTCGAAGTACTCTCGAGCCTGCTCCAGGAAGCGTTTCTGGTCGACCTCCAAATGGGTCGGGAACAACCGGTGTGTGGGCAGGGCCAGCAGCCCCGGGTCCTCCATAGGCACACACTGCATGGGAACGAAACCGGCTCCCTGCGGGTCGGAGGAACCCAGTGCCCCTTCCTCGCCGGCAAGAGCAAGAGCCGTTTCGTACCTGTGGTGACCGTCGGCGATGAACAACTCCCGACCCGCCATCTCCGAGGCGAGCCTGGAGGTCACGGTGGGGTCGGTGACGGCCCAGAGACTCAAACTCACCCCCAGCGGCCCTACCGCCCGCAGCAGAGGTTCACCGTTACTGGGTTGCTCGAGGATTTCGCTCACCGATCCGCCGCCGCCGACAGGGCCGTCGTCCTGAAACAGACCCATCACCAGACTCAGGTTGGCCCGGGTGGCCCGAAGGAGCGCCAGGCGATCCCGGCGGGCCTCCGCCATAGTCTCCTCGTGCGGGTAAATGGATCCGCCCTTCAAAGGCTCCACCTTCACCGCAGCGATGAAACTGGCTCGAGTGCACCACTGGCCTTCGAGTTCGAACTCCTCCCGCAGGACGAAGACCGCCGGCTCCGCCAGTTCCCGGAGCACCCCCTGACAAAGCCAACAGCGCAGATCCCTCCTGGCCTGAACGTACCTCTGTTCCTGGGGCTGACCGGCAGCGGCCTCGGGAAGAATCAGCCTTACGCAGTTGTACCGATGGCGCTCCAGGAGCAGGTGCCGTTCGGCGGGGTCAATGACGTCGTAGGGAGGCGCCAACACGGACGAGAGCTCTGGAACCCGGCGGGAATCGTAGACCAACGCCTGGAAGGGGCGCACCTCGACGCCTCGCCGCGTCGCTTCCCCTGTTGGGGCCGACTCGGAAACGGCGGCAGGGCGCCGGATGTCAGCCCGGCTCACGTCCCCAACTCCCAGGAGCGCAAGTACTCCTCTTGCTCAGGGGTGAGGGTGTCGATGTGGATGCCCATGGTCTCCAACTTGAGCCGGGCCACCCACTGGTCGATCTCCCTGGGCACCGGATACACCCGGGCCTCGAGCTTCTCCCGGTTCTTGACCACATACTCGGTGGTCAGGGCCTGGACGGCGAAACTCATGTCCATCACGCTGGCCGGGTGGCCCTCGGCGGCGGCCAGGTTGATCAACCTCCCCTCAGCCAAGAGGTAGATGCGCCGACCGTCCTCCATCACGTACTCATCGACGAACCGGCGCACCCCACGGTTGACCTCCACCGCCAGGGCCCCCAGGTCATCGATGTTGATCTCAACATTGAAGTGGCCGGAGTTGGCACAGATGGCTCCGTCCTTCATCACCTGGAAGTGCTCGCGGCGAAGGACGCTGGTATCACCGGTGAGGGTGACGAAGAGGTCACCGATGCGAGCCGCCTCCAGCATGGGCATCACCCAGTAGCCGTCCATGCTCGCTTCCAGGGCCCGCAGCGGGTCCACCTCGGTGACGACGACCGTGGCCCCCGCACCCCGGGCCCGCATGGCCACCCCCCGGCCACACCAGCCGTAGCCCGAGATGACCACCTTGGTCCCCGCCAACAGCAGGTCCGTGGCCCGGATGATGCCGTCCACCGTCGACTGCCCGGTCCCGTAGCGGTTGTCGAACATGTGCTTGGTGTCGGCATCGTTGACGGCAAAGACGGGGAACCTGAGCGCCCCGTCCCGCGCCATGGCCCGCAGACGGATGACCCCGGTGGTGGTCTCCTCCATGCTGCCGATGACCGTCTGCGTCAGCTCCTGGTGGTCGCGGTGGATGGTGGAGACCAGGTCGGCACCGTCGTCCATGGTGATGAGAGGCCGGTGGGCGATGGCCGCCTCGATGTGTCGATAGTAGGTGGGGCTGTCCTCACCCTTGATGGCGAAGACGGGCACTTGGAAGTCCTCGACCAGGCTGGCGGCCACGTCGTCCTGGGTGGAGAGGGGGTTACTGGCACAGAGGACCAGGTCCGCTCCACCGGCCACCAGGGCGCGACAGAGGTTGGCGGTCTCGGCGGTCACGTGCAGACAGGCCGACATCCTCACCCCCGCCAGCGCTTTCTCCTTCTCAAAGCGCTCCCGCACCAGCGTGAGCACGGGCATGTCCCGGTCCGCCCACTCGATCCGCCTCTTGCCCTCACCAGCCAGTGAGATGTCCTTGACCTCGTAGTCCACCACCCGCTCCTTTCCCCCGTCTTGCCCGGGGAATAACACTTGCCGCTATTGCTCCGTCCCGCCCAGTGCTGAGCGTGCTCGCTGGATGAACAGCCTCATCCGTTCGTGGTCCTTACGGCCAGGCTCAGCCTCCACTCCGCTGGAAACGTCCACAGCGTACGGGCGTACCCGCCGGACGGCTTCGGCTACGTTCTCCGGCCTCAGCCCGCCCGAGAGGATGAGCGGCCCCGGCGGCCGAAAACCTTCGAACAGCCTCCAGTCAATCGTCTTTCCCGTCCCCCCGGGTTGTCCCGCCACAAACGCGTCAGCCAGGTACCCTTGCACCTGGTAACGAGCCATTGCCTCCAGGTCGCCTCGACTGCGAACACGAAAAGCCTTGATGCAAGCCAGGGGCGCTAAGGCCACAACGACCTCGGGCCCTTCAGACCCGTGCAGTTGCACCACCCCGAGGCCAGCCTCTGTAGCCGTCCGCCGAACCACCTCGGGGGTTTCGTCCACGAACACACCCACCGGGGTGACGTAGGGTGGGAGTTGACTTATAATCTCCCTGGCCCTCTCCGTCGGAACCCGCCTGGGACTCTCGGCGAAGACGAACCCCAGGGCGTCGGCCCCGGCTTGGACTGCGGCCACCGCATCGGCCAGGCTGGTGATGCCACAAATCTTGACCCGCACCACCGGCGGTGAGCCTGTCGGACCCACGGCGGCTCCTCCCCTACGGGTCGTCTGACAGATCAATGGCGGAAGTGCCGCTGGCCGGTAAAGACCATGGCCAGTCCATGCTTGTTGGCCGCCTCGACGGAGAGTTCGTCACGCTTCGCCCCGCCGGGCTGGATGATGGCGGTGACGGCGGCCTCGGCCGCCGCCTCCACCACGTCCGGGAAAGGGAAGAAGGCATCGGAAGCCAGTACCGCGCCCTTCTCCCTGCCGGCAGCCTTTCGGCAGGCGATGTAGAAGGCGTCAATCCGGCTCATCTGCCCGGCCCCCACACCCACCACCATCCCGGGCACGGCCAGGACGATGGCGTTGCTCTTGGTGTGCTTGGCCACGATCCAGGCAAAGCGGAGCGCCTCCATCTCCTCGGTCGTCGGCTCCCGCTCGGTCGCAGTCGTCGGCGC
>CBDVDV010000200.1:0-6312 GCA_965372835.1 uncultured bacterium | reverse complement strand
GAGTACGACCTCGACTCCGCAGAGCACGGGTGGGAGGGAGCCGGCCTTGGGCTTGAGGGAAACGGTGAGTTCGTCCTGGGCGGCCACCCCCTCCAACTCCTCGAGGTGAACGGTGAGGGGCGCGCCTGCTCGCTCGACCACGTCGAAGTCCTTGAGGACCGTCCTTCCCTGAAGGGCGACGTCGAAGACCCGGTCGCCAGGCCTGACAGCCTGGGGCTCGGTAAAGTACAGGCGGACCAGATAGCGTGCCTCGTCTGCCTGGGTGTCCTGCGAGGTCAGTGTGATAGTGAGGGAGCTCGGCCCCTCGCCTCCTGAGGCAGCCACCCACCTGAGGCCGTCACCGGTGATTCGGGACGAGTGTCGGCGGAAGAACCTCGGCGCCCCCTCGACCGTGACCTTCACCTCGGGCGACCGGCCACCGACGTTGGGGTAATCCAGCCACAGGGTTCCGTTGTCCGCCTTTCGGTCGCCGGGCGCCCCAAGGTTGATGCCCACACGTCGAATCCGCCCGCTCAGGTCCCTGATCGGTGTTTCCTGCCAGAGTTCCACCTCGGGCATATGCACTAAGGCGAGCGAGCACTGATTCTGGTAACTGCAGGTGCAGGTCCGGGTGTAGTCGGGCGCGTTGAGGACGCCGTTGGCGG
The DNA here is from genome assembly GCA_965372835.1 of uncultured bacterium. Classification (GTDB taxonomy): domain Bacteria; phylum Planctomycetota; class DG-23; order CBDVDV01; family CBDVDV01; genus CBDVDV01. The sequence continues at coordinate 5,668 of CBDVDV010000200.1, read as the reverse complement.
CAACCAGGTTGGAGGTGCAGCCCGACTTGAAGCCACCGAAGTTCCCCGTCCCGCCGTCGTGCTCCAGGTCGAAGTAGCCGGCAGCGGCCGAGCGGAAGGTGATGAGGTGCTCACTGGCGATGGCGTAGTTGCAGCCATAGTTCCGGGTGAAGGTCCAGAGAGTCTCCTCGCCGGTGAGAGGGTTGCGACGCATCTTCAACTCGCCCGTGTGCAGGTCGAAGGCCAGGCCTTGCACGATGATCCGGTCGCCGTGAAGCATCGGGGGACCGCGGTAGGATCTCCCACCGTCCTTGCTCCAGAGCACGGTCCCGTCAGCGCCGCGATACGCGATCATCTGCTTGTTGGGCTCACCGACCAGCATGTCCGACGACGGTCTTCCCGCCTGAAGCAGAACGTCGTACTCCTCGGAGTAGCCCAGCCAGGTGCCGAAGACGCTCTCGGTCGTGCTCCACAGCACTTCGCCGGTGCGCACGTCCAGGGCCATGATCCTGGGCAGGCGTGCCGGTTGGCCGTCGGTCTTCTCGAGTTGCTCAGCCACACGCTGGGGCATCATATCGATGCAGAATACCTTGTCGCTACCCACAGCGATGGCGTTGTGGCGCAGGCCGAAGTTGGACCGGAAAGACCAAAGGACGCGGCCGCTGTCACGGTCCATAACCACCAGCCGTTTGCTGGAGGTCTTGTCGAAATCCTCCCGGTAGCCTGGCTTTTCAGGCGTGTAGTGATCGCTGTATTTCACGAAATCCGCGCCGGCGATGAGCAAGTCCTGGTAGACGCCGATGTATCCCCATTCGGACGGTTTCCCAGTGCCCTTCGGCCCGGGCAAGGTGAACTCGCTCAGGGTTTCGCCGGTGGCGGGGTCGAGCCCCAGGCAGCTCTTCCCATGGATGACGTAAACCCGGTCTGGGGTGGCGACGAAGTTGGTCCCCCGCGCGTTGGCCCCGGCGATGTGGACTTGGTTATAACTGGTATCGAGGGGATCTGGTTTATAGGTGTGGTCGTAGTAAACGCCGAAGGTGTTGAGATGGGGGAGTTCCCGCTTCCACAGTACCCGGCCGGTGTAGACGTCGCGGGCGCTGAGGCAATCAATGCCCTGGATCAACAGGCGACCACCGACGATCTGCTCCGGGGGGCCATGTCCGTGGCGGGGCAAGACATCCATGTGCGAAGCACTCCCTCCGAACCACAGAATCCCAAGTGGCAGCCTCACCAGACCATCCTTGGAGACGACGGTGTTGGCCGGGTCACCGTATTGATGGGTCCAGTCAGCTGAGCCTGGAAGCGAACCCTCGCGCCTGAGAAGCAGGAATCCCCCTGAACCCTCGACCTTCGCAGTAGCTAACTCTGCCTCATTGATAGCCCGACGGAACGCCTGGCGTCGGCCCTTGGAGTCAGTCACGCAGACCACGCCGCCGTAGGGGCGCAGGGAGTGAAAGGCCTTCTCAGCAAAGCCTTCGTCAGTGGAAAAGCCCGAGGCCCGCGCGTCCTCGCAGACAATGAGACTGGCCAGGTACTGCGGGAGGGGGAGCGACTCCGGAGATGCATGGATAACGGCAACGCGCGTCCCGTACAAACCGGCCGCATCGAGCCGTTGACGGGCTTGGGTGACTTTCTCCTTCTCCGGTTCGATGGCCACGATGTAAAGCTCCGTCTGTCTGGCCAGTTCCTCCAACAGCCGGCCACTCCCCACTCCGAACGCTAAGCAATAACCCTCAGTTACGCCTGTGGCCTCGATAATGGCCGCAGCCTTGTCGGTCCAACGGCCGGTCTGGGCGCCGGCGGCGACCACATCCGGGTAGCTAACCGGTGTCACCTTTTCCGGGCCGAAGCAGTAGACGTCACCTTCGAGTGTCACCACGAAGAGCCTGTCGTCGGCAGCAAGCATGCTGGCGGGAGTCCCATCCAGGTTGGTTCTCCAGGCGACGGCTGGCTTACTCCCTAGGCCCGGAATGTCTATGGCCACGAGGGTGTTGGGCTTCCCGGCGTACAGTCGGCGCCCTGCCTTGACCAGGACGCTGACATCCTTTTCGGGAAGCGTCCAGAGCGTATCGATGAGCCACTTCGTAACTTTGACCGTCTTCTCTTCGCCGGTCTTCTTGTCAGCGACCTTTCTGTCTACCTCGACAGAATGCAGGCTCTTGAGGTCCAGGGCGACGATGCCCTCGTCGTTGGGGGCGTAGATGGTCTCATCGGTGAGGACAGGCTCATCGCGGACCCCCAGCAGGCGGCTGCCCGTCTCCAGGCCGTACAGATAGTTGCTGTTGAAGAAGACCTCGCCGATGGCGGAGACGTAACTGCCGCCGCGCTTGCCCTCGGCGGCCAGATTGTAGTACTCCAACTCACCGGTCAGCCGATTGTAGCAGGCGGGCGTGGATCGGCCGCCTGGGATGAGAAGCCTGTCACCGACGGCCACGAGGTGTCCCTGAGGCGCGACGCCTCCGAAGGACGGAGAGTTGTGAGGCTGCTTCATGAAGATGGAGCCGCTGCCGTCGTTCTCCCAGACGGCATCGCCAGTCTCAGCGTCCAGGGCGTAGATGAATATCCCCATGAAGGGCCAGATGCTCGCTGCCCAGTACACGGTGTCGTCCACGATGACCGGAGCACCCCGGGCCGGCCACATGGAGATGAGGCGCTTGTTGCCCAGGACCTTCCGGTCGGTCGGTCCGCCCCTGGATTTCCACACGACCCCGCCGGTCTCCGCATCCAGGCAGTAGAGCCAGCCGTCGTCCGACACGAGGTAAAGTCGCCCCTGCCAGGCGACCGGGGCGAAGCGCACGGGTCCGTCGGCGTAGAAGACCCACTTCTCGGCGCCCGTGTCGGTGGCCAGAGCGCGAACGGAGTCGTTTCGGCTCGAGCCAATGAACATGGTCTTTCCCATGACCACCGGCTCGTAGCACCGGTCGTAGCGCATCCGATGCTGGTTGATGGGGCTGAGCCAGGCCGGCTCAAGTTGGGGGTAGTGGCGTACCCACTGGAGGTGGAGTTGACCGGCCAGTTCCTGGTCCGTCGCTCCGGTACGGTTGGCGTCATGCCGCCACATGGGCCAGTCCTGCCCTCGCGCCGACGACGCCATCCAGACGGCCAGTGCAAGGAGCATCGCCAGCGAGGCGGGTCGGGTCCGACCGGCGGCCCTTTTCTCCGTCGAAGATGTCACGTGTGTGCTCCAATCGACGCAAAGCAAGGTAGTTACTATACCACTCGCCAGTGCTCCCATCAAGCTACGCGAACGGCCCGGAAGCCGGCCCACCTCCAGGTGAATGTGGCGGATGAGCGGCAAGGTATGATATACTGCCGATGGAAGATCGATTCACCTGGCTCAAAGGAGCGATCCATGAGACGCCGTATCGTCCTTCTCCTGATGGTGGCAGGGGGTGCGGTGCTCCTTGCCGGAAGCCCTGCTGGCCACCGGCAGAGGCTTTTTGCCTGCGACATCGGTGACCCTGTCGTCGAGATCATTGCCAGTTGGCCTCGTGACCAGTACCTGCTCGTCTACTTCCAGGGCGACGATGGGGCCATGAGCAAGGCCGCCGAGCCCCTGCGAGAGGCCGTGAAGCGGCACGGTCGTCGGGCGAATGTGAAACTCGTGCCTTCGCGGGTGGAGTCCGGTTCAGTTGAGGGAACTCCGGCCGTTCTCGTCTCTCCCCGGGGAACGGTGCTCGCATGCTTTGATAAGGCTCCTCGGGCGGATGCGGTCAGCGCCCTCTTTGAATCGCCTGGCCGCAAGGCGCTGGTCGAAGCCCTGAAGGAGCACGACAGCGTATTCCTCTGTCTGCTGGACCGCAAGGGCGAGCCCGGAAAACAGACGGTCAAGGTGCTGAAGAAAGCCTTGAGACTGACCCGTGAACTAAGCGAACTGTCAACAGCGCTCCTCGTCGTAGACCCCAGCAAGCCGGAGGAGGAATACCTGGTCCGGAACATCCGGGCTCAGGCACGGAGGCCCGAGCGCGGCGACGGTCAGCCGGTGGTCGCCTTGGTGTGTGGCAGTGGGCGGGTGGCTGATGTGACCGTCGGTGTCCCCACCGAGGAGCAGGTTATCGATCGGCTGCAGCGCATCTATCGCGAAGGCGGTTACACCGACCCCAGCCGGTTCGGGGAAGACCTTCTGCTCGTCTGGTAGGACATCGGCCTCCGCCACCTCGCACGAGGCCCCCCGTGACGACAGATTCTCCAACGGATCCGCAGAAATGAAGAGCCTGGACATTGTCTTGAAGGAGATCCGACAGCGAAAGCTCTCGGCGCTGTTGGTCGTTCTCGCTGTCGGGGTAGCCACCGCTACGGTGCTCACCGTGGCAGCACTGAACCGGGCCCTTTCGGACAAGTTCCGGAGACTCACCCGCGACATGGGAACCAATCTCATCATCTTCCCTGCCGACGCCCAGCGCGATCGATATTTCTACGGCACCGAGCCCGACCCCTCCACGCTCCCCCAGGAGTACATTGACGCACTGCTCGCCCTCAAGCCGCCAATTGCCCGGCACATCGTCGGAAGGCTCCTCACCTCAGTTCGGGTCGAGGGTCGCCAGTACGTCCTGGCGGGGACGAGTCCCGAGTACGACACGGCGCCGGGCTCGAAGAGCCAACTGGGCATGGTGATCTCACCCGGCGCGGTGCACGTCGGTGCGGTGACCGCTGAGGAGTTGGGTTGGCGAGAAGGCCAGGCCGTGACCATCGAAGACCGGACTGTGCAGGTGGAGAGGATCCTTCCCCCGCTGGGGTCCCGCGACGACTTCACCATCTTCGCTCCGCTGGATGAAGTTCAGAACATGCTGGGCAAACCTGGTGAAGTGAGTGTGGTCGAAGCGCTCGGCTGTCTCTGCGTCGACGACTATCTCGCCACGGTGAAGCGAGACATCGAGGCGGCACTGCCCAATACCCACGTGGTGAGCCTGCGAAGCAGAGCCGTGGCTCGCGTTCGGGCGCGACAGAGCGTGGCTGCTTTCGGCCTGGTGCTGTCCGTTGTGGTGGTGGCCTTGAGCGCGGTGGGGGGTGCTTCAGTCTTCCTGATCAACGTGCGTGAGCGCCGAAGCGAGATCGGCATCCTCATGGCCATGGGATGCCAAACCGGTCGGATCGTCTGGCTGTTTCTCCTCAAGGGGTTTGTCCTGGCGATCGGTGCCGCGCTGTTGGCATTCGTTTCGGCCACGGCGCTCATCCGGGCGCTCCCTCCCCGCGTGGTCGGCTGGAAGGCAGGGGTGCCGACGGAATACCTGCTCTGGGCCGGGGGTTTCGCCCTCGGCCTTGGTGTGGTGGTGAGTTTGCCTGCGGTTTGGCGGCTGTGCCGACTCGACCCCGCTGACGTGCTTCGGGAGATGTGAGCGTGATCTCCTGCGAGTGTCTGAGCAAGGTCTTCGAGAAGCGGGACGGACGGGTCGTGGCCCTAAGTGACATCGACCTTCGCGTCGATGAGGGCGAGTTCCTGTCCGTTGTCGGCCCGAGTGGGAGCGGCAAATCCACGCTGCTCATGATCCTCGGTGGGCTCATTCGCCCCACTTCCGGTGCGGTGACGGTTGCGGGAACGTCGCTCGCGGATCTCCGCCCAGCGGAACTTTCGGCCTTTCGGGCACGGACGGTGGGCTTCGTGTTCCAGCTTTTCCACCTTGTGCCCTACCTGACGTCTGTGGAGAACGTACTTCTGGCCGCCTACAGCGGGAGATCGGGCAGCGCCGAC
>CBDVDV010000199.1:0-6460 GCA_965372835.1 uncultured bacterium | reverse complement strand
GAACGCGCCTTTGAGAGTCTGGCTCCGGCACCCATCGCGCATGCGCGCAAGGCAGCGCGCAGGGCCGTGTGCATGTCAGGTCTGAGGGAGATCGGCCGGGCACTGACATCCTACATGGAAGAAAACGACGGCCAACTTCCGCCCTCTCTGGACGCGCTTTACCCGGGGTTCCTCCCCGACAACAAGGTCCTTGAGTGTGCCGAAGCGCCCGGGGTCCCCGGATACGTCTATGTGCCCGGCCTCAACATAAAGACCGTGGAAGAGCCGGAGCGAACCATCGTCGCCTTCGACCGGAAAGGCAACCACGAGAACGGTCGCAACGTCCTCTTCGTGGATACGCACGTGCAGTTCATGTCCGAAGCCCGATTCCAGCAAGCGATTGCGAGTCAGCCCAACGCTGACGCCCTTCGGGAGTTGGATGAAGCACATCCGCCCGTCGAAGCCGGGCCACCTCCATCCCCACCGGAAATCGTTCCCTACACCATCGGTTCGGTCACGGTTACGCCTTTGACCGGGGACGCCGACGGGCCCGCCTACTGCTGGCTCGAAGACCTGTTTGTTGCGGGGCTCGAGAAGTCGCATCTCCAGGTCTACCTCGATTGGCGGGGGGAAGCTGAGCACCGGGCGCTCGCCTCGGCAAAGCGTTATCAAGCGCTGGACGGCAAACTCCAAGCCCGAGAGGCCACGCTGACCGCCTTCCTCGACGTCCAGGCGTTCCTCCAAGCCGTAGCCGGAGAAATGAGCGACGAGGATCGGAAGACGGTCAGCGACCTGGGAGTGGACGGAATCGAGTGGGCCGGTGCGACGGCGACGTGCGATCCGCCTGGCTTCCGCAACCGATTCTTCATATCCTGCCCCGGCGAACGTAAGGGGCTGCTGAGCCTGATTCCCTCAGAGCCCGTCTCTGAGGACATCCTCGCGCTCGCACCCAAGATGAGCATCTCCGTCCTGGCCTTCCGTCTCGATGCCGCGGACCTGCTCGACAAGGTCCGCGCCCTCGCCCAGACCATGGGCAAGTGGACCGCCGAGGACCTCGAAAAGGACATGGTCGATTTCAAGGAGGAGTTCGGTTTCGACCTGCGCGACGACCTGCTCGCGCCGCTGGGAGACGAGTTCCTCATCTACGTGGCGCCGACACCACTGAGCCCTTTCGGACTTGACGTAGCAGTCCTGGTACGCGGGACGGAGGGCGAACGCCTCAAGCCTACCCTCGAGTCCCTGGCCAACGTTCTGCGCCAAGGGTTCGAAGAAAGCGGCCGCGCCCGGGTGCAGGCCCTGGACGTGGAGGGCCATGCCCTCTACTCGCTGCGCCTCGGCCCAACCGGTCCTCCCTTTGCCCCCAGTTTCGGTGTGACAGACACTTGCGCCGTCGCCTCGCTTTATCCGGGAAGTGCTCAGGGACTGATGAGGGCCGCGGCCACGAGCAAACCCCTGGCCGCGTTGTCGCTGGTAACCAGCGAGAGCTTCAAATCGTGCCGAGCGAGGGTTTCAACCAGCGGCCCCATGATCTCTTACACAGACGTGGCCCAGTACTTCAACGTGGCCTATCGGGGAATAATGACGGTCCTGACTATGCGCGGCCAGGAACTGCCTTTCGACCCCATGCTGCTGCCTCAACCGGAGACCATCAGCCAGCACCTCGGCGGCTCGCTGTCCGTACTCAGCGCCGACGCAGACGGCTTCCTCATCGAGCAGTACTCCTCCACCATCATCCACGCCGGCTTCTCCCCGGAGACGACGGGTGTAGTGGCGGCTATGATGCTCCCGGCGCTGGCCCGGGCACGTGAGGAGGCTCGGAAAGCCGTCTGCAAGAGCAACCTTAAACAGATCGGTCTCGCCCTGGCCATCTACGCTAACGACCACGAAGACAAGTACCCACCGACCCTGGAGGACCTCTTGGCGGGTTACCTTCCTAATGCGGAGGCCCTCCAGTGTCCCTCCGATTCGTCGGACGAGAGGAGTTACCTCTACGTTCCCGGTCTGAGTGTCGCGCACGAACCAACGCCTATGGTGGTCGTCGGGCGGCGGGGCAATCACGCCGGTGGGCGGAATGTCCTCTTTGTGGACGGACACGTTGATTGGATTAACGAAGAGACTTTCCAGAAGCGCTGGGCCGAGCAGCAACAGAAGTACGACCTCCCCAGCCTGAAAGAACTGGGTGACCGGATTGAGGAGGAGTAGGCGAACAGTGACGGCGACTATTGTGGTGGTCGGAAGTTCCAATACCGACATGGTGGTCAAGGTGCCCGCGCTGCCTGGTCCCGGGGAAACGGTCATTGGTGGAGAGTTCGTGACGGCCGCCGGCGGCAAGGGCGCCAACCAGGCCGTGGCCTGTGCCCGGGCGGGGGCCCAGGTCACCCTTATCGGACGGGTGGGCGACGACGCCTTCGGCCGCAGCGCCCTCAGGGGCCTGGAACGGGCCCGGGTCAACACGGACTACGTGGTCAGCGACGCTGACGCTACCTCGGGCGTCGCCCTGATCTTGGTCGACGACGAGGGTGAAAACATCATCGCCGTCGCCCCGGGCGCTAACATGCGCCTGACCCCTGAAGACGTCGAGAGGGCCCGCCCGGCTATCGAAGGAGCCGATTGCTTGCTCCTGCAACTCGAAACCCCGCTGGACGCCGTCGGTCGAGCGGTCGCCATCGCCCGCCGGGTCGGCTCCCTGGTCGTCCTCAACCCGGCCCCGGCGCCCGCTGAGCCGGTGCCTCCTGCCATCCTGGCGGGGGTGGACGTGCTGACGCCCAACCGGGCCGAGGCTTCAGCCCTGCTCAGTCGACCCGTCCGTACCGTGGCCGAAGCCGGCCAGGCCGCTCAAGAGCTTTGCCGCGGCGGCGCCAGGAGGGTCGTCATCACCCTGGGCAGAGAGGGTGCCATCGGCTGCGCCGGCGAGCCCGTCCACGTCCCCGGTCACCGGGTCAACGCTATCGATGCGGTCGCCGCTGGCGACGCCTTCTCGGCGGCGCTGGCCGTGGCCCTCAGTGAGGGCATGGACTTCGCTGGCGCCTGTCGGTTCGCCAACGCGGCGGGGGCCTGCGCCGTGACCAGGTTGGGGGCGCAGCCTTCCATGCCCGTCCGAGCGGACATCGAAGCCATGCTCGCCCGCCAGGGCCCCTGACCAGGTCGAGGCCGTCGGACCATGCGGTTGCAGTTGAAAGAACTGATTCACCTCGGTGTGGACCTGCGGGAGGAGCCTCCCCGCCACTTGAGTGGCGGGACCCGCCGGCGGGTCTTCTGTCGCTGGTGCCTGTGGTCGGGCTTCCTGATCCTGGGGGTGGCGTTTCTGGTTCTGGGACTGGCGCTGCTCGTTGTCGGGGTCACCAGGCGCCTGCATGAGGGCCCAGGCGCCGGTCCCTTGCTGCTGATGGGCTACGTGTGTGTAGGGTTGTCTGTCCCCATGCTGCTGGCGGGTCTGCTGCCTGTGCGCTCGGTAACCAGACTCCTTGAGCGTGGGGTTTTCGCTCGCGCGACGGTGCTGGGGGCCAAGCCCATTGACCCCCTGGAGCCGAGTGCACCGAGCGCCTGGCAGGTCCAACTCCAGTTCACCGACCGTCTCGGCCGCCAGCACTTCGTCTCGCGGGTACTGACAGCCGAGGAGTTGGCGCACGCCGACGGAGCAGAGGGTCTCTTCGTCCTCTACGACGACGAGCAGCCCCAAAGGCTGACCGTGCTTGCCGGCACCTCCGATCGTGCTTGAAGCCGCAATACGGGAAGGGAAGCCCGTTTTTTCTCATTGACACGGGCGAGGGGAGGCGGTATGCTACCTATGTCATTCGTGTGTGTTGCCCCTTCCTGTTCATCAGTTTGGTGCCGTTCCCGTTCGGGAAAGGACTCTTGAGATGGGAAGATTGCCGGCGGACGTGTTGCGTGAAGCCGAGGCTGAGAACGTCAAGTTCATTCGCCTCTGGTTCACCGACATCCTGGGGATGCTCAAGAGTTTCGCCATCACCGTAGGGGAACTCGAAGACGCCCTGGAGAGTGGCAAGGGGTTTGACGGCTCCTCCATCGAGGGCTTCGCTCGCATCTTCGAGAGCGACCTGGTGGCCATGCCCGACCCGGACACCTTCCAGGTGCTCCCCTGGAGGCCCAAGGACTCAGCCGCGGCGGCCCGGATGTTCTGTGACATCAAGAACCCGGATGGCGACCCCTACCCCGGCGACCCACGCTGGGTGCTGAAGCAGAACCTGGAGCGGGCGGAGAAGATGGGCTTCACCTTCTTCGTCGGTCCCGAACTGGAGTACTTCTACTTCCGCAGTTCCGACTCCTCCCAGAAGCCCGAGACCCTCGACCGGGGCGGCTACTTCGACCTAACCCCGCTGGACGTGGCCAGCGACCTGCGCCGCGATACCGTACTCATGCTGGAGGGGATGGGCATCCCCGTCGAGTACAGCCACCACGAGGTCGCCCCCAGCCAGCACGAGATCGACCTCCGCTTCGCCGACGCCCTGACCATGGCCGACCGGGCCATGACCTATCGGCTGGTCGTGAAGGAGGTGGCCATGAACCACGGGGTCTATGCCACCTTCATGCCCAAGCCGCTCATGGGTCAGAACGGCAGTGGCATGCACGTCCACCAGTCGCTCTTCAAGGGTGAGAGGAACGCCTTCTTCGACACCAAGGATGAGTACCACCTCTCGCAGACGGCCAAGCACTACATCGCCGGGCTGCTCAAGCACAGCCGGGAGATCTCGGCCGTCGTGAGCCAGTGGGTGAACTCCTACAAGCGCCTGGTGCCCGGGTATGAGGCCCCGGTCTACATCTCCTGGGCTCGGCGGAACCGCTCGGCCCTGGTGCGGGTGCCCGAGTACAAGCCGGGCAAGGAGAAGTCCACCAGGTGCGAGTACCGCGCACCCGACCCCGCCTGCAATCCCTACTTAGCGTTCGCCGTGATGTTGGCCGCGGGCCTGGCCGGTATCGAGAACAACTACGAACTGCCCGACTCCGTCGAGGGGAACATCTTCGAGATGACCCCCGAGGAGCGGGAGGAGCGGGGCATCTCGACGCTTCCCGGCAGCCTCTTCGACGCCATCCAGGAGATGGAGCGGAGTGACATGGTCCGCCGAGCGCTTGGCGACCACGTCTTCGAGAAGTTCTTAGCCAACAAGCGCATCGAGTGGGACCGCTACCGCACCTACGTCACCGACTACGAACTCAAGCAGTACCTCCAAATCCTCTGAGCACAAACCCACACGCGCCAACGGGGTGGCTGCCGACCAGCCACCCCGTTCGCTTCCTACGCACGTGGCGGTGTAGCACCGCCGTGTCCTCCCTGCGGGTTTCCTCTTGCTGCAGAAGGTGGCTCCACTACAATGCCCTGACCTCGCGTTCGAGGGAGAGGCCTGACATACGGTCGGGCCCGTAACCGGGAACGAGAAGGAAAGGAGACAGACCCATGCCACAACTGCCCATTGCTCTGCAACTCTTCTCCGTCCGCAAGGAGTGTGAGAAGGACCTCGCCGCTGTCCTGGACGCCGTGGCCAAGATGGGCTACGACGGCGTGGAGTTCGCCGGCTACTACGACCGCACCGCCGACGAACTGCATGCCCTGGTGAGCGACCGTGGGTTGGCGGTGGCGGGAACGCACATAGGCATACAGACCCTCCTCGGGGACGAACTGGAGAAGACCGTCGAGTTCAACAAAACGCTGGGCAACCGCTACCTCATTGTGCCCGGGCTTCCGCGGGAGTATACGGACTCACTCGACGCCTGGAGGAGGACCGCCGACGTCTTCAACGAACTGGCCGAGAAGGTGGCCGCCCAGGACATGCAGGTGGGCTACCACAACCACACCGTCGAGTTCGAGAAGGTCGGCGGGGAGTGCGCCTGGGACGTCTTCGCCCGGGCGACGCGCGAGGACGTGGTGCTGCAACTGGATACGGGCAACGCGCTGCACGGCGGCGGCGACGTCTTAGAGTGCCTGGAGGCTTACCCCAACCGCTCGCACACCGTCCACCTCAAGGAGTATTCGGCCACCAACGACAAGGCCCTCATCGGCGAAGGCGACATCCCCTGGCAGGACGTCTTCCGGCTCTGTGAGACCGTGGGCGGGACCGAGTGGTACATCGTGGAGCAGGAGACCTACGCCTACCCACCCCTCGTCACCGTCGAAAAATGCCTCCAGAACCTCCGCGCCATGGGTAAGTAGTAGCACCGACTCGGGGTGGGATTGAAACGCAGAGACGCAAAGACGCAGAGAACGAGACAGAGACGAGTCAGTCAACCGCAAAGGCCGCAAAGAACAGCAGTCGAGCACGCAGGGGGTTCACTCAGAGGGGGACTTAAACGCAGAGCGGCCTTCGCCGAGGCTTCGGCCCCCAAGGACGCAAAGACGCAGAGAACGAGAGAGACGAGTCAGCCAACCGCAAAGGACGCAAAGGCCGCAAAGAAGAACAGTGTGCCACGGCCGGCCTTGTCCGGCCGTGCTTGTCCCAGGTGCCACGGCCTGCCGATCACCAGATTT
>CBDVDV010000198.1:0-6544 GCA_965372835.1 uncultured bacterium | reverse complement strand
GGAGCGCATCCCCCACCCGACGTATAGCAGAACTGCAACGACAAAAAGAGTCAGGCTAGCGAGCAGCGCTCGCTTCAGCCAGCGCTTCCACCGTTTCGGTGTCTCCTGTTCGGTCATGTTTGCTTCCCTCCTTGGGGGCACCAGCACCTCACTGCGCACAGCGCCAGGCGATGTCGTCTTCCAGCCTTCTGGGGACCGGGTCCTTGAGCGAGAAGGTCACGTATGGGTTGTCAATTCCGCCTTCATCGGTTTGGTTGAGGCCAACGCTGTAGAGGAGGAGGCCTTCACCTTCACGTCTGTAAACCAGTTGTCCCCCCGAAAAGGGGTCCCGGGGCAGCTCGTCCAAGAGGCCTGGGACGAGAGGGTCGAGAGTCTCCGGGTATGCACCGTGCTCGGCCTTGTAGTGCTTGAGCACGAGCGCGGTTCGAGCCAAGGTCAGCCTGGTCTCGAGCTCCGTGACGTCTTCCTTGGATTTCAGGATGGCCGGCATCGACCGGCCAAGCACCAGCCTGGGCAAGTGCCTCACGGGGTGCTCCTCCCAGACTTCGGTTTCAGCGCGAAGGGTTCCCATGGTGGGTTGCGCGTGCGGGTAATCAGCCTCGAGCATGGGCAGAATGCGCGTACGCATCTGTCTCAGGTAAGCCACCTCCCAACTTGTGGCGAGGGGACTGTAGAGGAAGTTCGTCAGGAGAGACCGGGGGACAAACTCAGCGGCTTCGCGGGTGGCCGCTGCCAGCCTGTCGTACTCCCCTTTGAGAAGGCCAAGTCCTACCATGAGGAGCACCCGTTCGCCCTTCCACCCGGTGGCCAGTTGGGGACGCAGGGTTTTCTGGGCCCTTTCGAGGTCTTCCAGGAGGGCGCGGGAGACCTCCCCGGAGGGCTGACCGTCGGACAGTACGATCTCAAGCGCATGGAGGCTGATGCGAAGAAGCGACAGGCGCATGATCACCGAGAGGGCCAACGGTTCCTCAGCCAGGGCCTGGGAGATGCGCAAGGCTGTCCGACAGTCCTCCAAAGCACCGGTGAAGTCACCGTCATGAAGGGTGAGGAACGCCTGATATCCCATCAACCAGCTGAGCCACCGTATTCTGTTGAAGCGTTTGACATCGGGGACGACCGGGAAGTAGAAACCCGGGTCAAATCGGCTGCGCTCCATCCGGGCAGCTCGTCTCGCCAGATCGATGGGCTCCCTGCATTGTTCGACCAGCCTGCGGACGGCCCCAACCTGCTCCTCAGTCCAAGAGGCCGGTTCGGTTACTTCACCTGACCGCGGGCGCGCGGAGCTCAGCATGACTTCCACTGGCAGAGCAGACTCGGCCTCTTCGAAGCCGCAGGCGACGAGGAGGTTGAAGGCGGCTTGGTAGAGGTAGGCGGCGTTTTCGCTCTTGGGTTCGATCTCAGGCGGCCAGAGCTCGTCCAGGGTAAGGGGGTCGCCGGCTGCGCGAATCAGATCGAGTTCTCGTTGTAGGGCCTTGCCGGCACGGTAGTTCCAGACCTGGTGAAGTATCAGCGCCACAATGAGAAGGACAAGGAAAGCGAGCAGCGCCCGCTTCAGCCAGCGCTTCCAGCGTTTCGGTCGTACGTCTTCGCTCATCAGTACCACCTCCTGCGGTCGTCAAGACCTTGGCGGGGATCGCGTCCCACCGTATAATACGGTTTTGGAGGCCCGATGAGCGGCAGAAAACGGCTCTTGTCCGCTGCGCGCACACTTGCCTCAACGAAAGGCTGATGAATGTTACTGACCGAGCGGGAAAACTTCTTGCTGGCCATCACCCGGCAGGAGCCTCAATGGGTGCCCTACAGCATCTGGCTCGCCCCCGACCTGGAGGAGCGGTACAAGAAGCACATCGGCGAGGAGGAGTTCCGCAGACGCTTCCGCGCGGCCTGGCATGGCCTCGGTGGCGTCCCCTGGGAGCGGAAACAACCCAGAGCCACCTGGAAGGACTTCGCCAAGTACTACGAAGGTGAGGACATCCCCGAAGGCGTCGAGCCCAACGCCTTCGGCGTCATCCGGGTGCCTGGAGATTTCTACCACTTCACCCACATGCTCAACCCCATGCGGCACTTCACCACCGCCCAGGAAGTCTACGACTACCCCTGGCCTGAACAGCCTCCTCTTGCGGATGAGGACTACATCCGTCAACTGAAAGAGAAGGCCGACGGGATCAAGGCCCGAGGCAAAGCGGTCATGGGAGGGTCGGGTGGCCTTTACGAACTGGGCTGGTCCATGCGCGGACTGGACAAGATGCTGGAAGATTTCGCCACCGACGGCGAAGTCTCCCGGGCCATCCTGGACATCCTCACCGAACGGGGCGTCCGAGGCGCCCGGGCTAGCGCCTTGGCCGGGGCCGACCTCCTGGCCACCGGCGATGACGTCGGCATGCAGACGGGTCTCATGATGTCGCCGGAAACCTGGCGAAGGTGGCTGAAGCCGCGCACGGGAGCCATCTTCCAGGCCGCCAAGGAAATCAAACCCGACATCCAGATCCGCTACCACACCGACGGTAACGTCGAGTCCATCATCGAAGACTTTATCGAAATCGGCCTCGACTGCCTGAACCCGGTGCAGCCCGAGTGCATGGACCCCATCAAGTTGAAGAAGCAGTACGGTAACCGGCTCAGTTTCTGGGGGACCATCGGCGTCCAGAGCACCTTCCCCTGGGGGACACCTGAGGAGATGCGAGCGAAGGTCAAAGAGATGATAGATACTGTGGGGAAGGGAGGCGGACTCATCATCGGCCCTACCCACACCGTCGAGCCTGAGGTGCCGCTGGAGAACATCGACGCCTTCTTCGAAGCCGTCTGGGACTTCGGTGGCTACCGGAAGTTGGGATTGGTGTAGCGGTCAGTTGTCGGTGTCTGGTGGTGTGCAGTGATCCTCGAGTTCCCAAGTTTTATGCCCATTGAACTAGCGCACAAGGGGGAGATCGAAGCGCACTTCCGCGCCCACCAGCCCGTCACTTCTGAACTCACCTTTACCAACCTGTGGATGTGGCACAACCATTACCGCTTTGAGGTCGCCCGGCTCGGCGACTTCCTCTGCTTTCTCTGCCGACCCGAAGGCGAAGAGCCCTGGTGCCTCCCGCCCGTGGGTGAGGGGGACGTTCGGGACGCGGCCCAGAGACTCCTTAAGCACCTGCGCAACCTGGGTTCGGGCCGGGGGCTGGAGCGCGTCCCGGAGCATCTGGTCAGGGAGCACGGGTTGGACGACGCTCCCCTTGCCGCCCAACTCGACCGGGACCAGAGCGACTACGTCTACCTGAGCACGGACCTGATCGAGTTGTCGGGCCGAGCCCTTCACTCCAAGAGAAACCACGTCAACAAGTTCAAGCGCACGTACTCGTACGAGTACCGGAAACTGAGTGCGGACCTGGTTGAGGATTGTCTCCGGCTGGAGACGGAGTGGTGCGACCTGCGCCACTGCTGGGAGACGCCCAGCCTGGCTGCCGAGGAAGTGGGCATCCACGAGGCCCTGCACCACTTCGGTGAACTCTCCTACGTGGGAGGCGTCGTCCTCGTGGACGGCAAGGTGGAGGCCTTCGCCCTGGGGGAGGCCCTGAACGATGACACCTTCGTCAGTCACGTCGAGAAGGCCAACCCGGCCGTCGACGGGCTCTACGCTGCCATCAACCAGATGTTCTGCGCGGGTGAGGCCGCTGGTTTCACCTACGTCAACCGCGAGCAGGACCTGGGTGTGCCCGGCCTCCGTCGGGCCAAGGAGTCCTACCAGCCTCACCACCTGGTCCACAAGTACCGAGTGGCGCTGGCTGCGACCTGACCTGGCGATTTGCGGCGAGGCCGGCAAGACATCATGCCTTGACAGGAGGATGGCGGATGCCGGGAACCGAAGACCGTGCCGCTGCGATGCTGTTAGGCCCTCACACCGAGTGGTACCACGGGAGCCCGCTCCGCCTGAAGGTGCTGCAGAAGGGCTCCACGGTGACCCCGGTCGTCGCCTTGGCCGAGGCCTTCTCCCACAAGCCCGGGACCGTCAGCATCACCATCCGTGACGGGGATGCGTCTCACCAGGTCACTATCGAGCACGATGGCAGGCAACACGGGTATCTCTACAAGGTTCTGGTGGAGGATCCAGCAAGGGATCTCGTACCCCACCCCGGATCGACGTGCGCACCCGGGGAAGAAGTGCTCACCACCCGTGACCTTCCTCTTCAGTTCATCCGGGAACTGCCCGTGGACGATGAGTGAAGTGGGCCGGGGTGAGCAGCCCCACACTGCCCGGAGCCTTCGCCCAACCAGGGGTGCATCTCGTGAGCATCGGCACGATGCAGGAACGATCCCTCCACGCGTCTCTGAAGGAGTGGTACGCGCGCCCGGGGGACCGGGTTGAGGAAGCCGTTGACGGCTTCGTCGTCGACGTCTGCCGAGGCGATCTCCTGGTTGAGATTCAGACCCGCAACTTCTCAGCCATCAAGCGTAAGTTGACCACGTTGGCCGAGCACCATCCGGTGCGTTTGGTTCACCCCATCGCTCAGGAGAAGTGGATCGTGCGCCTGGCCCCTGACGGGCTGTCTCTGCTCGGTCGGCGGAAGTCGCCGAAGCGCGGAAGTCCATTGCAGGTCTTCGACGAGTTGGTGAGTTGTCCGGAACTGATGGCGCACCCCAACTTCTCTTTGGAGGTGCTTCTCACCCGGGAAGATGAGGTACGCCGACAACTGCCGGCGCCCAGACGCCGACGGAAGCCCTGGCGTCGTCACGACCGCCAACTCATCGAGGTGGTAGACCGCATGCTGTTCGAGGACCCCGCTGATTTCCGTGTCTTCCTGCCCGACGGGCTACCCGACCCTTTCACGACCCGGGACCTGGCCCAGGCCCTGGGCCAACCCCAGTACCTGGCACAGCAGATGGCCTACTGCCTGCGCAAGATGGGAGCCATCTCGGTCGTTGGCAAAAGAGGTAACGCTCTGCTGTACTCGGTGTGAGATCGAGGTCGCAGATGGCTCAGGGCTTCAAGCCCTGGGCGACCTTGCGGATGGCGGCGGCGTAGTCTTCCATGTCGCGTTTGGTCATCTGTTCGTGGAGTGAAAGCGTGACCACGTGTTTCAGGAAGTCCTCCGTGCGGGGGCACATTCCTTCCACGTAGTTGACCTTCCGACTTCGAGCATCGTCGAAAGGCCAGTGGCTTGAGCCAAGAGTCTCTTTGTCTCGCAGCGACGCAGCGCAGAGGTAGATGGGCTTGCCGATGTAGCCGGCGCTGGCTGGCATGCCTTCGGCTTGCAACGCCTCAGCAAAGCGCTCGGCGCTGTGCTCGGCCAAGCGAAGCGGGTACAGCCAGTAGGAGTGCTCCGCATCGGCTGACCTGGGCGGGCTCTTGACGTTCTCCACGTCGCTCAGCAGTGAGTTCAGGTGATCCCCTAAAGCCATGCGCCGTTCCACGACGCTCCGCACCTTCTTCAGTTGGGCAAGCGCCACCGCGCCCTGCAGTTCGGTCATCCGATAGTTGAGGCCGTGGATGACGTAGCCGCGGGGGCCCTCGCCGCCACGGGCCCAGCCCTTGTCGCCGAAGAGGCGCATCCGGTCCACGGTCTCCCCGTCGTGGCTGATGGTGACCCCGCCGTCGCCACAGGTCATGTGCTTGGACTGCTGCAACGAGAAGCAGCCGATATCACCGAAGGTCCCCGCGTATCTGCCCTGGTAGCGGGTGGCGTGGCACTGGCTGGCGTCTTCGATGAGGGGGAGGTCGCGCTTCTTGGCGAGTTCGACGAAACGGTCCATGGGGGCCGGGGAACCGAAGAGGTGGATGACCATGATGGCCCGGGTTCGGCCGGTGATCTTGGCTTCCACGTCGTCGGGGTCCATGTTGCCGGTGGTGGGGTCCACGTCGGCGAAGATGGGGATGGCGCCCTGGTAGAGGATGGGGATGACCGAGCCCAGGTCGGTGATGGGGGCGGTGATGATCTCGTCGCCCGGATCGGGGTTGACGGCTCCCACAGCGAGGTGCAGCGAGGCGGTTCCAGAAGTGGACGCCGCGGCGCCGGCGGCGCCGTAAAACTTAGCGAAGCGTTTCTCCAACTCGGCGACGAAGGTGCCTCCCCAGCGGAAGAGGTTCTGGCTCCGCAGGGCCTGGGTGGCCAGGTCTATCTCCTCCTCGCCGAAGGGCCTCCGTGGGGGCAACGGCTCGGTCCGAACTGGGGTGCCTCCCTCTAAAGCCAACTTCTCTACGCTCATGTTCAGTTCCTCTGGTCAACTAAATGCCCAGTTTGTGCCGCAGGTCGGTGGCGAACTGGTGCGCAGCCGACTCGCGCTCATCGTCTCCCACACGGTCGGTCAGACCGGCGCGGGCCAGCACCTCGATGCCGTGAATCTCCAGGGCCCAGGCCAGCGCGGTCAGGCACTTCTCCAGGTCACCGGCGCTGCCCGCCGTGGTGAAGACTCCCCCACGCTTGCCTTTGAGTTGTCGGTAGACACTGATGCTCCGGTCGATAAAGCCTTTGAGTTCAGCAGAGGCGTTGCCGAAGTAGGTGGGGGAGCCCAGGACAATGATGTCGTGACGGAGGAGTTCCTGGGGTTCGGCCTCGTCCCATCG
>CBDVDV010000197.1:0-6554 GCA_965372835.1 uncultured bacterium | reverse complement strand
CGCTCCTCGTCGGGATAGGTGTCGGTCAGGATCCATCGTCGGCAGGCTCCGCCTGTCTTGGCTCCTGGCCGGGCGTTCGCAACGGCGTTGACCGCGGGTGCCCGGCCGTCCTGCAGAGGGAGGCCGTGCCTCCCGGGGGACCAGGAGCAGTGGCCGTCGGTGGTGAGTATGCGCTCGCCGACGGTCTCTCGTTGGTCGCTCCTGTCGGTGAAGAGGAAGAACCGGTCACCGATGCCCTCCTGGCGGGCCCAGGCCAGGATGTGTGCTCGGTCGCGCCAATCGTAGTGGGAGACCATACCGTGGTCGGCTACACAGTAGAGGTCTGAGCCGTCGAAGTTGGCGGTGAACAGGCGCGTCTCCCACGGCCGGGCCTGGCCGAACGGCGCCCAGCGGTGAAGGAAGGCGAATCGGCTGCCATCGGTATTCACCTGGACGTGGTTGAACCAGTGCTTGGCCTCCTCCATCGACGGGTCCCGACGGAACCGGGCGACCTGGGCGTAACTGATGATGAGCCCCTGCTCACCCGTTTCCAGGTCCATCCGGAAGATGCCGTCGTCGTCAGGGTGCCCGTCGTCGCGACCCGGATCCTCGGAACCCACGTAGCCGTAGCCCGGTCGGGTGTCGGCGATGCGGGCGAAGTTGGTCGACAGCGCCGAGGTACCGTCGGGGCTGAGGGCATAGACGGGTCTCGGCAGCACACGCTCCTCACCGGTAAAGATGTCCCGCACCACCGAGACGAACCGGCCCTCCTGGCGAGCGTTATAGACGATCAGCCGATGGGGTGCTGAGGGCAGCCACTGGAGCATTGCCCCCTGCTGCCAGTTCCAGGCGACTGTCCGGGTCAGGGGCCGCCAGGCGTTTCCTTCGGCGGTGTCGATGAGGCCGATGGTGGCCGGGTCGTCGGGCCTGGGCGGCCGATCCATAAAGGTCGTCTCCAGGCCGAGCATATATCGGCCCGTCGCGTCCCACGGCGACTTGTCGTAATAGCCGAAGAAATGGAACCCCGGCCCCCGGGTAACCGCCCGCGCCGGTGTGGCACGGACCGGGCGAAGCCCTGTCCGTGATCGGCAAGAAATGGGCTCACCTCCTACCTCTAAGAGGGAAGCGCTCCGCTCACTCCTGCTTTCACCCGCGAGTAACAGAGGGGGCGCCGACGAATTCGCCCACGCGCCCAGAGCGGCCTTGGTCACGTGCTTTTCGCCTGGGTCGCAGCAGGGGCTCAGACCCCTTCGATACGGCCCTCGCCGGCGTCGACGAGGCTGAGGCAGCGACGCGGGGCGCTCTTGCGCGTAGCCGTGCGCGTGACCCACGCAGCCCACTCACGCGCCTCCCGCCACCTCTAAGTAGTTCCCCGGAGGCGCGCAGCGTCTCCGGCAAGTGCGCCAAGCGGGCCAGACCCAAGCCCCTTTGGGAGCGCAGCAGACCCACCAGGCGCGAGAGGATGCCTCCGCCGGCGCCCAGCCAGCGCCTCAATCTGTTCAGGGACTGCCGCCAGCCAGGCACGCCGCTGCCGGGAACCCTCTCCCCTTCGCCATCGGCCTGGACCGTGAGCGCATCCGACAGTTCCGGGGCCTCGGTGGCAGCGCGCACAGGAGGCGCTCCGGAAGGTCTCCTGAGCCACCGGGCGTAAGCCTTTGACTCGCGGGCGCTGCGGCGGACGAACCACCAGGCGTAGAGCCGGATCGCCACTTCGGCCAGGTCGCCCCGGCGCAGGAGTCGGCCGATGCCTTTCAAGGAGTAGAAACGGACCACGGCCTTGGTGACGGCGTCCTGGAGCACCGGGGGCGACATCCGCTTGGCGACGTGGACGACGTGCTGACCGTCATAGAAGGTCCAGGACACGGGCAGCAGACGAGCCGGCTGGGAGCGCATCTCCTGGAAGAGCCGACTGCCGGGCAGCGGCGTGAGCACGTTAATCTGCATGGAGTCGAGGTCGTGAGCGATGGCGAAACGGGTGGTCTGGCGAACCGTCTCGACGGTATCTTCGTCGGAACCGGCGACGAACATGCCGTGCACCTTGATCTTGGCCCGCTGGAACCCGCGGATCGAGCGGACGATATCCTCGACGGTCTCGTGCTTGTCGTAGGCTTCGAGGGTGCGTGGGTTGACGGACTCAAAGCCGACGAAGACGCGGAAGCAGTTGCTCCGTCGCATGAGTTCCAGGAGTTCGGGGTCACGCCCGGCCTCGTGCCTGACCTGCGCCACCCAGAGCGGGGTCAGCCGATTGTCGATCATGCCCCGCAGAATCCGCTTCATCCGGGCGGGCCTGAGGTTGAAGACGTCGTCGGCGAAGAAGAGGGCGCCGGCGGCGCCGATCCAGGGCAACTGCTGCTGGATCTCTGACAGCACCCGTTCCACGGAAGTCTCGCGCGGCGTACGTCCGTTGAATGGGGCTACACAGCAGAAGGAGCAGTCAAAGGGGCAGCCCCGGCGGGTGACGATGGTGACCACGCCGCCAGGCTTCATCCCCCGCACCAGTGAGAAGTCGGGCACGGGGTAGCGGTCGAGGTCGCACTCCAGGGGGCGGTCCGGGTTGTGCGCCTTTTCCCCGTCGGCGTGGAAGGAGAGGCCCCGAATCCGCCCGAGGTCCCCACCAGCCTCGAGCGCCCGCACCAACTCCACGATGGTGTCCTCACCTTCGCCACGGACGACGAAGTCAGCATGGTCCAACGCCTCCTCGGGCAGAAAGGTGACGTGGACGCCTCCCAGAACCACGGGGACGCCCGCCCGGCGCAGGGCGTCGGCCAGCGCGTACGACCGGGGTGCGGTGGGGGTAATGGTGGAGATGCCCACCAGGTCGGCACCCACGAGCCCGGACCAGTCCAGCGGCCGGACTTCCTCGATCTGCACCTCGACCTCGTAGCCTAACCGCGCCAGGATGGTTCCCAACAAGACCGCGCCCTGCCTGGGAATACGAATCTCGCTGTAGAAGGTAGTCGTGCTCGTTTTTGGCTCGACCAGGGCAATCCTGCGGATGATGCGCTTCTCCACACTCATTGACTGCTCTCCCAAGAATGGCTGCCAGACCTGTTTGCTTCCGTCTCCGCGTTAGCGTCCTTTCCCCGTTGCCGCACCGAGGCCTGGCCGCGACGTCCAGGCTGTCCTTAGTCGTCCTGGGGCTTTGTCGCCGTGGCCACAAAGGCGCGCAGCCTGCTCTGGGGGCCCTCGTCCAGCGCCGCGGGGACGGTCGACGACGAATAGGTGATGTCCACCAAGCCCGCCCCGGTGAGCCAGTCCCTGATCTGTTGCTCGGTGAAGCCCAGCCAGACGTCGGCCATCACCTCACGCACCCAGTCGTAGTCGTGTTCGACCAGGTCGCTGATGACCACCTTGCCGCCCGGTTTCACCACCCGGGCCATCTCCCCCATACCCCGTCCCGGGTCACCCAGGTGGTGCAGCAGCATGCTGCTGTATGCGGTGTCGCATTCCCCCTCCTCGACGGGCAGGGCCTCGGCCTCGCCCCGCCTGAGGGTGACGTTGGTGAGGCCGTGCTTCTCGACCCGCTCCCGGCAGGCCTGGAGCATCTTCTGCGAACTGTCCACGCCAATCACCCGCGCGACCCTCTGAGCCAGGGCGACCAGAATCTCACCGGTACCCGTCCCCACCTCCAGCACCACGGCCTTTGAGCGCACCAGACTGGCCATCACATGGAAGGCCAGGGTGTCGTCGATATAGAGACGCCTGATCCGGTCCCACTCGCTGGCCACCACGTTGAAGTACGCCTTGGTCCGGGCTTCGCGCCTGCTCAGCACCCCCGCCAGGCGCTCGCCGTCACCGGGAAAGAACTCATCGTCCTCCAGGTACAGACGTATCACTTCCCACAACGAGGTGAGGAAGGGCTCCCCCGAGGCCACGCGATAGTAGGTCCACGCTCCCTCCCGGCGATCTCGCACCAGGCCCGCCTGCTTCAGGGCGGTCAGGTGGCGCGAGATGCTGGATTGAGGGATTCCAAGGGTCTCCACCAGTTCACTCACGCACAGTTCGTGAGCCGACAGCGGACGGAGAATCCGAAGCCGGGTCTCCTCGGCAAAAACTTTCAGCACCCGTGCTGGGTCAGCCATGCTCTTACCTCCGCGCCGCATCCGGATATCCGAGCATCCGGATGTTATCATATACCACAATCGGCCCATCTCAAGCCGAAACACCAGTTTTTCTCGCGTGCAATCACAATGGGCCGCACATCCATCTCTGCAAATCGCCATAAGTCCTGGCGAAATAAGCGCTTGCGGATTCTCCCCTGAAAACGACATTCTGAAGGGCGTTCTTTGGCCACGAACCGGGCACTCCCCAAGCCCTCCTCTGCCGGGGGCCTGCTGTGGCCCAGCCGACCACCACGGGTGCTGCCCAGCGGGAGATTGATGCGGGGCCCGGTGGGCTCGGCTTCCGTGAGCACTGCCGCGCCGAGCCGGTGCTCGAACTGGGCGATGCAATAGGGTAGCATGTCCAAGCGCCGCTGTCGAGGCTAACTGTCCCGAGAGACCGAGAGCGGAGAAAGGCAGGAGGTCGCCCATGAGGTACCGTGGCTTGTTGGTCGTAGCAGTGCTGGTCGCGGGAGTTGGTGCCCAGCAGCCGATAGCCGAAGAGGTCCGTGTGCTCGCGGACTTCGAAACCGACGCCGGTGTCTTCGAGCTCAAGGACGCAAGAATCGTGGAGTCCGACGAACTCCGCAGCAAGGCTCTCGAACTTGCGCCCGAGACCGGACTCTCATTGTGGCGCCCGGGGACGGACTGGAGCGCCTACAACGTCCTGAAGTTCGAAGTCTACGTCCCCGGAGAGCAGGCAGCCAGTTTGTACGTCTGCCTCAAGGACGACAGCGCCCCCCACGGCTACTTCTCCTGGATCAACCGCTACGTCACCATCCCCCCGGGCAGACGAACCTTCGAGTTCGACTTCTCCGAACTCCGCCGGGGCGAGGGGTCTCCCAAGGACATGCTCGATACCCGCCCCTTCCACTGGAACGCTCTCCAGAGTCTGGTCATCTCCGTCCGGTCGGGCCGGATGCTCATCGATGACATTCGCCTTGAGAAGGTCGAGCCTGAAGTGGTAGAAGGAATCTACGCCTTCGACTTCGGACCCGAAGGCTCCCCCTGCTTCAGGGGCTTCAGCCCCGTCAGTCCCGAAACCAACTATACCGACGACAGCGGCTTCGGCTGGACGCGCCGGGGAGTTTTCTGGGCGCGGAGAAGGGTGCATCCGCCCGACAACCTCGTCGGTGACTGGGTGACCACGGACAACAGCACCTTCTCGGTCAAGGTGCCCAACGGCAAGTACCGGGTGTGGATGATGTGGGAGGATCCGGGCGAGTGGGAGTTCTACCAGATTTACACCTACCGACGCCTGCTCGCCGAGGGCACGAAGGTGCTCGAAGAGACGATGGACGGGAAGAAGTTCCTCGACCGGTACTTCCACTTCGATGAGGAAGAAGACACACCGGGCGAGGACATATGGAAGAAGTACGTCAGTTGGCGGTTTCAGCCGAGACAGTTCGAGGTGGAGGTCTCCGACGGTCGACTGGACCTCACCATACAGTCCAACGGTCAGTACGCGGCCACGGTCAACGCCCTGGTCATCTGGCCGCAGTCCAAGGCCCGAGAAGCGGCCGAGTTCCTCGAAGACCTCGAGCGGCGCCGGCGTGACGCCTATTACGGGAGGTGGGTCGAGACGAAGCCGAAGCCAGGCACGCTCGACGAGGAACTCGCCTCGCGCCATCGCGACGCGGGCTACGTGCTCTACCACCGCGACTGGAGCCGGGACGTCGGCTTCTTTGACGCACCGGCGGCGGACGAACTGCTCCGGACAATTGAGGTGTGGGCGGCCCGCGACGAGTACGAACCCATCACCTTCACTCTCTACGCCCTGGGGGACCTGGAGGGCCTCACTGTCACGGCCGAAGACTTCAAGGGACCGGGAGGCGCGGTGCTGGGCTCCGATGCCTTCGACAGCCGGGTGGTCCGCTACAAGGCGAAGCGCATCGGCTTCGGTGGCGCCGGTCAGTACGGCGTGGTCCCCTTCATCTTAGCGAAAGATGATTCCACCTGGGCGAAGGAGGGCATGTCCCGTCGCTTCTGGGTGACGCTCCACGTCCCGCCCGACCAGCCTGCCGGGGAGTACGCGGGGAGCATCGTGTTGCGCGGAAAGGGAGTTCCACCTGCACGCATACCGGTCAAGGTGCGCGTGCTTCCCTTTCGACTCCCGGACGCCGACATGGGACTGGGCATGTTCGGGATGGGTGGCTCGGCCCCCCACTCCATGTACAGTTTCACGGAAGGCCGGGAGGAACTTGAAGCGCAGCGGAAGGCACTGCTCCGGGCTGCCCGGGAGCATGGCTTCACCTATTGCACCATTGGGGGCGTACGTTTCAACGGCTTCGAGGATGGGGCTCCGCGCTTCGACTTCAGCGTGGCCAAGAGCCGATACGAGGAAGCCAAGGAACTCGGATTCTCAGTCATTGACCTGCGCATTGGTGGTCGGGGCATCTACACTCAGGCCCTGGACGACGATGGTACGCTCGCCCGGGAGCATGGCTTCCCCGACTCCGATGCTCTCATCAAGGC
>CBDVDV010000196.1:0-6625 GCA_965372835.1 uncultured bacterium | reverse complement strand
GATTACCCCCTGGAAGAGCCCTTCTTCGTCTTGGCGACCCAGAACCCCATCGAGTTGGAGGGCACCTATCCGCTGCCCGAGGCCCAACTGGACCGCTTCTTCTTCCACGTCCTGGTCGACTATCCCTCCGACGAGGAGGAACGCCAGATCATGGAACTCGTCACCGGCGACGTCGAACCCGAAGCGGAGCCGGTGCTGAACGGCCCCGAGATCCTGGAACTCCAGCACACCGTCCGCCGGGTGCCCGTCGCTGACCACGTCTTCAACTACGCCAAGCACATCGTCCGCATGAGCCGACCCGGCCGACCCGAAGCCGCCGACTTCGTCAACCAGTGGGTGGAGTGGGGAGCGGGGCCGCGGGCCAGCCTCTTCCTCATCTTAGCCGGCAAGGCCCGGGCCATTCTCCAGGGTCGTTACTACGTGAGTTGCGACGACGTGGAGGCGGCGGCCTTACCCGTGCTTCGCCACCGCATCATCTGCAACTTCGCCGCCCAGAGCGAGGGCATCACCCCCGACGAAATCACCCGCCGACTCCTCGCCTCCACCCCCAAAACAGAAAAACTGGAGTAGGGGGACGGTCCGTGCGCGAGGGACGATTCATGATTTATTCCCGGTCGGAGCAAGCCCCTGATGCCTCGGCGACCTGAGTACCTTGACCCGAAGACGTTGGCCAAGATGGATCGGTTGGACCTGCTGGCGCGGTTCGTCGTGGAGGGGTATTTAGGGGGCACCCACCGGAGCCCGTACCACGGCTTCGCCGTCGAGTTCGCCGAGCACCGGGAGTACGCGCCCGGCGACGAGGTGAAGCACATCGATTGGCGGGTCTACGGGCGCACCGAGCGCTACTACATCAAACAGTACCAGACCGAAACCAACTTCACCTGCCACCTGCTCGTGGACGCCAGCGAGTCCATGCGCTACGCCCACGACGACCTCAGCAAACTTCACTACGCCAAGTGCATGGCTGCCTGCCTCGCGTACCTCATCTTAGCGCAGCAGGACCGGGTGGCCGTGGGCGTCTTCGACCAGGCGCTGCGCACCTACCTCGAGCCGTCGGGGCGAAAGGGTCACCTCGGCCGAATCGTCGAGCGGTTGGACGTGGAGGCGGGCGAGCGCAAGACCGACATCGGCCAGATACTCAACCAGTTCGCCGAGCGCATCCGCAAGCGAGGCATCGTCATCCTCCTCAGCGACCTCTTCGATCAACCTGCGCACATCGCCGAGGGCATCCAGCACATGCGCTTCGCCGGCCATGAGATCATCATCTTCCAGGTGCTCGACCATTACGAATGGACCTTCCCCTTCGAGGGAATGTGGAGGTTCTTAGGGCTGGAGGAGTACCCCGAACTGCTCGTCCGCCCCCGCGACCTGCGCGCAAGTTATCTCCAGGCCTTGGCAGCCTTCAACCGGAGCCTCCAGGAGGTCTGCAATCGCAACCGCACCGACCTCATCCCTGTGGACACTGACCAGTCCCTGGACCTGGTGCTTGCCAGTTATCTGGCCCGCAGGGAGAAGTACGCTGGCAGGTAGACTGGTACTGACAGATACGAACACCCCGGGTGGCCCACCTTGGCTTCTGCCAAGGTGGGCGCGAAGCGTGGGAAAGCCGGAGTCGAGGCGGAATGCAGAGAGGGCCTCGGTTTTCCGGTGCTTTCGCACACACCTTGGAAACGGCCTCAAGGTGTGCCACCCGTGAAGCGTGGGAAGGTCGGTGCTCGGCTGCGTCCCGGCAGGGCAGGCGAACCGTTAGAGGACGCTCGGCGATCGACGTGACGAAAGGCGATACGGAACGATGCCGATTTCCTTCCTGAGGATGGCGGTGTTGGGCGGGGCGGCGTTGGGAGCGCTGCCCATCATCATCCACATCCTGAGTCGCCGACGGTTCCGGGTGACCGTCTGGGCGGCGATGGAGTTCCTGCTTCAGGCTGTCCGCCAAAACGCCCGGCGACTGATGCTCCAGGACATCCTGCTGATGCTCCTGCGGGT
Source organism: uncultured bacterium (assembly GCA_965372835.1). Lineage (GTDB taxonomy): Bacteria > Planctomycetota > DG-23 > CBDVDV01 > CBDVDV01 > CBDVDV01. Next base: position 4,639 of record CBDVDV010000196.1, on the reverse strand, counting down.
CCTCATCATCGTCCTCCTGGCCCTCACCCTGGCTCGGCCCGTACTCACCGGGGCCGTCCTGGGGGTCTTCGGCGGCACGGCCGAGGTGGGGGCGCTCATCATCTTGGACGACTCCTACTCGATGAGGTACCGCACGCCTGCCGGTTCGCTCTTTGAGCGGGCCAAGTCCAGGGCCCGGGACGTCATCCGCAGCCTCCCCCCGGGTTCCATGGCCGCCGTGGTCACGGTCAATGAGGAGGCTACCGTCCAGGCACAGCCCACCTTCGACTTGGGGCTGGCCTCTGACCTGATAGGCGAACTCCAACCCTCCTGGCGAGGGAGCAACCTCGCCGCGGGCCTGGAGGCCGCCCCGCCGCTCCTCGAGCGCATGGCCAAGCCCCGCCGGGAGGTCTTCATCATCACCGACGCCCAGCGCCGCGCCTTCCCCACCGAGCGGGCCAGGCTTGCCGAACTGCTTGGACCGATGACTTCCGTCGCTGTTCCCTATCTGCTGCGCATCGCCCCCGGCCTGACCGAGAACGTCTCCATCGATCGGGTGGAACTGCTGAGCGAACTTCCCACCACGGCCGAGCCCGTGGAGTTCTCCGCCACCATCACCAACCGCGGACCCGTGCCCCAGCGCCAGGTAGCCGTGGAACTGTTCGTTGACGGCGTCAAGGTGGACACCACGGAGGTCGACCTGGGGGGCTTTGCTGAGGCCGAGCGGAGCCAGGGCGCTGTGCTTCGGGCCGGGCTCCAGCGGCCGGGCCTGCACCGCGTGGAGGTCCGCCTGCTGGGAGACCGCCTGGAGGCCGACGACCGACGGTACCTCGCCCTGCGCGCCTACGATCGGCTGCCGGTGCTGGTGGTGGATGGTGAGGGTGGCGACCGTCTCTTTGACGGCGAGGTGGACTACCTGGCCTTCGCCCTCAGTCCCGTGGACCCGGAGACGGGCGAGGTGGTGAGCGCTGTGCGGACCAGGGTCATCCGCCCCTTCCAACTGCCCCAGGAGAACCTTTCCGCCTACGGCGCCGTCATCCTGGCCAACGTACCGGCGTTACCGGCGCCGGTCGTGGCTGCCCTCGAGGAGTACGTCAGCCGGGGAGGCGGACTGATGCTCTTCCTGGGTGACCAGGTGGACGCTGACGCCTACAACCGCGACCTCTACAAGGACGGCGAGGGGCTCCTGCCCGGGCAACTGGGTGAGCCCTTCGGGTCGGGCGACCCGGCTGCTGGCGACGCCGTCGGCTTCTCCGCCTCCGGTCTGACGCACCCCATTCTCGACCTCTTCGCCGACCCGGACAGCGTGGACCTGACGACGCTCCAGGTCTGGCGGGCATTCCCGTTGACCGTGCCGGAAGCCGCTTCGGGCCGGGTGCTCTGGCGCTACACCAACGGCGAGGTGGCCATGGCCGAGCGCACCTTCGGTCGTGGCCGCGTGCTCCTAATGACCACGACCGCCGACGCTGAGTGGACCAACCTGCCCCATAAGGGGACGTTCTTGCCTCTGGTCCACCGCTCGGTCTACTACCTCATCCGTAGCGGTCAGGAGGCCTGGAGCCTGGCCCCCGGCGAGCCCATCGTCCTCACCGTCGAGGTGGCCGACCTGGAGCGGGTCGTCGAGGTCCGCTCCTACGGGTCGTATGACCGACCGGGCGGGCAGGTGGACGAAGTCAAACCCGAACTCACCGACCAGGGCCCCAGGCTCCTCTACCCGCACACGACCAAGGCGGGCTTCTACCAACTTCGCCGTCGGGGTGATGCGGAACCCTTGGCCCTCTACGCGGTCAACGTCGATACCGCCGAGTCGGACCTCACCGGCTACGGCGCCGTTGAGTTGGAGGAACTCTTTGCCGGCTTTCCCCTCCGCGTCCTTTCCGAGGAGAACGCCCTGGCCGAGGAGGTCCGGCGAAGTCGGCGGGGGCGGGAACTCTGGCGCTGGTTCTTAGCCGCCGTGGTGGGCCTGGCCCTGCTGGAGACGTTCCTGGGTCGGGCCTTTGCGCCGAAGGAGTGAGGCGAGTGTGGCGCTGGCTTCTGGACATGGGTGAAGGGGGCTGGGGGGACCTCAGCGGCTGGGAGATCACCTGGCAGGGCGCCCGGCGCTGGCCCCTGCTCCTTCTGGGTGGGGTGATACTGGCGCTGCTGGTGGTGCACCTGTACCGGGAGCAGGGCCGGACTCTCTCACCTTGGCGGCGCTGGCTCATGCCGGGGGCCAAGGTGGCGGCGCTGCTGCTGCTCCTGGCCATCCTTCTGGAGCCGGTGCTCCGGGCTGAGCGCACCACCCCGGTCAAGAGCGCCCTGGGGGTGTTAGTGGACGACTCCCTGAGCATGGGCATCCGCGACCGCTACCTCTCGCCGGAGGCCCGCCGACTGGTGGAGGGCTCGGCGGCGGGGCCGCTCCTCGACCAGCCCCAGTCGCCCGCGCGCATGGAGATACTCAAACGCCTGCTCGCCGACCCCGACCTCGACCCCCTCAGCGCGCTCGGCCGAGAGTTCGACCTCAAGGTCTTCCGCTTCGGCGAGGAGGTGGAAGAGACGACGCCCGCGGAAATCGCTGCCCTGGAGCCCCGTTCAGCTTCCACCGACCTGGGCTCGGCCATTCGCCGATCGCTGGAAGCCTTCCAGGGCCGCAGCCTCTCGGCCCTGGTGCTGCTCACCGACGGCCAGCACAACCGGGGGCTGGACCCGGTGTTGGCGGCCGAGGCGGCCCGCGGCCAGGGGGTGCGCCTGTACGCGATGGGGTTCGGCGAGCCCGTCGCCCGCGACCTGGAACTGACCCACCTGCTGGCCGAGGACGTGGTCTTCGCCGACGAGGAGGTGCCCCTGTACGTCAAACTGCGCCAGAGCGGGTTCGCCGGCACCACCGCCGAGGTGGTGCTCCGCCGAGGCGAGGTGGAGATGGTCCGCCGGGCCGTGACCCTGGGTCAGGCCCCCGAACAGACCGTCTCACTCCACTTCACCCCCGACCTGGTGGGAACTCACACCTACACCGTCGAACTCGTGCCCCAGCCCGGCGAACTCCTGGACACCAACAACCAGGTGAGCAAGGTGCTGCGGGTGATCGACCAGGCCATCCGCGTCCTCTACCTGGAGGAGGAGCCGCGCTGGTTCTGGCGCTTCTTCACCGCCGCGGCGCTGCGCGACAAGCGCCTGCGGCTCAGCATCCTGCTCCGCAGCGCCGACCCCACCCTGGAGAGTGACCCCAACTACGTCTTCGAGTTTCCCGAAAGCCGGCAGGACATGCTGGGCTACGACGTGGTGGTCTTCGGCGACGTGAACCCCGACTACTTCACCGACGAGCAGCTGACTCTCCTGGAGGAGTTCGTGCGGAGCGAGGGCGGCGGGTTCCTGATGGTGGCCGGTCGGCGGTTCAGCCCCGGGGCCTGGCGGGGTACGCTAGTGGAGACCATGCTCCCGGTTGAGTTCGACGCCCAGCCCGGACTTGCGGGCGAGGGCGCGCTCTCGGCCACCGCTACCTACCGGCTGCTGCTCACCCCCGAGGGCCGGACCAGTTCCGTGACCCGTCTCGTGGAAGACCCCGAAGAGAGCCTGGCCCAGTGGGATCGACTCGCCGGGCTCTACTGGTTCGCCCCCAACATCACCCGGGCCAAACCGGCCGCCTCCGTCCTTGCCACCCACGACAGCGAGGAGGGGCGCTCAGGCCCGCTGCCTCTGTTAGTGGCCATGCAGTACGGACGGGGGCGGACCATGTTCCTGGGCACCGACGAGACCTGGCGCTGGAGGCAGACCAGCGGCGACCTCTTTCGCCGATTCTGGGGCCAGGCCGTCCAGTACCTGAGCGTGGTTCGGCTGCTCGGTGAGGCTCGGCGGGTGCAACTGACCGCCGACCACTCCCGCTACAGCGTGGGCGACACCGTGCAACTCTCGGCTCGGGTGCTGGACGAAGCCTACCGACCACTGGAAGCTGAGCGGGTGGTGGCCGTGGTCCGCTCCGAAGGGCTGACCGAGTCGGCGGTGGAACTGCGTGGGTCAGCGGAGCGCCCGGGTCTCTTCGATGGCAGTTTCGTCGCCTCGCAGGTGGGGCAGTACTCCGTCTGGGTCGAGGGGGCCGAGGACAGCGGCAAGGCCTTCTTCACGGTGGGGCCACCCAGGCTCGAGTTCGCCAACCCGTCGATGAACCAGGAACTGCTCCAGCACCTGGCTGCGAGTACGGGTGGCAAGTTCTACCAGGTTGACGAACTAGCTAGCGCGCTCACCGACCTCCAGGGCGAGCGCCGGGAGGTCCGCCATCCCGTCGAGGACGAACTGTGGGACGCGCCCGTGGTGCTCGTGCTCATCGCCCTTCTGCTGTGCATCGAATGGCTCGTGCGCAAACGCTCCGACCTCCCCTGAGACCGACCGGGTGGGTATTGGCTTCGGCCGGCCCCTACGGGTCCGTATGGACGGGCAGCACGCCGAACGCCTGTGGTGAGCCCCACACCGCGAGAGCGAAAAGCCGAACCTGCTGAGGAGGTCACGGTCTACATCACGCGCACCGGCAAGAAGTACCACCGTGGCGGCTGGCGCTACCTGCGCAAGAGCCAGATACCCATTTCACTCAAGGATGGCGACGCAGCGGGGCTACGGGCCTTGCTCTGTGTGTGGGCCGCTGCGATAGGCGAGAACCCTTCAAAAAGTGAAGGAGACGACTCCATGATGG
>CBDVDV010000195.1:0-6652 GCA_965372835.1 uncultured bacterium | reverse complement strand
GAGGCCCTGGACGTGCTCCAGAAGCAGGACCTGGCCATCAGCGCCATCCCGGAAGTCGAGTCGGCGGTGGGGAAGATCGGCCGCGTGGAGTCACCGTTGGACCCGGCCCCCATCTCCATGGTGGAGACGGTCATCAACTACAAGCCCGAGTACATCACCGACAAGGGCGGCGATCGAATCAAGTTTCGTTACGACCCAGTCGCCGGCGAGTTCCTACGTGACCAAGCCGGCGAACTCGTTGCCGATCCCAGCGGCCGCCCGTACCGCCAGTGGCGGGACCACATCAAGACCCCCGATCACATCTGGCAGGAAATCCTCCAGGCGGCCAAGATACCAGGAACCACGGGGGCGCCTAAACTGCAGCCCATCGCCACGCGCCTGGTGATGCTTCAAAGCGGGATGCGGGCCCCCATGGGGGTCAAGATCAAGGGGCCGGACCTGGACACCATTGAGCGTGTGGGCCTGGAGGTGGAACGGCTGCTCAAGGAAGTCCCCAGCGTGGAGCCGGCGGCCGTGAACGCGGATCGCATCGTCGGTAAGCCCTACCTCGAGATTGACATTGACCGCGACGCCATCGCCCGCTACGGCATCAAGGTCCGCCAGGTTCAGAATGTGATTGAGGTGGCCATCGGGGGTAAGCGGATCACCACCACGGTCGAGGGACGGGAGCGGTACCCGGTCCGCGTGCGCTACCTGCGTGAGCTGCGCGACCAGATCGAGACCCTGGGGCGCATCCTGGTGCCCGCACCGGACGGAACGCAGATTCCCCTGGAGCAGATCGCCGAGATACGCTACGTGCGCGGCCCGCAGGCCATCAAGAGTGAAGACATCTTCCTGGTGGGCTACGTGCTCTTCGATATGAAGCCGGGCCACGCCGAGGTGGACGTGGTCGAAGACTGCCAGCGCTACCTCGAAGAAAAAGAGAAAAGCGGTGAGTTCGTCCGCCCCCAAGGTGTGGAGATTACTTTCGCCGGTACCTACGAGAACCAGATCCGCGCCCGAAAAACCCTGACTATCGTTCTGCCCGTCGCCCTGTTCATAATCTTCATGATCCTCTACTTCCAGTTCCACTCGGTTACGACAACCTTCCTGGTCTTTAGCGGTATCATCGTCGCCTGGGCCGGCGGCTTTCTCCTCATCTGGTTCTACGCGCAGCCCTGGTTCCTGAACTTCACCGTCTTCGGTGTCGAGATGCGCGGGCTCTTCCAGATACACACCATCAACCTGAGTGTGGCGGTCTGGGTCGGGTTCTTAGCGCTCTTCGGCATCGCCTCGGACAACGGGGTGGTCCTCGCCACCTACCTGGACCAGAGCTTCGCCGCCAGGCGGCCCGACTCGATAGGCGCCATCCGCGAGGCCACCGTGGCCGCGGCGGTCCGCCGAATCCGTCCCTGCCTGATGACCTCGGCCACCACCATCCTGGCCCTGATCCCTATACTCACCTCCACGGGGCGGGGCTCCGACGTCATGGTGCCCATGGCCATCCCCTCCTTCGGTGGGATGCTGGTGGTGCTGGTGTCGGTCTTTGTGGTCCCGGTGCTTTACTGCCTGATAGAAGAGGTGCGGTTTTCATTCGGTCTGGCCTCCGCTGGTCGCGCATCGGGAAACCGTGAGTAGGTGACTGCGGCCCCGGCCTGGTGTGTACCGTGCCACACTTCCGGCACTCGAAGCAAAACCAGGAATCTCCTCGCGACATCCATTTTTGTTGCTCGCTTGCGCCAGGGCGTCCGTATTGTTATTCTGAGCGCCGCAGGTCGGGGGCGTTCGTAAGTCCAGCTCAATGGAGGGGGGGCGCGTGTTTAGCAGGGACACCAACCGAAGAAAGGTCGACGTGTGAAAAAGCGCACGGCAATCGTCATTGCGGTGGTTTCGGCGCTCGGGATCGCCGCCGGCGTGGGAGTATGGCTGAAACGAAAAGCCGCCGGCGCGGCGGCAGAGGGCGAGGCGGTTCGGATTGAGAACCCTCAGCAGGGCGACCTCATCGAATGCGTGAACGCCCCAGGTGAGGTGGAGCCCCGGACCAAGGTGGCGATAAGCGCCAAGGTCACAGCCCGCATCGTCGAACTGCCCTTTGCCGAGGGGGAGTTCGTCACCAAGGGCGATCCGACCGCCGATCCGCCGGTCGCGCCGTCGGTCGTGGTGCGTTTGGGCGCGACGGACCTGGAGGCGGCACTGCGCTCGGCGGAGGCCCGCGGCTCGGCCCAGGCTGCGCAGATTGAGGTCGAGAAGTCTCGTATCGACAGCCAGCGCGCCCGGATGGTGGGAATCGACGCCTCCCTCCTCAGGGCCGAGCGCCACTTCCATCGCTGTCGGGAACTGCTCAAGTCTCAGAACGTGAGCCAGTCGGACTGCGACGAGGCCGAGAGCCGCTACGATGAAGTGAAGGCAGAGCGGGCCGCCGCCGAGCACACCTTGAAGGCTGCGGAGACGAGCCTTGAAGTGTTGCGGCACAATCTGGAAGCGGCCGAGGCCGAGAGCGCGCGTGCGCGCGAGGCCCTCAGCTACACCACCATCAGCTCCCCCATCGACGGCGTGGTTACCCGGGTCAACGCCAAGGTCGGCGAGTTGGTCGTCACCGGCACCATGAACAACCCCGGCACCGTGATCCTGGAGGTGGCCGACCTGTCGCAGATGCTGCTGGTGGTCCAGGTCGACGAAGCCGACATCGCCCAGGTCAAGGAGGGCCAGCGGGCCGTCGTCCGCATTCACGCCTATCCGGACCAGGAGTTCGAGGGGGTCGTGGACACCATTGCGCTGACCCACGATGCCGCCCGCGACGGCAGCAAGTACTTCAAGAGCAAGATTCTGCTCCAGGACGCAGGTCAGGGCATCTACTCGGGGTTGACCACCGACGTAGACATCGAGACCAAGACGCACAGCGATATCCTGAAGGTCCCCAGCCAGGCCGTCCTGGGCCGCCCGACCGATGACCTGCCCCTTTCTCTCCGTGAGAACAACCCGTGCGTGGACACGAAGAAGACCTTCGCCACGGTGGTCTACCGGTTCATCGACGGCGAGGCCGTGGTCACACCGGTGACCGTCGGCCCCAGCGACGACACCCACACGGTGATACTTGCCGGCATCGGCCCGGAGGACCGCGTCATCGTCGGGCCCTACAAGGTCCTCGAAGGCCTAAAGCACGAGCAGAAGGTTCAGGACGAGAGGGAAGTAGAAAAGGAGAAAAAGGCCGCTGACGAGGCCGAAGGCGAAGAGACCTCGAAGGAATAGGCGGCGTCAGAGCACGTGGAAAGCAACCGAAAATGCTCATCCGGCTCAGGGACGTGACCAAGGTGTACAAGTTGGGGGTGGAGCGCATCCGCGCCCTCGACGGCATCGATCTCGAGATCGACCGGGGGGAGTACGTCGCCGTAATGGGGCCCTCGGGGTCGGGCAAGAGCACCCTGATGAACATCATGGGCTGCCTCGACCGGCCCACCTCGGGCACTCACGAACTCGACGGCCAACTCACCACCGAGATGACGGCTACGGCCCTGGCGCGGGTCCGCAACGAACGCATCGGCTTTGTGTTTCAGACCTTCGAGTTGATGCCGCGTATGTCGGCCCTGAAGAACGTCGAGATGCCCCTGGTCTATTCCCGGACCGGCTGGCGCGGTCGGCACCGCCAGGCACGGGTCGTCCTGGAGCGGGTGGGGTTGGCCGACCGTATGTCCCATCGTCCGAACCAGCTTTCCGGAGGCCAGAGGCAGCGGGTCGCCATTGCCCGGGCACTCATCTGCAACCCCAGCATCCTGCTGGCCGACGAGCCCACCGGTAACCTCGACACCAAGACCGGCACTGAGATCCTTGCCCTCTTCGACGCCATCCACGAAGACGGGCAGACCATCATAATGGTCACCCACGAGACCCACGTGGCCCGACACGCAAAACGCATCGTCCGAATGACGGACGGCCGCATCCACTCCGACCTGCCCATCGAAGAGGACGAACTCTACGCAGCGGGCCTCCGTCCGGCGGACGTGGCGACGAGTCTCGGAACCGGCGCGAGTCCGGCTGCCGGCAATCCCGCCACCCGGCCACCGGAGGCGATCGGATGAGGTTCCTGCTTCTGCCCTTGGCATTTGTGCGCCTGCTCTTTCAGAGCGTCTTCCTCGCCCTGGGGCAGATCTGGGCCAACAAGACCAGGTCGGTGCTCACTACCACGGGCATCATCATCGGCGTGGCCTCGGTAACAGCCGTCATCGCCGGTCTGACAGGTCTCAAGGCCAAGGTGCTGAGCGATATCGAAACCGTGGGCACCAACAAGATAGGCATCTGGCCCAGATGGCCGGACTCCGGGCCCCTGCGGCGTGCCTCCTGGAGGCGCATCATATTCTACCCCGAACAGTTCGAAGGGCTCCTCGACCACTGCCCCTCCGTGGAAGCATTCACCCGAATGACCGGGTACGAACGAGAGGTCCGCTACGGTCAGCGTTCGGTGGAAGGTGTACGGGTCGTAGGCATCGACCCGTCCTGGCACCAGGTGGAAAACCGATCGGTGATCCTGGGCAGACCTTTCTCCCTCATCGACGAAGAACAGACCAAACAGGTGTGCTTGATCCCGGCTAAAGTGAGGGACAAACTGCGGCTGGACCGGGAGTGCACGGGGAAGACCATTCTCATCGGCAACAGCACCTTTCGCATCGTGGGGGTGGTTGAACCCCCCCTGCAGATGGAACTGATCCCCACCGGCGGTACCGAGCGAATGGAAGTGTTCGTCCCCTTCAGTGTCGCGCACAGGCGGCGGGGCTGGATGTCCGTCGTGGCCATAGCCAAGTCACCCGAGGTCGCCGAGGAAGCCAAGGCGGAAATAACCTTTTTCCTGCGACGCACGCGCAAGATCAAGGTCGGCGAGCCGGACACCTTCGGCGTGGAGACGGTGCAGAGGTTCCTGGAGCAGTTCAACAGCGTGGCCCTGGCCATCACGGCCGTTGCCGGGGGCATCGTGGGGATTTCGCTGCTGGTCGGAGGTATCGGCATCATGAACATCATGCTGGTCTCCGTCAGTGAGCGCACGCGTGAGATCGGCCTGCGCAAGGCGGTGGGGGCGGGACCCTTGGCCATACTCCTTCAGTTTCTCGTCGAGGCCGTCACCCTCTGCCTCATCGGCGGCCTGGTGGGCGTGACTGTCGGTCAACTCCTCACCACGGCCATCGCCAACATACCGAACGCCCAACTCGACAAGGCATACATCCCGGCGTGGGCCATCGTGCTCTCCTTTAGTTTCGCCATGGTGGTGGGTCTGTTTTTCGGCATGATTCCGGCGGTCAAGGCTGCACGTCTGGACCCCATTGAGGCCCTGCGACACGAATGAACCCGTCTCGGGCCCGGTCCTGCTCAACTATGGAGAAAGGGAGAAACAGTGGGAATCAGTTTGGGGCTGGTAGGACTGGGTTCCTTCGGCAGCGCCTTTGCCAATCTGTTCAAGAGCCACCCACTGGTCGACCGGGTGGCGTTGTGCGACCGCGAGCCTGAACGTATCCAGGCGTTCGCGAAGAAGGAATCGTTCCAGGACAAGTTCAGCCCCTCGGACGTGTACGCCGACCTGGACGAGATTCTGACCGCCGACCTCGACGCACTCGTCATCATCACCCAGCCCTGGCTCCACGCCGAGCAGGCCGTCAGGGCCATGGAGGCAGGAAAGCACGTCTACAGCGCCGTGCCCATCGTCTCGCTCCCCGACGGGGACGAGATCCTCGACTGGTGCGACAAGATCGTCGAGACTTCCCGCCGCACCGGTATGTACTACATGCTCGGCGAGACCACCTACTACCGACCTCAGACGATGTACTGTCGGCGGAAGGCGGCCGATGGAGCCTTCGGTCAGTTCGTGTTCGCCGAGGCAGAGTACTTCCACGACGTCGATCTGCCCTCCTGCAACCTCCGCGACGTGCAAAAGGCTCGTACCAGCAGCGCATCCGGCAAGGAATGGCTGGAGGTCGCCAAGAAGTACCGCCAGCGGGGGGTCGTGGGCGGGCCCATGCACTACCCCACCCATTCCGTAAGCGGGCCCGTCTCTGTAATGAACGCCCATATGACCAAAGTCTCGGCCTGGGGCTTCACCGGCCCCCAGGACGACCCGTTCTTCGCCGGCGACCGTTTCGCCGACGAAACCGCGCTCTTCCAGATGTCCAACGGGGCCACCGTGCGCATCTGTGAATACCGTCTGATCGGGGTGATGGGCAGGGAGATGTTCAACGTCCTGGGCACGGAAGGTGCCTTCTACGGCGGGGAGGGCAAGTGGGGAGAAAGCAAGTGGATTACCAAGACCGACGCTAAGCCGCTCACCATCGAGGAAATGCGCACACCACTGCCTGACGACGTCTATCAGGCCTTCCTCCAATGCAGCAGGACCTCGGACGCCTACGGAGGCCATGGCGGCTCGCACGCCTACCTGGTGCACGAGTTCGTGGATGCCGTGGCTCACGGGAGACAGCCCGCAATCAACGCCTGGGAGGCGGTACGCTACATGGCCCCCGGGGTCATGGCCCACAAGTCGGCATTACTGGATGGCGAGACGCTGGACGTGCCCGACTGGGGAGACGCACCGGAGTAAGCGGTGCCTGCTCACTTACTACGCCAGGCACCGTCCCAAGATAGTTGATCCATCCCCAGTTTCGCGGCTCCTTGGGTGGCACACCTTGAGCTTGCTCAA
>CBDVDV010000194.1:0-6654 GCA_965372835.1 uncultured bacterium | reverse complement strand
GCTCGCCGTCCTCGTTGATGTCGGTGACGACGGGTGAGCCCCGCCAGTTCCCCTCACCGGAACCAAACGCCCGCAGCAACACCGGCGGCTCAACCGGTTCCTCAGCGGCTGCCACGCCAACTAACATCACGAACACCAAGAGCATCCCGAGCCTCATCTGCGTATCCTCCATCCACGTAAGACAGTTGCGGGCCTCTTAGCCCCTGCTAAACCGCTTAGCCACCGACACCACAAACAGCGCTATCATGAACATGCCGATAAAGGCTTCCGAGGCTGCGAGGAACATCCCCAGGCCCGACTTCACAGGCTCGAAGTCCCCGAAGCCCAGCGTCGTGAAGGTAACGACGCTGAAGTACAGGTTCTGGAGGAGTCCATGAATCGGATAGGTTGCCCCGCTGAGCCGAACAAGACCAAGCCGCCAGTAGAGCATGGCCCAGAAGACGACCACGGCCACCGACCACCCAAGCACCCACACCGGCCTCTCACAGTAGCCACATAGGGCCCAGAAAGAGAGGCCTACCACAGCTCTCATTCTATCTCGCCATGGCACCTTTGGTGCAGCGCTGGGCCGAAGCCACGCTTTCTCAAGTTGCTCCTGGGTCATCAGGGGCTTGCCTTCGAGGCCTTCGGGTATTCGAGGCAGTTTCCGCCGGCCCAGTTTGTGCATCACCCTGCGCCAGGCGAAGGAGGGCCACGGGAGGCGTGCGAGGTCAGCATACATCCGCTCGAAGTAGAAGTAGTCGCCCGCTAAGCGGTAGTCGCCGGAGCGCCGAGCCGTCTCCTTGGCCAATCGGCACAGTTGTGCGCCCGTTGGGGGTTGGGCGAAGTGTGTTTCTCTATCAGCGCTCTTTGTGTCTGCCCTTGGCAAAGCAATGAGAAAGCGAGAACTTGCGGGCTGGGCGACGTCGGTGAAGTCAGCCTGAGCGTGGAAGTGCGCGCCTTCCCAGTTGGCCAAGCCTGAGAAGACCGTGCCTGCGAAACCGGCCTTGCGCGCGAAATGGGCACGCTGGAAGTCCGCATCCCCGCCGAAGCCAGCGCCCCAGAAGTCCGCATCCTCGCCGAAGAGAGCGCCCCCGAAGTCCGCGCTCCCGCCGAAGCGAGCGTTCCAGAACCGCGCATCTCCGTCGAACCGAGCGCCAACGAAGAGCGCAATCCCGTCGAAGCGAGCGCCCCGGAACTCCGCATCCCCGCCGAACTGAGCGTCCTCGAAGTCCGCGCGCCCGCCGAAGCGAGCGCCCACGAAGTCCGCATCGCCGCCGAAGCGAGCGCCCCACAACCACGCATCGCCAGCGAAGCGAGCGTCCCAGAAGTGCGCGCGGCCGCCGAAGCGAGCGTCCTCGAAATACGCATCCCCGCCGAAGCGGGCGTACCGGAAGTGCGCATCCCCGCCGAAGCGAGCGTCCAGGAAGGCCGCAGAGATTCCGCCTTCTGCCACCGGTTCGAAGTGAGTCTGTTCGAAACTCACGTCGCCTTCGAACTCCGCACCTCGAAAATCCGCTCCGGTGAGGGTACGCTCCTGGAAGTAATCCCAGTCAGCGGGGAAGCGGTAGCCCGCGAAGTTGAAGTGCTGGTCTTCTTCAACTTGCGCGCGGATGGCCTGCGTGAACTGCTCCACTTCTTGGGGCGTCTTCTCGGGCTTGTGGAAGAGGCAGTAGTCGAAGCCGGGCTGAGGCTCTTTGTAGCAGTCGAGTTCTTGTCCAATCAGCGGGTCCTTGAACGACCACTGGCAGCGCCCGGGCTGTTCAGTTTGCTCACTCACGCTCGAATCCCTGCCCCTACAGGTTCCGTGTGCTCCGTGTCATCCGTGGCTATCTGTTTCTCACTCCGTGGCTAGCACACCTTGAGCCCGCCTGCTCGCGGGTGTGTGCGAAGCACCGGAAAGCGCACGCGGAAAAGGCGGATTCTCCTCTGTTTCCCACGCTCCGCGCCCACCTTGGCAGAGCCAAGGTGGGCCACCCCGAGCCAATGTGGGCCACCCCATGGGTCCCTACAGTCTCGGGCTCCTGGTGTTAGGTGCCTTCACCGTCGGCGGTCGCCTCGGCCGTCTTGGTTAGAGACCTGAATGCCCGTCAGCACTTTACGGTAACTGACGTTGGAGGTGCAGGCCCACAGCGCAGCGGTCAGGCTGCGGGTCGCACGCAGAGTCTTGGCGAACTTCGAACAGATGGATCGTCGGCGGTAGGGTCGGCGCATGCTTCTCAGTTGGGCGATGGCCAGTTCCTCCGGGGTCATGAGCAGCGGTCGCTGTGTGACCTCCAACATATCGTAGTGATCCCAGTCAGCAGGGAAGTCGGTGTAGAGGAGTCGCCCCTCAGCCTCGAGCCTCTTGAAGAGGTGGGTTCCGGGCAGGGGGGTGAGGCAGGTTGTCTGCACTGCGTCGACCCCGCCCTGGAGGATGTAGTCGCTGCGCCGGCTCATAGTCTCGGGCGTATCGCTGTCCATCCCGTAAATGAACGCGCCAAGCACGGCGATGCCGTGCCGATGGATGCGACGAAAGGTCTCTTCGTAGTCCTCTCTTGTCATCTTGACGTTCAGTTTCTTGTTCATTTCTTCCAGGGCTTCGGCGTTCTCTGCTTCCACCCCCAGGAAGACCATTCGGCAGCCACTTTTCGCCGCGTATTTCAGTACGTCGTCGTTGTCGGCAAAGCCCATCGATGCCTGGCAGAGCCACTGCTTCTTGATCCCGCGCTCGATGATGCCCTTGAACAAAGCCAGGGCACGTTCTGCCCCCTGCTCGCCATAGCCGATTATGTTGTCATCCACGAAGAAGACCACTTTCTGAGGAACCGTTTCCAGTTCATCCAAAACGTCCGCCACCGGCCGCGTGCGGTAGCGATGACCGTTGAAGGCCGTGACCGAACAGAACTCGCAGTCCAGCGGGCAGCCCCGTGCGGTTTGTATCGAACCATACTTGTAACCGGGATGAAAAAGGTCGCGCCGAGCGTGAGGCATGTCCTTGAGGTCGGGCCACTCCGCTCGATACACCCGTTGCATGGCGCCGGCCTCAAAGTCGGAGATGACCTCGGGCCACACGCTTTCCGCCTCACCCACTACCACGGTATCCACATACTGCATGGCCTCCTCGGGGAGCATGGAAGCGTGGATTCCGCCCAGGACGGTTGGGATGCCTCTCTCGCGGTACCACCCGGCAATCTCATACGCCCTGGTGGCCGCTACGGTGAAGGCGGTGAGACCGACCAAATCGGCCTCGCGGAACGCGAAGGGCTCGAAGTTCTCATCAACTATCTCTATCTCCCAGTCATCCGGGGTCAAGGCGGCGACCACCCCCAGTCCCAGTGGAGGAAAGCGGGAACTCCGGCTTGCCGCCAATCCGATCCGACGAGGATTGACCGGGTTTATGAGCACCAACCTCTTACCCAACTCTTTCTCCTCTACCGGGCCTCGCCCCACTCGGCCGCGAAACGACCTTCTGCCGTTGGCCTATTCTACCGCATCGGACGGTGTCACAGAGGGCCTCGTCTGATCCGCGTTCCACAGACCCTCTTTGGGCCCATGTGGATCCGTTGGGCGCCACGGACTGACCCGACAGGTGCTGTCCGTGCTACGCCCCTGCGAGTTCTTCTCACGGACAGTCGGCCTTCGGCCGCCAGTCCGTGCCACCCACGCTCCTGTCCCTCACCCCCGGCTTCCCTGGCCTCAGGTAGGCGGAGCGAGACGCCGCGCCCTACTCCGTGAATCTCGCTACCGTTCTCCCGTCGAGGCGCCGTATCAGGGCCAGGAGGAGTTTGAGGGCAGTGTGGTAGTCGTCGGCGTGGAGGATGCCCGCGTGGGAGTGGATGCAGCGCGTGGGCACCTCCGCGCTGATGGACGGAACATCGACGCTGAACCAGTTGGTCACCGGCACGGTCCGCTCCATCGGAGCGCAGTCCTCCTCGTGGTTTGAAGATGGTTACTGCCGACCCCCGCCCCCACGGGTGAGGATCATGAAGATGATGGCACCGACCACCAGGAGCAGCAAGGCGAGCGCGGCGAGTCCCAGAATGCTCATCTGCATCCTCCAACACCCCCTTTCAGGCTCGCAACGCACCCAAGCCGGCCGGGCTCGACTGTCTGCACGCGCTGAAGGCCGAGCCCCTCAGTCGCGAGTGGAAAAGCGCATCCAGATGGCGACGACCACACAGGTGATAGTGATGGCCAGGAGCCTCAAGAACAAGTAGCTTCCCAGGAAGCTGCGCACAACGGTTCGGAAGACCATCCAGCCGTCCATGGGCGCTGCTCCGACTGGAAAGGCGATCTCCAACGGGGAGGCGTCGGCCCGCACTCCTCTCCGGGACAAGGGGCGGCGCCGGTGGGGGGTACCCATCCCCACGCCTCAGTCCTCGGAGGATCAGCAGGACCGAGCAGTCCTTGCCGACGAAACAGCTACCGGCGTTTGCTCATCACCTTCCGGATGACGACAAGGGCAACCACGACCACGACCAGACCTACGATCAGCCACCAGGGAATGGATGGACCCATTGCACCTGCCTCCTTGATTGAGGGGCCCTGAAAACCCGAACGGAAAACCTCCGCTGAGAATCCCTGCCTAATCAAGATGCCCAGCACAATCCAGTCCAGCAGGGGGAACACCAACCCCTCCCCCGCGAGCGTCTCACGTCTGCGGGCAAGGTAGCCGAACGGCGGGTTCGAGTCAAGGGCCATATGGGACCTCCTCCCAGGGTGGCTAAAGTTGCTCGGGGTTGCGGCCGGGATACAATGTGTTGGAGGAGGAGAGGTGATGGATCGTCGTCGGCTGTGGTTCAGGCTGCTGGTGCTGGACGTGGTGCTCTTGGGCACGCTGACGGTCTTCGTGTTCTTCGAGAGTTGGCTGGTGCGCCTGAACCTGGAGACTGAGGGGCTGTTGAGCGAGACGCTGAAGACGGTGGTCGGTGCGGAACTGCTGGTTTTTATTTCCGTGCTGGCAGCCACGGTGGCGGTGGGCGTGGCGGGGGTGGTGTACGCGTGGAGCGCCGAGAAGCGCTCCTGGCCTTTCGTGGTGTTGGGGCTGATGTTCCTGGTCTACGCGTTGATCATTATCGGCGCCCGACCCAGCCGGGAGGTGAGGGAGCGGGCCCTCTCGGTGACTCCGCCCGACCTGGAACAACTGCTCCGCTGAGGTGCGCCCGTCATCGGCCCAGGGCCAGTCGAGCCCTGCGGGCTACTTCCTCCGTGGTTGAGGGCCTGGGCGCGTTGAGTTCCAGCGCGTATCCCCGCTCAGAGCGAGCGCTCAGTATCGGCTGGCCTTCGCGCTCACTCTCGACGGCGACACGGTCTCCCTGGAACCTCATCACGAAGGCAAGCGTGCCGATGGTCCAGGCATCCTCTTCGACGGCCGCTTCCGAGAGTTGCCCGAAGAGGATGTAGCGGAATGCCTCCAGGGCCAGGGCATCGACGCGGGCCGGCCCCCCGGCCAGCCTGACAGTGACGCTCCCCGAACCGAGCGAGCCGCGCCGCTCCAGGTCGATGGTGAGGGCCACACTACCGCTGCACTCGGGCAAGCCGAGCCGGCGGCTGAGTTCGGCCAAGTCGAGGCGGCCTTCGCCCCGGAGGTGGCAGCGGCGGCCCTGGACGTCTTCGGTAACGGTGATTTCACCCGTCAGGTCCGGGGGAAGGAGCGCCTCCGGCCAACCGGTGAGCGCGGTGAGTCTTTCGACTCCCAGGAGCAGTGGCTTCGGTGACAGGCGCAGGGCCAACCCGTGGGGCCCGGTCTGCGCTAAGAGCGTCATCCGCCGACCTGCTTCGGGTATAGCATGCAGGAAAGCCTGGCGACGACCCGGGAGAAAGGCAAGCCCACCGCGAAGCCCGACGTCGTCCCCAGCCAGTGCTTCCGGGCCGCCTTCCACGCGCACGGCTGCGAAGTGCATCTCAAACCGCCCGGGCCTGGCGCTCGAGCGCAGCAACCGGCCCCAGCAGCCCAGGGCTTTGCCGTCGGTGAGGTTGACCGTGGCCCGGGAGGCGACGAGACGGGGGTGCGGCCGAACGAGAAGAAGCGCCTCTTCAGCGCGGAGAAGGGCAGCGGAGCCGTCCTCGGCCAACAGCGTGACCCGCTCGATCTCGTACTGCCCGAAGTTCTTCACCCGCAGCCCCTCGAAGCGCACGGGGAGGCCGAGATCAGCGGACAGGCTTCGCGCTAAGCGGGTGGAGAGTGCGCCTGAACGAACGTACCAGAGCAGAAGCCCGGCGACAACCAGCGGACCCACACCAAACAAGAACACACCCAGCCAGGCCAGCCGACGCTGCCAGCGAAGCCCCACCCAGCGCAGCAGCAGCCACCGGGGGCGCCAGAGAGGATGCCGACGTGTGTGGAGTTCTTCGCTCTCGGACACTTACAGGTTTCGCAGTTGTTCGAGGTACCCGTGGAAGTTGCGCCTGACCTCGGCCAGACTGTCGCCTCCGAACTTCTCCAGAAAGGCCCGGGCCAACTCAAAGGCTACCGCGGCCTCGGCCACCACCGCCGCCGGGGCCACCACACAGACGTCGGCCCGCTCCTTGGCGGCCTTGACCGGTCGCTTGGTCGCCAGGTCCACCGAGCGCAGGGGCTTGGCGAGAGAGGGGATGGGCTTGACCGCTGCGCGCACGAGGACGGGCTCGCCGTTGGTAATGCCTCCTTCGATGCCCCCGGCCCGGTTGGTCCGTCGGCGGAAGCCAGCCCGG
>CBDVDV010000193.1:0-6661 GCA_965372835.1 uncultured bacterium | reverse complement strand
CGACTCGTATGAGCGGGTCGCGGGCTCCCCGGCCGTTGTCTCCGGCGCCTCCTCTCCCCCTCAGGCGGGGGTCCGCTGTGGGGGGAATCCAGTTGACAGGACGGTTGGGGAATAGTAGGCTTTATCGTGACTGGTGGGCCGGCATTGCTTCCCCGCCAAGACCGTGTGCCGGCCCCAAGTTGAGTGCGCCGCAACGTTCGCTATTCCGGTCCGACGGATCCGCCCATACGGGCGTCCCCGCCGTAGGGCGGGTAGGAGAAAGGGAGTGGATGCGCAAGGGGATGGCTGTCCTGGCATGCCTGGTAGTGGTGTCGGTCCTGGTGTCTGTGGCGCAGGCCCACCTGTGCGACGACGTCTGGCGACAGTTGGACAAACTCATCCTCAAACCCGAGGTTACCACCCTCATCGTGAAGGACGAGATCACCTTCAAGGTCTTTATGCAGCACAACATGGACCGCACCTTCGACACCACGATACGTCTCCTCGGCGAGAGCCCGGCCTTCCACGTCACCGTGGCCCCTGAGAAGGGGTACGCCCCCCCCATAAGGCCGGGCCAGCGCTACGATTACACGGTGACCCTCAAGGTCAAGAAGGGACAGTCCTCCGGGAAGTATCCTCTGACGTTTCGCCTGGTGGGGAGCGGGGCGGCGGCGAACCGCGAGATAAAGACGCTCCGAATGGGCGCCCTCCAGGAACTCACCGGGAGCGAACCGGCCAGTACACCAGCCGGACGCAAGCGTTTCTCCGTGCCCAACCTGAAGCAGGGGGGTCCGCCCACGTTGGACGGCCGACTGGAGGAGCCCTGTTGGCAACGGGCCCTGCAGTGTGGTGGCTTCACGAGTCCGGGGCGCCGACGGGCCCGCTGGCGGACACAAGTGCTGATAGGCTCCCTCCCCCAGACCCTGTACCTGGGCCTGGGCTGCCAGTGGCGGGCCGCCGAGGCCCAGGGCCTCACCGACGCCGTCACCATCCACCTGGCCCACCCCGACCCGGAGTCGCCGCGCCTGACCATTACCGTCGAGTCCGGTGGCAAGGTGACGGTGAAGAAGGGAAGGGCGCAGGAGCAACAGGAAATCGCCCTGGCAGAGACCGGGGTTCAGGTGGCGGTGTTCCGCACCCAGGCTGCGTGGTTCGCTGAGGTGGCGGTGCCCGCGGCCCTGCTTGGTACTGAGACCTTCGATACGGACAGCAGATGGCTGGTAAACTTCGTTCGGGAGAGCCAGATCGAGCCAGCGGAAACCACTTTCTGGCAGGGAAAACCGACAGATTACCTGGAGCCGAGCGCATTCGCCGAACTCCGCTTCTCGCCCTGAGCCTGTTGCTGTTCGTTGCCTTTGCCTGGGCGGTTCCGGCTCATGCACGCACCCTCCTCGAAATCGTCCTTCCGGAAGGTGAGCAGGGGCTGGCAGCCGAAGACACTTGGCTGATTCAGGGCGCCCTCTCCTTCGTCCCCGGTGTGGTCACTTCCCCGGACCAGTTCAGGATAGTCGAGGAGCCGGGGTCACGGGAGGTCCCGGTGGCTGTGGTTGGTGAGGTGCCCTACCCTGACGGGAGTCTGATGTTCGTGGAGATCTGCTTCCCCCTGACGCTGGAGCAGGCCCGCAGCAAGCAGTACTGGCTGACGGCCGACCCGGAAGGTCGCTCTCTCCACTACGATTACGACCCCGAGGGCGGGCTTCCCACACTGGAGTTTTCCCTGCGGGAGGTGGGCGAGCAGTCTGGTGAGCCCGTCGAATCATCCCTCGACATGACCGTGGGGGAGTTGATGGTGCGGGTGGATCAGCACCCCGAACTCTACTACTACTGGTACCTCATCCCCATCGCCGGCATCCTGGGACTGCTCATCTGGAGAAAGGTGCACCTGCGATGAGGTGGCCCAGCATCACCTTCTGGCGCCGACTGGTTCAGGTGCTCTGCTTCGCCTTCTTTGTCTACGGGGGCTGGCTGGCGGCGGTCGCCGTGAGCGGTCGTGCAACTGGTATGAGCGGGACGGAGGCCGAGTCGGCCATACCCAGGGAGAGCCTGGTCTGGACCCACGGGTCACTGCCCGTCATCGACGCCTATCCCCCCAGCGCGGTCTGCCGGTTCACCGCCAAGGGCAAGGCCGTCAGTGGCTGCATCATCGCGCTCCTGAGTGAGAGCCTGACCATGGCCCCCTCGGCCCGGGTCGTCCTGCCCTACCTGCTCGTCTTCATCCTGCTGAGTTTCCTTGTGGGCCGCTGGTGGTGTGGCTGGGTCTGCCCCCTGAGTGCGTTGGGTGATCTCTTCAGCGCGGTGCGGCGATGGCTGGGTCGGGACTTTACGCGCTTTACCGCGGGCTGGCGACGGAACCTCCGGGTCGGCGCCTACGGCCTCTTGGGTGCGACGCTGGTCATCAGTTGGCTCATCCGTCCCGAGCGTTACAAAAGCACCTGGCAGTGCTGGCTCTTCCTGCCCTTCTGTCAGGTCTGTCCGGCCCGGCTGGCCTGTCCGCTGGTGGCGGCCGCGCCCCCCACCACCTGGGGTGCCTTCGGCCATCCGGTGCAAAGTTTCTTCACCATTGCCGGTTGGGCGACGCTGGGGCTTTTTGGCGCTGCGTTCGTCACGGCCAGGAGGCTGTGGTGTCACGTCTGCCCCATCGGCCTGGTGACCTCGTGGTTCAACCGTGGGAGCCCCCTGGAACTCGTCAAGGAGCCGACCCGGTGCAACCGCTGCGGAGCGTGTGCCGACGCCTGTCCGATGGGGCTGACCCACGTCCGCGATGAGAAGGGGCACACGGTGCTCAACAACGCCGAGTGCATCCTCTGTCTCCGCTGTCTGGAACTGTGTCCCCGGGACGACTGTCTGGCCCTGAAGTTCGCCCGGGTGCCGTTGACCAAGTCACACTTCAAAGTCCCTGGCCGTCCTCAGCCTCTGGCCGCCAAGGAGCAAAAGGAGAAGAGCGCGTAATGGCAGCCACCTCCACCTGGGAGTTCGACCAGCGCTACCGTCGGCCACGGGAGCGTCGGCGGGACGAACGGGTCATCGGCGAAGCCCGAGAGATTGCCCGGGCCCAGATAGACCGCCTCCGGACAGACGCTTTTCGTCCAAAGGCGCTCGGGTACTTCGAGGAGATCGTGGCCGGTGACCAGCGGACCGAGGAACTGCGGGCGCTCTCCGCGCCCAAGGTCGCAGTCTTCTGCAACTTCGCCCCTGAGGAGTTAATCGAGGCCGCGGGCGCCGTGCCCCTGCGGGTGTGCGCCGGCTTTCCCAGCACCATCACCCCGGCCGAGGTGATCCTGCCCCGGGACATCTGCCCCCTGGTCAAAAGCACCTTTGGGATGGTCACCTGCGGGGTGGAGCCTGTCAGCCTCTGTGACGCGGCCGTCCTCCCCCTGAGTTGTGACCCCAAGACCAAACTGGCCCAGGTGCTTGCCGACTATATGCCCACCTGGGCGCTTGACCTCCCCGGTCGGCGCGACTACGTCCGCGACATGCCCGTGTGGATGGCAGAGATCAAAGAGTTCATCACCTGGCTCCAGGACCTGACTGGGAACACCATCCGCCGACGCAGACTCCGGGAATGCGTCCAACTCTACTATCGTCGGACCGAAGCCTTCCGGGCGCTCTTCAACCTGCGTCGCCGCCACCCTCACCTGCTGGGCGGCCGCGACGCCCTGTTGGTGGCCCAGGCCTCCTTCACAGACGACGTGGCCCGCTGGAGCGAGAACGTGTGGGCCCTGGTCCAGGAGTTGGAAGAGGAGGCCGGCCGACGACCGGACCCCCCGGCGGACTTTCTGCCCGTCCTGCTGACGGGGGCGCCGGTGGCCTGGCCCAACTGGAAGGTGCTCAACGTGTTGGAAGAGGCCGGGGCCTCCGTGGTGGCCGACACCCTGTGCTCGGGGACCCAGCGGCTGTTCGACCCCGTGCAGGTGGACGAGTGGACGTACGAGGGGATGCTCCGGGCCTTGGCCCTGCGCTACTTCTCTGCCGCCATCTGCCCCTGCTTCGTGGACGCGGCCGACCGTATCGACCGGGTCCTGGAACTGAGCCAGGATTTCCAGGTCAAGGGCGTGGTTTCCCACAACCTGAGATTGTGTCAGCTCTTCGACATGGAGTCGACGATCCTCAGACGGGTGCTCAGGGAGAAAGGCATCCCTATGCTCATCCTGCAGACCGACCTGGGCCTGGAGGACGTGGAACAGATCAAGACCCGGGTGGAGGCCTTCCTGGAAATGGCGTAGAGGCCAACGACGACATTGAGTGTGGAGTGTGGAAGATGGTCGTGGCAGGTGTTGACATCGGCTCGGTGGCGACCAAGGCCGTCATCGTCATCGACGCAGAGGTGGTGGGAAGGGCGGTCGCGCGGACGGGTGTCAACCCGCCCAAGGCGGGTGAGGAAGTGTTGAGCGCCGCCCTGGCTGATGCCGGCCTCACCGGGGAGCGGCCCGAGCGCATCATTACTACCGGCTACGGCCGTCGTTCTGCCGGGCTCGGTGACGGGGTGGTGACCGAAATCACCGCCGCCGGCCGGGGGGCCTGGGCCTCGGGTGCGCCCTGGGGACCGGTGCGGACGGTGATCGACCTGGGGGGGCAGGACAGCAAGGTCATCCTCCTGGAGGAGACGGGAGCGGTGGCCGATTTCGCCATGAACGACAAGTGCGCTGCAGGCACGGGACGGTTCCTGGAAGTGATGGCCGGCGTGTTAGGCGTGGCTTTGGCGCAGATGGGTGAACTGTCACTCCAGTCCACCGACCCGGTGGCCATCAACTCCACCTGCACCGTGTTCGCCGAGAGCGAGGTGATCTCGCTCATCGCCCAGGGACGCCAGCCCGCCGACATCGCTGCCGGCATCCACAACTCCATTGCTTCCCGCCTGGTCACCATGGTCCGTCAGTTGGCTGGAGACCGGGTCTTCTTCTGTGGTGGCGGGGCGCGGAACGTGGGGGTCCAGGCTGCCCTGGAGGGGGCGCTGGGAAAGGAACTCTACGTGCCTCCGGACCCCCAGTTTGTGGTGGCTCTGGGGGCGGCGCTCATCGCCGCTGATACTCGCCGGCCGGCGAACAGGACCGACCAGATGTCCAGTGGTTCGTGAGTCGGGTTTCATGAGACGCCCGTCCATTACGTTCTGGCGGCGGTTCAGTCAGACGGTCTTCTTCATCCTCATCGTCTATGGGGGCGTCCTGGTAACGGCTGAACTCCACGGCGGGCCCATGCCTCGGATCACGCCTGAGAAGGGCCTGCCCCGGACCACGACGTTCGAGAAGGGCCAGATCCTCTGGGCCACCAGCGACCACCCCGTCTTTGACACCTATCCACCCAGCGCCGCCTGTCGCTACAACCCCAAGGGGGGACTCTTCAAAGCCTGCATCGTCCACATGATTTCTGAGAACCTCACCTGGCGGACGGCGTTCCGGTACTTCATCCCCCATTTTCTGATATTCATTGTCCTCGCCTTCCTGGTGGGACGGTGGTGGTGTGGCTGGGCCTGCCCGTTAGGGACGGTGGGTGATCTCCTGGGGTGGATACGGCGACGACTGGGGATGCCCTACGTGTCGACCCCAGCGGGTCTCCGCCGGGGCCTGCGAGGGACCAGCTACGGCCTGCTCATAGGCACCTTCGGCATCTCCTGGCTCATCGGGATGAAGCCTTTCGACGCCTATCAGTGCGCCCTTTTCCTGCCCTACTGTCAGATATGTCCAGCCCGGATTCTGTGTCCGCTGTTCGGCGGCACCGCGCCGGGCTGGCGCGACTTTTCCAGCAAGATTGCCGGTGCGTTCACGCTTCTGAGTTGGGTGGTGCTGGGCCTGTTCCTGATGGCGTTCTTCATTGGTCGGCGTCTGTGGTGTCACCTGTGCCCCATCGGGCTGATGGTCTCCTGGTTCAACCGTGGAAGCGCCCTGACCGTTCGCAAGAACGAAGCCACCCACTGCAACCGGTGCAGCGCCTGTGTGGATGCCTGTCCCATGGGGCTGACCCACGTCCGCGAGGAAAAGCAGAAGACGGTGCTCAACGACCCGCAGTGCATATTCTGCCTGCGCTGTGTGGAGCAGTGCCCCCGTGACGACTGCCTGGATGTTCGCCTGTTCGGCCAGAGGCTGGTACGGTCCTCCTTCAGACCCCCCGAACCTGTGACGGCTCAGAAAGACGAGTGAAAGATGAGCAGGTGCTGGGTTCTCGCTGCATTCTGTGTGGCGCTTGCGTGCGTCGCGCTCGGTTGCGGCTCTGCCCCTCGTGATGCCCACCCAGCACTTGACCGCACTGACGCCCGTCCCCCCGACAGGCCTTCGCCCGCCGAAGCGGCTATGGCCCGCGGAGGCAGGTTGACCATCTCCGAGCGCCGACACCTGGAGTTAGTCCGAGTTCTCGGCACCCGGAGGTTCAGGCATGCTTCCACCGTGGTGTGTGTTGCCTTCGTGGGCGATGGCGGCCGATGCCTTTCGGGCAGTTGTGACGGGGCCATCAGGCTCTGGGACACGGCAACCGGTGAGGAGATACGCACCCTGGCGGGCCACCAGGGCACGGTCATCTCACTGGTGGTGAGTCCGGACGGTCGAGGGGCCCTCAGCGCCGGCGACGACGGCACCATCCGGTTTTGGGACCTGGTCACTGGCGAGCAGACTCGTGTCCTCAGGGATGAGGGGGGCGCGGTCTGGGCCGCGGTGCTGACCCCCGATGGCCGACACTGCCTCTCGGGAGGCGA
>CBDVDV010000192.1:0-6695 GCA_965372835.1 uncultured bacterium | reverse complement strand
GGAGGTAGGCTTTGGTGGCGCGGATGAGTTGCTCAAGCATCTTCCTGGCGGCGGAACTCTCGCTTGGTGCCAAGCACGAGAGGAAGTCGCGGCAAGGCGTGCCGGGCGCTACTCCTGCGCGACCTTTGCCTTCAGGTTCTCCAGTTCGACGGTTTGCTGGAACGTGTCGCCAAGTACCCGTTTGGCATCGAGGATCTCAATGCCCAGCAACTGCTCTTCGGGGCCCAGGTCAAGGCTGACCTCATCCGTCAGCCTGAGAGTACGGCATTCGAAGGCGCCTCCTACGAAACGGATGTAGAGAGCATCAACGGTTTCATCGTACGAGAGCTTCATACCGAGTCCCCTCAGAAATAGAAAGTGTAGACGGTGACGACCACGAGCCTGTTCGGCTCATCGGCCACTACCGGCACGACTTGCTTGATGGCGTACGTCCTGCCTTGCCACACTTTGCCGTACTGGAAGTTGAGCCGGCACTCAAACCTACGGGACCTCGTGACCCGACAGTTTCCCACACGAATGGCCCGTTCGACCTCGGTCTTTGTAGCGCCACGCTCAGCCATTCGCTCAAGGGCGTGATTCGAGAACTCCACAGGCTTTGACCGGTTGACGATGAACATTACCCTCGCACCAAACCAGCGACGTCAGCCCGGCCACCGAGCATGCAGATTGTACTCCTCTCCCGACACTCCGCAAGGGGCTTCCTGTCTTGGCAGTGCGCTCGCCTGCCCTGCTGCCCCAGCCTGACACGCATCCGGTTTCAGAACTGGGGGAGGTAGGCTTTGGTGGCGCGGAGCATCTGGTCGAGCATCTTCCTGGCTGTGGAGTACTCGGTGACCAGGGGGTCCATAAGGAGCGCCTGGAGGGCCAGTTTGCGGTCGCCGGTCAGCGCTGCCTCCACCACCATCTCCTGCATGGTGACCAGTTTCTTCAGGTGCCCGGCGATGCCCCGGGGAAGTGGCCCCACGGAGAAGCCTTGAGCCCCCATCGGCCCCGCCGTCCCCATGGTCTCAACCACGGCGTCGGTCGGCAGGTCGGGGAGTTGCCCCCGGTTGGGGAGGTTGAGGATGTCGACGGCGTGCGTGCCCGTGACCAGCCCGGCGATGAGCCGGGAGGCTGCTTCCTGAGAAGGTCTGAGGTCGAAGCGCTGCTTGCCGCTGGCCAGGTTCTTGGTGCGCTGCTGGGCATTCTTGAGCCAGCCATAGCGCTCCTCGATGGTGGTGAGTTTGACGCCGAACTTGGCGCCCCAGTTGCTCTCCTTGGTGAGGAAGTAGGGGAACCACTCGCAGACGTGGCGGTCGCCAGCAGCGGGGAGGGCGCCGTAGACCTTGAAGAGCTCCAGTTTGACGGCCGAGGCTGAGGTGCCGTTCCTGCGGACGAACCTGCGGAGCATCTCCATCCCGTCTTTGCCGTCGATTGTGAGGTCGAGGATCCAGGGCAGATGGTTGATGCCGCCGACCCGGGCTTCGATGGGGACCTCGGGTGCCAGGTCGAGCCATCGGCGGATGGACCGCATGGTGCCGTAGAGTTCGTGGCAGAGGCCGATGGTCCTGATGGAGGTGGTCTTGGTGACGGATCGGGTCAGGGTGGTCATGGGATTGGTGTAGTTGAGGAGCCAGGCGTCGGGGCAGTAGCGCTCCATGTCTCTGGCGATGGCCACGACCACGGGGATGTTGCGCAGCGCCCGGTTGAGGCCGCCCGGGCCCACGGTGTCGCCGACGGGCTGGTAGATGTCGTACTTGTAGGGGATCTCCAGGTCGTGGCGCATGGCCTCCAGGCCGCCAGTGGAGATGGTGAGGATGACGTAATCGGCGCCGCGCAGGGCGTCGCGTCGGCTTTCGGTGGACTCCACTTTGAAGCGGGCCTTGGCCTGGCGGATGCATCGGCGGGCGGCCCGGGCGGTCAGTTTCATGGCCTGGGGGTCGATGTCGTGCAGACAGATTGTGCTTCCCTTGAGTTCCCTGGTCACGACGATGTCGCGGACGATGGTGGGCGTCCAGGCATAACTTCCGCCCCCGACGATGGTGATCTTCGCTTTTGCCATACCTGCTCTGTCCTTCCCTCTCACAGGCGAGATCACAGCGGACACCCCCGGTCGGTGCCGGCTCTCGCCCCTCCTACTCCATGCCCTCGGACCGCTACGGGCTCATCGGCGCATCGGCATGGACATCTTCTGGTAGCCTTCAGGCACCTCGAACATGGAGTCGGGGATGTCCTGCTTCTTGACCGTGGTGACGGTCAACACGATGGTGCCTTGGGGTGAA
Source organism: uncultured bacterium (assembly GCA_965372835.1). Classification (GTDB taxonomy): domain Bacteria; phylum Planctomycetota; class DG-23; order CBDVDV01; family CBDVDV01; genus CBDVDV01. Next base: position 4,434 of record CBDVDV010000192.1, on the reverse strand, counting down.
GGCATCTCCGTGCGAATGGGGAAGCCCTTGACCTTGGTCATTCCCTGGCCCACCTTGGGCGATTCGCCCCGGGTGGTGGTCTGCCAGTAGTCGGCCATTTCAGTGCCCAGGTCCACATCCTCGGTCATCCAGAAGCGGAAGGTCTGGCCGCTGACGACAGCATCGTAGCCGGTGCAGGTGTACTTGCCAATCTTCTTGGTTTCCCCCGTCTTGGTCACCGTGACCGCCGGCTCCTGGCCTGCTGGCTGGGCGGGCGGCTTGGGGATGGCCATCTCCATGCAAACCTTCTGGTCGGGCATCAGTTGATAGATCATGCCCTTATCGTGGCGTTGGATGGCGATGACCTTCACGCCCATGGTCGTGCCCTCGATGCGCATTTTGAGGCCGGAAATGTAAACGACCTGCTTGCTGACACCGGCGGGCATACCGGGCTGGGCGGGCATCTTCATTTCCTGCTCGTAGTAGATGCCTGCGTGAACCCCCGCGCACATCACCAGAACCATCAACACAGCACACACCAGCAGATGAGATGATCTCATCGCTCCACCCTCCTGACTGATCCCTGTTGGCACATGCACTTCTCCCTATCTATGGATTCGGGCCCGCACGGGTGGGTCTCCGTCCGGACGTCGTAGTTTTGGGGAATATCTGATAGTCGGTCGGCACCTCAAACGTGGTCTCAGGGACGTCCTGCTTCTTGACCGTCGTGATAGTTGTGACGACAGTCCCTTGCCGGGAGGAGATCTCGACGAGGATGGGAAAGGCATCGAACCTGACCATCTCCTCCACCAGTTTGGTCGGCTGCAAGGGGGGGGAGCGACCGCCAGAAGGTGGCCCCCTCCTCGCCCAGCTTCACCTCGGTGGTCATCCAGTAGCGGATGGTTCGGCCGTCGACGGTGGCGTCGTAGCGGGTACAGGTGTACCGGCCGATCTTCTTGGTCTCCTCGGTCTTGGTAACAGTGACCCGGACACGGGGGTCCGGCTTGGGCAGTTCTTGGCTCACGCAGTCCTTATGCCTGGGCCGCAGGTTGTAGCGCATCCCGGTGTCAAACCGGAGGATGACCACGTCCGACCCGAAGGGGGTGGTGTTCTCGATGCGCGCCTTGGCTCCGGAGACGTAGCACGTCCTCTTGATGACCAGGCCGACCTTCCCCCTGGGCCCCTGCCTGTTCTCCTCCGCTTCGTAGTAGACGCCCGCATGAACGCACGCGCACATCGCGAGAACCGTCACCAGAGCGCCCTTCATCCGCGGCATCTCCTGCACCTCTCCGTCTTCCCGGTTACGCCGTGCCCACCGGGTGCCCGTTCACAGTTATTCCTTCGGTGGCTCTGCGGGAGGCTGCTCAGGAGGCCTCCTGATGGTGAAGGCCGGCTGGTAGTCCGCCGGCACCTTGAACAGAGACGCCGGGACCTCCTGCCTCTTCAACCTGGTGACGGTTACCGCGTAGACGACCTGTGGCGCGCTGACCTCGATGCAGATAGGGAAGCCGGGCAACTTGGCCAGTTCGCGGGTCACGGCCGGGGGGTAGAGGCGGGTCCCCGCCTGCCAATAGGTGGCGACCTCCTCGCCCAGCTGGACGTCCGTGGCCATCCAGCAGCGAATGGTCCGGCCGTCAGTGACGGCGTCGAAGCGGGTGCAGCGGTAGCCGCCGATGGTCTTGGTCTGGTCGGTCTTGGTCACACTCACCTGGAAGGGGGCTTCCCGGTCGGTGTCCGTGCCGGGAAGGGGCATATCCACGTAGACCTTGCGGTCGGCAACCAGGAGGCGGAGGAGTCCCGCGTCCAGGTAGGTGAGCAGGACGTTCAGGCTCTCTTCCGAGCGGCTTTCCGAGCGCGCGTTGGTCCCGGAAATGTAGCCTACGTGCTTGGTGATGCGAGCGGGCTGCCCAGCGGCCGGGGACACCCGCACCTCCTGCTCGTAGTAGATGCCTGCCCAGGCGGGTCGGGCTCCCGTGGCGACCACCAAGGCACAGGCTATCAGGACGGTACGCAGGCAATAGAGGAGGGACGGGGAACCGGAACGCCGGGGTCGGCAACGGCTCCTTTCTGTCCCCGGTCTCTGCTCTGACACACTCACCGCAGGCAGTCTCCAGTCCCCGGTTCTCGGCCTCGGGTCTCCAGTGCTCAGCCCGCTTCCCTCACGTAGACCTCCCACAGGGCCCGGTAGTAGCGAAGCACGCGCTCGGGGTCGGCGCTGTCGGGGAGTTCGGCGCTGGTGTAGCCCTGGTACCCGGCCTCCTTTAGCAGCCGGAAGAGTTCCCGGTAGGGGAAGTTATCGGTGAGGTCGTGGAGGTGCACGTGGCGGACGTAGGGGGCGACGTGGCGCCAGACCTCGGCGATGGAGCCGTCTTCCAGGTCACGGCCGTCACAGTTGTAGATGAGCGAGACGTTGGGTTCCTCGGTCAGTTCCACCACCCGCACGCAGTACTTCCAGGGATTGAAGTCGCCGTGCATCTCGAAGCGGATCTCCACACCGAGCGGCTGGGCGAGCCGGGCGCACTCCCGGAGGGCCTCGGCCACCTGGCACATGGTGGTGTCCTTGCTTACGCCGGCGTCCTCGTGGAAGTTATTGCCGAAGACCTTGAGGCCGGGCGCGCCGACGTCGGCGCAGAGTTGGATCAGGGTCTTGGTGTGGTCGACGTGTTGGCGCAGTTCGGCCTCCTCCAGGGCATCGTACTTGCAGCCACTGGAGAGTCCGCAAATCTCAATGCCGGCGGCCGTGGCCTGCTCTTTGACCTTCGCCCGCTCCTCCTTGCTCAAGGTGACCTCGACGCCGTGGGCGTGGTCCTGGTCGGTGCGAAGTTCGACACCCTCAAAGCCCATCTCCCCGGCCTTGGCCAGGAGCGTGGGCAGGTCCCAGTGTCTCGCCATGTTGTAGGTCAACAGCCCCAACTTCATAGGTGTCTCCTGCCGCTATCCCGCACGGGTACCTCGACTCCGTCATCCTCGCGCCGCCAGCGCTTCCCGACGATGTCGCCAGGCCAGCGCCAATACCAGGCCGGCTCCGAACCCGCCGATGTGGGCGAACCACGCCACCCCACCCTGGACACCCACCGCTGTGTAGAATACTGCATAGAGCACCTGAAATGCAATCCAAATGCCGATGTAGGCCGCTGCCGGTATCTCCGTCAGGGTCCCGAAGACCAGGGTATGGACGGAGGCTTTCGGATAGAAGACGAAATACGCTCCCAGGACACCGGAAACAGCCCCACTCGCCCCCACGCAGGGCAGTTCGGAGCCCACGTTCGTCAGCACGTGGGCCAGGCCCGCCGCCAGCCCACAGATCAGGTAGAAGCCGAGAAAGCGCAGTCGGCCGAACGCATCCTCCACGTTGTCCCCGAAGATCCACAGGAAGAGCATGTTGCCAAAGATGTGAAACAGCCCCACGTGCAGGAACATGGAGGTCACCAGCCCCCACAGTTGCTCCCCGCCCAGTATTCGGCTGGGCACCAGGCCGAAGGTGCCGAAAACATCCAGCCAGGTGTCGGGGCTGAGCCGGAGCGCCATGGCGGCGAAGATGAAGACGTTGACAGCCAGCAGCCCCAGCGTCACCACCGGCACCCGCTGGCTGGGTTGGTCGTCGCGCACGGGGATGAGGGCGGGCAGGTACCACCAGGCCCAGCCCGGGTAGGCTGGGCGCATCAGGGCGCTGCCCCAGGCCGCGGCCCTACGCACGGCCTCCTGGTGGCGTGCATGCTCGGCCAGACTGACGACCAACCGATCCAACTTCGGGCTTCCCTTGCGGTACTGGGCGCACTTGAGCACCTCACCCCGGTCGGCCCAGATACCCCCACACTGGCTGCAGCGGTCCAGGATGATGTTGGAGTCGTAGCAGTAGTTGAACTTTTCCATGGCGGTGGTGCAGCGGGGACAGCATCGAGACCTTTCCTGAAGTCGCTGAACCGAGACCGGCCGACGCTCCCGCTCCAATGGCGCCTCGGGGACTTCACCCGCGGTGAGCAGCCTGTTCAACGTCTCTTTCAATTCGCCGCGATCGAAAAAACTCCCCCCGCAGCGCGGGCAGACGTCGATCTCCAGGTCGCCCCCTCGCACCGCTCGCAGCGCGGCCTGGCAAACGGGACAGCGCATGGCTCTTCTCCCCCGCCGGACGAAGCCCAGCACCCTCCGTCTCCCAAAAACCTATACGAAGACGGGCCCCGGAGCCACAGCACCAAACCACCGACGCCCACCCGAGGGGGTGGGCGGGTGGCACCCCCACCTTGTTATTGAACCTTGCAAAGCAAAAGCAACACGGGGGACAGCTCCGGCGCGGTCAGGCACTAATGCCTGACCTCCCATTCTTGTGGGGAGGGCGGATGGGTGGCACACCTTGAGCTTGCTCAAGGCGGGTGCCCACGCAGTGGGCGCGAAGCCCCGGTGTAGGGGCGGGGCTTGCCCCGCCCAGAGGCCAGGGCGCAGCGAGCAGCGCCCCTT
>CBDVDV010000191.1:0-6699 GCA_965372835.1 uncultured bacterium | reverse complement strand
AAAACTCCCGGTCCAGCCGGGAGCGAAAGCCGATGAGCGTGGGCAGCGCGTTACCCATGCCTGACCCTTGGACATAGTAATAGGTGTACAGTTCTACCTCATCGCCTCGACGGGGCAGCAGTTGCCGGGCGAGCGCCTCTGAGACGAAGACCCTGTATGCGATCCCATCAACTTCGACAGTGACAGTACTCGAACTTATTTCAGTAGCTCTTCCCGAGACTTTCGATATCATCGATAAGGCGTCCTTGTCAGACCTAGAAATCGCCCTTGCCAATTGCAGTCAAAGCCTTAGACAGAAGCCTTTCTGATTGGACTTCTGCCAACCGGCTTTGACACAATCTCCCAATCCTTCTGAGGGTGCGCGCGTGCTTCGCCTTGCTCTTTACCTCAACCGCCCAACCGGTTTTTTTGCGCGTCCGCGTGGCTCTGTACTCCTTCTCACTACTAACTCCCTTCCATGCCTCAGCAACGCCCTGCAGACAGAAAGGCGTCCACTCGCAGTCGGCCCTCACTCGCGCAAGCGCTGAGCGCATTTCCGAAGCGCATGAGAAGCGTTCCTCCGGCTCCAAATTGAGCGAGCGCTTGATAATTCTCCTCAGCCCTTGCGGGACGTCCGGCCTCCAGAGGCCCCTTGGGGGCCATTTGCCCTCGAGCACCGCTTCTCGAAATGTTCCTTCAGAAAGCAGATCGTACAGACCTGCGTCTCCGTTGAGCATCCTGAAAAGCGTCGCCCCAGTAGCGTATATATCAGTGTAGACGGTGAACTCTGCACCCCGAAGGACCTCGGGGGCGGCGTGAGGCAGATACTGATAAAACCGTGTCGATTCACTTGGCACCTCTCCGACCTCCGAGGCGAGCCCGAAGTCAGACAACTTCACAGTGTCGCCCTCACCAAGGAGTATGTTAGCTGGCTTAATGTCCCTGTGAAGTATGTCTTGCGAGTGTGCAGCCTGAAGCGCGCGCAAAACGCACTCCGCGATGCGCAGCATCCTCTTGACCGTGACGAACGCTTGCTCGGCTACACTCCCACGTTGCAGGTATTCCGTCGCTATGTAAACGTCTCCACCGTCGAAGCGGCCAGCCTCAAAGACTTTGACAATGTATCTATGCTCCAGCCTTTGCAGTAACTCAGCTTCGCGAAGCGCATCCTCGGGGTCAGATGTGCGAATCACCTTCAGCGCGACTTCCCTCCTCAAGATCGTGTCTCTCGCGCGGTACACCGTGCTGAATGCGCCCGGGGGAAGTTCTTCGAGGAGTTCGAACTTCCCTTTTCGACCGAGGCCTGGTGTCATCTCCGGCACTTCCTCTTACTCCAAAAGGGCCCAGGCAGCGGCAGCAGCATCTGCCTCCTCGCCGGAGAGGCCGAGGGCCTGGCTGACGTGAAGCCGAATCTGCTCCGTTTTTCCGCTATCCAGGGAGAGCCGCGCCTTAACTGTCGTGTTCCGGAGGACGTCAACGTTCGTGTTGAGCACTTGGTACACAGCAAGCGTTATCACTCCCTCTATCAGCCCCAGTTCTCTGGGTACCCGCCTACGAGCGAAATGTTCATGCGTCTTCAATGAAACGAGTTCCGCCTTGATCTCCCTGGCCACATCGGTTGCCTCGTCGTAGAACCATTGCAGTCGCTCCTCGACCGCGGTGAGCGAGGCTGGGCACTTAGCCAACTTGTGCTTACCAAGCATGGGTTCGCTCTTGCTACCACCAAGCTCGCAATAAGCTAGCGCAGGCGTTTGACCAGCCCTCACCCGTAGGCCCAGCACACTCATGACCTTTTCCCTCCATCTTGCCGTAACACTGGCCTCTTCGACATCTCATAGTGGGTCAGAGCCGCGGCCAGGGCGTCGGTGACGTGGTCCGGTTTGGGGACTTCCGTCAGTCCCAACTTCAGGGCCACCATCCGGCCCACCTGTTCCTTGCTCGCCCGTCCCGTCCCGACCAGCGACTGCTTGATCCGGGCCGGGGCGTACCCGATGACCTCCAGTCCCGCCTCAGCGGCCGCCAGGCACACCACACCGCGCGCGTGACCCATCAGGATAGCCGTCCGTGGGTGGGCGTAGGCTGAGTAGAGGTCCTCCAGGGCCAGCACGTCGGGGTGAAACTCGGCAATGACCTGACGAAGTTCGCGGGAAATCTCCAGCAGCCGTTGGGCGAGAGGTCGGCGCGCCTTGGTACGGACTACCCCGGCCTCGACCAGCGCCACGCTCCCGGTGCCGGTGACTTCGATGATGCCGTAACCCGTGCCCTGCAGCCCCGGGTCCACGCCCAAGACGCGCATCGCCCGCCCCCTCGCCTCAGCCCTCACTCGCCAGCCGAGTGTAGAAGAGCGCCGCGACGCTGTCAACCGTCTTTGTCGCCTGGGTGGGGCAAGGCTGCCATTTTGGTTGCTCAAAGAGTGGCCTTCTCCATAGAATGATGGCCTCTTGGGCCTGCCGCGACGCAAAGGTGCGACGTCCGATGGCAAAAAAGACGGACTCGGAGCCTTCCTACTGGGCGGTGACCAAGGAGCCTCGCTACGCCCTGGCGCTGGTCCTGCCGATGCTGGTCATTTACCAGTTGGGGCTGCTGGCCCTGGCTCGCCTGGATCGAGGGGCGCCTGAGGTGCGTAACGTTGCCGACCTCTACGTCCAGTGGGTCATGGACCGGTTCGGGCTGGGCGGCCACCTGGCCTCGGGAGCCCTGGTGATTGCTGTGTTGGTGGGTTGGCAGATCCTGGCGGGGCGGGGCTGGGGTCTACGGCTGGGGCACGTGGTGGGGATGGTTCTGGAGAGCGTGTTCTACGCCTTGGTGCTTCTGCTCAGTTACCAGGTAGTGATCCTGCCCCTGGCGCCGGCGCCCTTGGCTGCGGGGTCTGGAGGTGAGGGGTTGGCCCAGCAGTTGCTTCTGGGGTTGGGGGCTGGGGTGTACGAGGAGTTTCTCTTCCGCCTCCTGCTCATCGGCTGCGTCGGTTATCTCCTCCGGCTGGCCGGGGCCGGACGGGTTTCCTCGGCGGTAGTGGCTTCGATAGTGGCCGCGGTGGCCTTCAGCACCTTTCACCTGGTCAGTGAGCCCTTCGAACCTTTCACCTTTATCTTCCGGACCTTCGCTGGGCTGGTCTTCGCCGGCTTCTTTTACCTGCGCGGGTTCGGCATAACTACGGGCACGCACGCCTCTTTCAACGTCATCCGGAGTCTCCTGGTTCTGTTCGGGTTGTCGTGAACAACGCTGAAACCCTTTCCGTCGACGCCCCGGGCTGTCCTGCGGACCCGCTGGGGTGGAGCCGAGCGAAGGTCTTGCTCGTGGCTCTGCTACTGGTGGGCGCGGCGCTGCGGGGCCTCTACCTGTGGGACAACCTCACCCACAGTCCTTTCTCCCAACTCCTGGTGCTGGACTCCGCCCACTACGACCTCTGGGCGGTGGACATTGCCGAGGGTGATCGGCTGGGTGAGGGCGTTTTTGTCCAGGCGCCACTTTATCCCTACCTCCTGGGGCTGCTTTACGCGCTGGTGGGCAGGCGACTCTGGCTGGTGTACGGGCTTCAGCACCTGCTGGGGCTGGTGAACGTCTGGCTGGTCTGGAGGCTTGGCCGACGCTGGTTCGACGACCGGGTGGCCCTGGTAGGCGCGACGCTCTTCGCTTTGTACCCCTTCGCTGTGTTCCTCGAGGGGAAGGTGCTGGTCACGACGCTCTATGTGACCTGGAGCCTGCTCGCGCTTCATTTGGCCGGTCGCCTGGCAGAGCACGGGAGATGGCGCCGGGCAGCGCTCCTGGGGCTGGTTCTGGGGCTGGCCTCGGTGACGCGGGCCAACGGGCTGGTACTCACGATGGTGGTGGCGGGCTGGTTGGTCTGGGCCCTGCGCCGCAGGGGGATGGCAGTCGGGCTTAGCCGAGCGGCGCTGGTGGTGACCCTTGCCGCAGCCGTGGTGGCCCCGGTCGCCCTGCGGAACTGGGTGGTGGCCGGCTGCTTCGTGCCCATCAGTGCAGGGGGCGGTGTGGCATTCGCTCGTGCCAACGTCCTGGGCGGTCGGGGTGGCTTCGAAGTGGCTCCGGAACTTCCCGACTCGGTGGTGCGCAGCATCGAGGAGGTCTCGGAACTCCCCGAGGCCGAACTGGGCCGCAAACCGACGGCACGGGAGACCTCCGCGTTCTGGACTCGACGGACGCTCACCAAACTGCGGAACGATCCGGGTGGGTGGCTTCGTCTGGAGGGCTGGAAGGCACTTCGGGTGCTGGACAACTACGAGCATGGCACCGAGAACGCCCTTTCTGAGGAACGGTGGCTCACCCCCACGCTCTGGGCGTTCTTTGTTCCCGCGGGTGTCATCCTGGCATTTGGGTTTGTGGGGCTGGCGGCTGGGGTAGGCCAGGTCGGTGAGCGGGCGCTCCTGTATCTGTACGTGGCAGTGATCGGGTTGGGCATGTTGGTCTTTGCGGTGGTGGGCCGTTATCGGCTCCCGATGATGCCCGTGCTGGCGCTTTTCGCCGGTCAAGCGCTGACGTGGTTGTGGGCTTCGCTTCGGCGCCGGCGGTGGCGAACGGGGCTGGCCTGGGCGACGCCGACGGCGGCCTTGCTGGTGGTGTCCTTTTTTCAGCCCGACGGCGTCTACGAGCGTCAGACCGTGCGGGTCTGGCTCAACCTGGCGGTGACGCAGCAACTCGCCGACCACCATGACGCGGCCATTGAGACCGCCGGCAACATCCTGACCCTTTACGGGGAGGTGGGTCGAGCCTACCTGATCCGGGGACGAAGCTTCCTGGCTTTGGACCATCGCCGCGAGGCCCAGTCGGACCTCAGCCAGGCGCTCCTGCTGATGCCCAAGTCTTCAGAGCCCGCTCAGTGCCTGGCCCTGCTCCTGGTGGAAAGCGGCCGGGCGGCCGAAGCGCTGCCCCTGGCAGAACGGGCGACGCGCCTGGCGCCTGAGCATGGCTTCGCCTGGAGCCTGTTGGCCGGCTCCTACCTCCAACTCGGTCGGCTGCAAGAGGCCGAAGAGGGCTTCCGATGCGCGGTGGCCCTTGCTCCTGACCTTGTCTCCGCCCGACTGGGACTCGCCCAGACCCTCTTCGCCGCCCGCAGGTACGACGAGGCGCTGCCCTACTATCAGCAACTCCAGGATGAGGAACTGTCCGATCGGCTTCGGACTGAGGTGGAGGACCGCGTCCGCCGCTGCAAGGAGGAGCTGGCGACTGAGCCCTGACCAATTTTGGTGGACGCCGAAGCCGGGGCCCTGGTAGGGTACGGTAAGGAGTGGCCGGAGCAGTCACGTCATCGGCGATCCGTCTATCGTGAGGTGGATTGATGAGGGTGCTGGTAGTCGGCGGGGGTGGACGTGAGCACGCCCTGGTATGGAAGATCGCCCAGTCTCCCCAGGTAGACGCTATCTACGCGGCACCGGGCAACGCGGGGATGAGCGAGCACGCCGAGTGCCTGGACATCGGCGCTGAGGATATCGACGGACTGCTGGGGTTCGCCCGCAGCCAGGGCATCGACCTGACCGTGGTGGGGCCGGAGGTGCCGTTGGTCGCTGGTGTCGTGGACCGCTTCCGGGAGGCAGGCCTGCGCATCTTCGGCCCGGAAAAGGAAGCGGCGCAACTGGAGGGGAGCAAGGTCTTCGCCAAGCGACTCATGCGTGAGGCACGCGTCCCCACGGTCGAGTTCCGCGTCTTTGACGAGCCGACCACGGCCCACCAGTATCTGGACAGCCAGGACGCCCCCATCGTGGTCAAGGCCGACGGGCTGGCCGCGGGAAAGGGAGTCCTGGTCTGCCGAAGCATTGACGAGGCCCACCAGGCCGTCGACGCCATCATGGTAGATCGGCGGTTCGGCGAAGCCGGTCGCGAGGTGATCATTGAAGAGTGCCTGGTCGGTGAGGAGGCTTCCATCCTGGCCCTCAGCGACGGCAAAACCATCTATCCACTCCCCTCAAGTCAGGACCACAAACCGATTTACGACGGCGATGGGGGACCCAACACCGGTGGCATGGGGGCCTATTCACCGGCTCCCGTGGTTACGCCTGAGATGGAGGAGCACATCACTCGTGAGATCCTGGTCCCGGTGGTGCACGCGTTGCGGGTCCGGGGCATCCGCTACCGTGGGGTCATCTATGCGGGTCTGATGATGACTCCGGGCGGGCCCAAGGTGCTGGAGTTCAACGTCCGTTTCGGCGACCCGGAAACGCAACCCATTCTGGTGCGGCTGAAGAGTGACCTGGTGCCGGCGCTGGAAGCGGTGGTTGACGGTCGTCTGCAAGAGACCTCCCTCGAGTGGGACGACCGGCCTGCCGTCTGCGTGGTCATGGCCTCGGGTGGCTACCCGGGGAGTTACGAGAAGGGCAAGCCCATCACCGGCCTGGAGGATGCAGCCGGGATGACCGATGTGGCGGTCTTCCATGCCGGCACGGCGTCGGCCGACGGTCGGCTCGTCACCAATGGCGGACGGGTCCTGGGCGTGACCGCCCTTGGTGAGACGGTGGCCGAGGCCAAGGCTCGGGCCTATGACGCCGTGAAGAAGATTCAGTTTGACGGCGCCTACTACCGGACCGACATCGCCGACCGGGCCATTCACCGGGGGTGAGGGGGCCGAACGGGTCGTGTGCAATGCGACAGTGTCCTCAGTGTAGGGAAGGTTACGAGGACTACGTCCACGTCTGTGCTGAGTGTGGCGCCCCGCTCGTTCCCGACGAGGAGATGACACCCCCGTGGGGTCCTGCCGAGGCCTGGCCTCAA
>CBDVDV010000190.1:0-6790 GCA_965372835.1 uncultured bacterium | reverse complement strand
CAATCACGTCCTTGAAGGTGTGCTGGCCGTCCGGGTTGTAGTGGAGTTCAATGGTGGTGCTCCCCACCGAGACGCCCTGTATCCACAGCGTCTGGTCCAGACCAGCCCGGCGTCTCCCAACCCACCGGGAACGTCACCGGCGCCAGCACCGGCTCGCCTTCCCCCTGCTGGATCCTGAAGAAGCGCACCTTGTCCGCGGCACCACCTTGAGCATAGGTCAGGGGCACCGTGCCCGTCAAGAACGTGTGGGGCTCAACCTGGTTTGATGGGTCAGTTCGTACAGGTCGTCCATGAGTTGCATGGGCAGGCTGCCGCGGGTGTCACCGGCATCTGGGCGCGGTGAGCCTGTGGTTTGACAGTGTGGTCCAGGAAGGAACCGCGATTCAGTCGGCGAACTCGGTGCGCCGACCCGCCAGCAGTTTTTTCAGCCGGGAGAGCACGGCCGCGTGCATCTGGCTGATGCGCGACTCCGAGAGCCCCAGCACCTGGCCGATCTCTTTCATGGTCATCTCCTCGTAGTAGTAGAGGATGACGACCAGGCGCTCCTTTTCGCTCAGGCCCTTGCTGATGAGTGAGCGCACGTCTTGTCGGGCCAGTCTCTCCTGGGGGGCGACGGCCCGGCGGTCTTCGATGAGATCCACCTCTTCAACTACGGAGGTGGAGTCGGCATCGTGCCAGGTGCGGCTCAGGGAAATGGTGCTGAAGGTGGGGGTCGAGCGCTCCAGTTCCCGGTACTTCTCCACCGGGAGTTTCATGGCCTCGGCCATCTCCTCGTCGGTGGCTTTCCGGCCCAGTTTGCTCATGAGCTGCCTGCGAAGTTCGCGCATCCGGTTGTAGCGGGTGCGCACCAGACGTGGCACCCAGTCCCAGGAACGCAGTTCGTCCAGGATGGCTCCGCGGATACGGGGCAGACAGTAGGTCTCGAACTTCACCTGCCGGTCCATGTCGAAGGCCTCGATGGCTTCGACCAGACCGAAGACCCCAGCGCTGAAGAGGTCCTCAAGCTTCACTTGCTCGGGCAGCCTAGCGTGCAACCGTTCGGCGGCGTTCTGCACCAGAGGAAGATAGGCGCGGATGAGTTGATTTCTGAGTCCGAGGTTGCGGTTCTCCTTGAAACGCAACCAGGTTTGCCCCAGTTCGCTCCCGTGCTCGACCATGGCCCTCTCCTTGCGCCCTCAGTTCAGGTGAGCCTGTCCCCTCGCTCCAGCCGGGGTCTCCAGTCGCTGTATGCGCAGTCCCGCGACTGAGCGACGCACCACCTTGCGCAAAACCGATGCCAGCACAGGATGTTCCTCCGCTCGCCAATGGTGGGGGTTTTGCCTAAGCGCTTGCCGCTGCGGGGCATTAGGGCAACTTTGCCCGACCCCCTGGAACCCCGGCCACGGGCCCTGGTGCTCCGGGCTGCCTCAGCGAAACAAGCAAAACCTGCACCTGCCATCGGCAGTTCTTGCTCACTCCAGGAGCCAGCGCTTGATCTTATTCTGGAGCGTGCGCACGGAGATGCCCAGGGCCTTGGCGGTGCGGCGACGGTGTCCCGCGAAGCGGGTCAGCGCCGCGCGGACGGCCTGCTTTTGCAGCTCCTCCAGCGGCGTCACCGCCTCCTCCCCCGGTTGGGGCCCGAGCGGTCCGGCCTGTGGTGCAGCACGCAGCCACCGGCGGACCTCTTCGACGTCGATGGCCTCTCGGCCGCCGACGACATGGAGCCGGGCGGTCAGATTCTCCAACTCACGGACGTTCCCGGGCCAGGAGTGCACCAGGAGGGAGTCCATGAGTTCGGGGGTGAGCCGCAACGGCGGGTGGCCGTTGGCCTGAGCCTGCTCCTGCAAGAAATGCTGGGTCAGAGGGACGATGTCCTCTCGGCGCTCCCGCAGTGGGGGGATGACCAGCGGGACCACATTGAGTCGGAAATAGAGGTCCTGACGGAAGCGTTTCTCTTCCACGGCCTTGGTCAGGTCCTGGTTGCTGGTGGCGACGACGCGCACGTCCACCCGGAGGGTGGCGCTGCTTCCCACCCGCTCGAACTCCTTCTCCTGAAGGACGCGCAGGAGTTTGGCTTGGAGGTGGAGGTCCAACTCGGCCACCTCGTCCAGCAGCATGGTGCCCCCGTCGGCCAGTTCGAAGCGTCCCAGACGCTTACGGTCGGCTCCGGTAAAGGCCCCCCGCTCGTGGCCGAACATCTCGCTCTCCAGGAGCCCGGGCGAGAGCGCCGCGCAGTTCACCCGCAAGAAAGGCTTCTCCGCTCGAGGGCTGAGGTAATGGATGGCGCCGGCCACCAGTTCCTTGCCGGTGCCCGACTCGCCGGTGATGAGCACGGTGGCATTGGACTGGGCGACGCGGACGATCTGCGGATAGATGCGCCGAAGGGTCGGACAGACCTTGATGTGCTCGCGGATGGTCTGCAGCCGCTGCTCTGGGTCCTGGGGCGAGGCGGACGGCTCGGGGGGTGCCTGGCTGCGCACCGCCTGCTGGACCGTTGAGGTCAGCGCCGCGGGAGAAGCGGGCCACATCAAATAGGCATAGGCCCCGTCCTGCATACACTGCACGGCCCTGCTCACCGACCCGTACGCCGTGATCACGATCACCGGGACCTGCCGCGCCTGCCCACGCAACTTGCGCAGGAACGTCAGCCCGTCCATCCCGGGCATCCGGTAGTCCGTCACCACCACCTGGTAGTCGCTGCGTCGGAACTTGACCAGCCCCTCCCGGGCGGAACTGGCCGTGTCCACCTCCAGGCCAGCCTGACTCAGCGTCTCCGCAACGGCTACCCGCGTAAAGTCGAGGTCATCGACGACCAGCACTTTGGCCATTGCTCTTCCTCATCCCCGCTCCACCCGGCTTCGGCCGGGTATTCGCCCGCTCACCCCGCGGGCACCCGCACGGTGACCGCCGCGCCCCCCTGGGCGCGGTTGGCCACCTCGATGTGGCCCCCGTGGGCCTTTACGATCCGGTAGGCCACCGCCAACCCCAGCCCTAACCCGGTCTGCTTTTCCGTGCAGAAAGGCTCAAAAAGATGCTCCCGGGCCGGCCGGGAAAACCCCGGCCCAGTGTCCTCGAAGCGGACCTCCTGACCGGCGCCTGGCCGCAAGGCCGCACGCAGGATCACCGTCAACTCACCGCCCTTGGGCATGGCCTGCACCGCGTTCAGGGTGATGTTCAGAAAGACGCTTGAAAGCAGACGGGCATCGGCCTGAACCACATCAAGTTCGCCCACGTACAGACGCGTGACCCGGACGCCTTTCTCTCTGAGGTAGGGCTCGGCGAAGTCCAGTGTCGGTTCCAGGGCATCCAGCAGATAGCACGGCTCGCGCCTCAAGGTGTCGGTCTCAGCAAACAGAAACAGATCCTCCAACAGGGCTGACAGCCCAACCACCCCGGTAAGGATCCTTCGCACGAGGTGTGGCGCCCGGGGTGGGGTGCCCTGCTGCTGGGCGAGGAGACGCGCGTAGAGGTGGATGGCCCCCAGCGGCCCGCGGACCTGGTGAGCGACTTCCAAGAGGGCCTGGCCCAACCGGGCCAGCCGCCGGTTGCGTTCGGCCAGTTCCGATGACGAGGCTCGGCTGCCGGCGAGAACCGGGCCTACTTCCCGCGCTGAGGATTTCACCGATGATCGTGCCGGCCCCGGTCGGACCGTCTTGGGTGCAGCCATCATTCCCCTCCTTGACCGGACAGCCCACCGGACTCAGTCGCCCCGGTCCTCGTGCTCCAGGAGTTTGCGGATTTGCAGGAGCGTCATCCGGCGCTTCAGTTCGTCGATCCGGAGCAGCCGCCCGAACACCTCTTCTCCATAGAGTCGGTGTCCCGACTCGGTCCGTTCGCGTTCACTGATCAGGCCCATGACAGTATAGTTGTGGAGTGTCTGTCGACTCAGACCCGTGTAGCGCATCACCTCGCCGATCTTGAACAGTTTCAGTGGCACGGTGCCGGGGGGGAGCCGTCCAGGGGTGTTGCCAGTCGGAGAACCTTCCCTGCCAAGACGGAGGGGTCTTTTGAAGCCGGTGTCCTGGAAACGCATTGAAGGACCACCAAACAGGGAGCGAAGCGTCCTTTACCTTTTGTCCTTTACATTTTACCCCGTCCTCGCTCCTGTCAAGCGGTTTTTAGGAAAAAACCGAGAATTCTCTTGCCCCCAGGCCTGAATGGGGAGAAGATACCTTCAGTCTCACGCCGTCAGTGGCCTTTTCGGGGTGAGGTGCGGGAGGGGCGCATTCCACACGCGGATGAATTCATGGCAGACTCCCAACGTCCACAGATCGCCGGCGACTGGGTAGCGCTGGTGGGGCTGAAGAAGCGTCTGGTGACACTTTGCCACCAGGCGGCCGCCGCTGCGAACTGTGATGCCGAGGTGCTCTCGGCCGAAGAACTGATGGAGCAGTTGGGCTCCCGGCGACATCCGCTCGTCCTGGTGATTGGCGATGGCGCGGAGCCCAAGGCGCTTTCCCCTGCCCTGGCCCAGCTCGGGGTCTGTTCCCGGGTGCTGCTGGTGGACGGGGCCGATAGTTCGGTGGTCGAGGCCCTGCTGAGAGCGGGCGGCCACGCGGACCTGGAGGTCTTTCCCCAGGCCCTGGCCGAAACCGTCCTGGCACCCAAGTTCGTCCGGGCTCTGGCCATAGCCCGGGAACTTCAGCGCGCAGAGTTCGCTAAACAGGCCCTCAAAGACCTGGAGCGTGACGTCCTCCAACTGCGCGACAAGACCATCAGCCTCTACGAACAGCGCGAGCGGACCAACGCCGTCACCCGCCTCAGTCACCAGATCAACGCCCTCGACCTCGACCGCATCCTGGACATCTGTATCAAGGAGGTCCCCAAGATCGTCGGGGCCAAACTGGCCTCCGTCTACCTCTACGACTACGACCGCGGCGAACTCATCCTCAAGCGCCACAACCACACCCGCCGAATCAACGAGCACATCCGACTCCAGGACCAGCCCTTCTCGCCCATGGCCCACGCCTTGAGCCTCAACCAGGTCATCGTCATCAGCGACTTCGACGACTACCAGAAGCGCCAGCAAGTCTCCCTGGAGCGCCCCTTCCAGGCCAAGTACGGCTCCAGCGCCTCCATGATCGTCCCCCTGAAGAGTGGCGACCGCATCGTGGGCATGCTCAACCTGACCGAGAAGGTGGACGGCGGCCAGTTCGACGTCGCCGGAGACCTCCCCCCACTGGAGCAGTTGAGCGCCATCGTCGGGGCGGCCATCCGTAACTGTCAACTCTTCCAGGAAGTTCAGCGCCAGGCCCGCAGCGACGGCATGACCGGCTTCCTCAACCACAACACCTTCTACGAGGAACTGAGCCGGGAAATCCGCCGACACAAGCGCTACGGCGACGCCCTCTCCCTCATCATCATGGACGTGGACGATTTCAAGACTTTCAACGACACCTACGGCCATCAGTCCGGGGACTTCATCCTCCGCGAGACCGCCCGGCTCATGCAGGAAAACATCCGCGACGTCGACATCCCCGCTCGCTACGGCGGCGACGAGTTCGCCATCATCCTCCCTCGCATCGACCTCGACGGCGCCCTCCTGGCCGCCTCCCGTATCCGCAGGAAACTGGCCGAACACTCCTTCGACTACCAGGACCTCAACTTCTACATCACCGTCAGTTCGGGCATCGGCGAGCACAAGCCCGACGAGTCCAGCGCCGAGTTCGTCCGCAAGGTCGATGCCGCCCTCTACGCCGCCAAAGCCAAGGGCAAGAACCGCGTCGAAATCGCCGAGTAACGCGCCGACTGTTCCCACTCCCCCGCGACCGCCCAGGCGAGAAGGAGGAACAGTATCATGTCCTCGCTCTTCTGCATTTGGGTTGGTGAATAGGTTGCGTAAGACTACGGTCTGAAGAACATGGCGACCAGCAAACGGCTGACTGATTCTGGCGGTGGAGGGAATTGGAAAATGGGACGGTACCTCGTGGTGCTGCTGACCCTTTGCGCTGTATTGCTCGGCGCGGCCGGCTACTGGTCCTATCGGAGCCAGTGGGAAGCGGCTGCCAAGGCCACGTTCTGGGTCGCCACCCATGTGGAGGACCTGGGACGCATCATTGAGATCGTCAAGGAGGTGCAGCAGGTGGACCGCGATGGCGACGGACGCCTTGAGTACGTGGGGTGGGGCGACTACGTGCAAAGCGTCGCCTCGGCGCGCGCGCAGAACCTAAGGCTCACCGTGGCCGTTGACATGAAGGAAATTCAGGGCTGTTTCATACTGTCGGAGGTGAGCGATTCAGTAGGCGTCTTTCAAGTGCAGAAGGGCATGCACGTCGCAGATGGCTATCCTTACTACCAACTCGCGCTGTTTTTCCCACGTCAACCGGACCGTGCGGAACAGAACTGCATCGTCATCGGCTGGACACATGAACGGAGGTGGGCGTACCCCTCCAGGTCGTTCCTGGTCATGAGCACCCCAGGCGGCCCTGGCTTTTGGTACCGTAGTCGATATACGACGAAGAAGATGCCGCTGATACGGATGAAGGGCGTAGGGGTAGTCCCCGCCATTGGGCAGCTTGGCCGCTTCGAGGGAGACACTTGGCAGCCAGACGAGGAGTTCTGGGACAGGTAGCTGCTGGTGAGACCGGTCCTCACCGTATTACGTCATCAAGTGACATTCGTAGCGCTTGCTCTGCCGAAAGCCTCACAGCCAAGGCCTGAGCTGATGAAGGCGCCGGGAGGAGGCGCCTGGCCGAGCACCGAAGCACAAAAACGGTATTATGTCCCCGACTTCCCGCATTCCGGGGCAGGCGAGGACTGCTGGCAGGCGCATAGACCTTGACAGACTGGGCGGAGGAGGCAGAATCACACG
>CBDVDV010000189.1:0-6960 GCA_965372835.1 uncultured bacterium | reverse complement strand
GGATATAGTTAAGAACCTGCGATCCCTCCTGGACCGAATGTGCAGAGTGCGATTCCCACTTCATATTCTTGTGTGCCTCGACCTTTGCGATTGTGTGCCATCCGATGATTTCCAGGACTGCTCGGTGTTGAGGTTACGACTCCAATCAGCCGCGGATCAATGGCTGAGCACTGGAGCTCGCGCGCTTCCTCAAGAAATGAGGCCACGTAGCGTTACCGTGGTGGTCCAGGTGCCTTGCTTTGAAGCGTGGCTGGCCGCTGACCCCGAAGGGCTCAGGCAGTGTCGCCACATCGATCAAAGTAAGATCCACGAAACGTGGAGTAACGTCGACGCTGAGCTGAAACGGCCCCACAAATGGTTAATGTCAAAGACAGTGCCCGAGTGCCACTCGGTCAAAGGACGCATTGCAAAGGAGTTTGCTTCCCGCATTAGCATTCGCAGAGCGTCAGCGCGAAGCCGGTCACTGAGAAAATTCTGCGACGAGGCCCGTAGAGCAGTGCGCGACTGGCAAAACGATTGCACTGACACTTGACCTGGGTAGCGCTCTGGCCCTTCGGCTATTGGCCCATGCTCTAAGGGTTAAAGACCGCCGGTCTGAAGGCCCAGAGGTGGAGGCGGGCTAATTCGATGAGGTGATCGGCACGGAAGCCCCGGCGGAAGATGCTCCAGTCAAAGCACCCGCAGCGAAGCGCCCTTACTCGCAGCCGACTCCGCCCTCCCTACTTCACCTTGACGCCTTTGACCTTGTAGGTGCCTTTGGCCAGGTTAACTTCCACCGTGGTGCCGTCGGCGAAGGTGGTGCGCTGTCGGCTGTGGTCATCGGAGAGGAACTCGTGGTCCGTCATCTCCTGGAAGGCCACGGCCCGGTGCACCTTGGCGGCGACGAGGGCCCGTTTGAAGGAGTCGCTCTTGAAGAACTGCTTGGAGTCGGGCATGCCGACGCCGGGCGCTGCTCCCATCAGCAAGGTGTCCGGGAGTCCCTCTTTGCTGACGCCCTGGTTGAGGACGGCACAGTCGTGAAAGACCAGGTGCCAGAGGGGCACGGGGATGCCGACGGGCCCGGCCACGTTGGCGTCCACGTTCCCCCTCCCTCGTTGCATGATCCGGCCCCGGCCCCGGTCGACGTGGGGCATGAGCCAATCGACGTAGTGCTCGGTGCTGGTGATAAGCCCGCAGGAGCGGATGTACTCGAAGGTGGCGCTCTGGGCTTCCTTGGCCTGGTGGCGGGTCATGGGGTGTTCCCGGCTGAAGCACTCGATGTGTCGGGCGTAGTTGCCGATCCAGTAGGAGTGCGGGCGGGCGATCTCCAGCAGCCCCTGGGTGGGGGGGTAGTCGGTGCGACCGATCTCCATGTTGCGCTTGACGAACTTGATCGCTTCCCGGGGGCAGAAGAAACTGACCAGCCCACCGGCCCAGAAGTTCCGCCTGACAATGCTGCCGTCACTCAGGACCAGACAGTGCTTGGGCGAGAAGCTCTCGGCCTCCCAGGTGACGTCGTGGTAGTTGCAGCCGCCCAACTCAAAGGTGTACTTGCAGTCGCGGACGGTGTCGGAGAGTCGGCCGATGCCGTCGGGTCCCCCCGCTTCGACGTTGGGAGGAAGGATGTCGGGGTACTGGATGTCGTGACCCAACTTCTGCCAGCCCCGCAGGTGGACGGTTACCCGGTCCCAGCCCGAGTTCGCCTTCACCATGCTGACCTTCTTGGCCACGTCGTCAAAGGTCTGGAAAACCCGGTGGGCGAATCGGCGGAAGTCGTGCTGGAGGATGCGGTCGCGAAACATGATCTCACCGGCCAGCGCGGCCACCTGCGGGGTCGCCCTGGCCTTCTCCTCCAGTGAACGCACGTAGCCGACGGACGACATGATGCCTCGGTACGCCTTGGCCAGGCTCACGTAGTCGGCCTTCTCGAAAAACCGGTAGATCATTCGCCTGGCGTAGCCGAGGCGCTGGTGAGAGGAAATCCAGTAGTTGTAGAGCAAGGTGGGGCCGCCCGCAGCGTGCTTCACCTCGAAGCGGTTGTCGGCCTGGTCCGGGTGGACGTAGCAGAGCACCGCTCCCTCGGGTTGGACGAAGCCCCACCAGTTCTGAGTGGGAGCGAAGCCCAGGTCGGTCAGCCGACCGTCGGCCAACTGGTCGAAGTCCCACCAGCCGAAAGGACGGCCGCCGAAGATCTCTCCCAGGCGAGCCGTCCGCTCCTCACACTCTTCCAGCAGGGCGGGCTGGGAAAGGTTCCAGTAGCGCTCGGGCCAGTCACCCGGGATGAGGAAGCCCCGGGAAAGGGGAAGGACGCTGTAACTGTCGGAGCGAGCGGGAAAGGCCCAGGGACGAGGATAGACGGCTCCGCGCAGGTGGTTGCGTGCGCTCTCCCGGCGGGGGACCAGGCGGACCTCCAGTTCATCGTCCCGGTCGGTGAAGAGGAGTTGAACCTCGGCCGGGATACCTTTCAGGCTTACACCCACGCCGCGCCGACGCCCCGTCAGCCGACGGGGCTTCCCGGCTCTTCCAGCCAGAGTGGTCGGCCGGGGGAGCCCACGTGAGAAGTGGATGACGTCCTCGGGGCCCTCGGTGAGGGTCTCCCAGCGAAGCCCCGTCCGCTTATCCACCACGACGAGGGTCATGTTGGCAAGATTCAGCGTTGCCTTCACGAATCCTGTTTCCAGGGCGCACTGCCGCGCCCCACACCTCACTCTCCTGGCCATCGTGCACCTTCCCTCCGAAAGGGTTGTTGGCTGTGACACCCCTACTTGATGCGCACTTCCTTGCCCGTCATGCTGGAGCGGTAGACGGCGTCCAGCATCTGCATCAGTTGTACCCCCTGCTCGGCGCTGGGGATGGGCTTTCGCCGTTTGCGGATGCACTGGACGAAGTGGGCCGTCTCACCGAGAAAGCCGTTGCCTCGGGGCACCTGGGGGGTGACGTCGCAGACCACGCCCCCCCGCTCCGTGTAGATGGTCAGCGGACCGAGCGTCGCCCCGCCTTTGGTGCCGGCGAGTTCGGTGTGGGCCTTGGGCGGGAGGTTGTAGGCCCAGGTGGCCTCGACGATGAGGCTGGCCCCGTTGGCGAACTTGATGAAGCCGAAGGCTGCGTCCTCCACCGTGTAGGGGTATCTTTTGGTCACCGTGTGGGCGAACTTGGCGTAGGTGGACCCGGTCACGGCCACCGGCCTGGGGGTTCCCATGAGCCACCAGGCCCGGTCCAGGCAGTGGACGCCGATGTCGATGAGGCTGCCGCCGCCCGAACGCTTCTTGTTGATGAACCAGCCTTCCTTCCCGACAGGGATGCCCCGTCGGCGGAGGTAGGCGGTGCGGGCGAAGTAGATGTCACCCAACTGCCCGCGGTCGATGAAGCTGCGCAGCATCTCGGCCTCGGGACCGAAACGCTGCACCAGGGCGTACATGAGAATGCGCCTGGCCTTCTTGGCCGCAGCGGCCATGGCCTGGGCCTCCTTGGCGCTCAGGGCCGGGGGCTTTTCACAGAGCACGTGCTTGCCCACGGCCAGGGCGGCGAGGGTCATCGGCTTGTGCAGGTCATTGGGAACACAGATGCTGACCGCGTCGAGTTCGGGCATGGTCAGCATCTTCTTGTACTCGGTGAAGGTATTCGAGACCTCGTACTGCTTGGCCTGTCGCGCGAGCAGTTTCTTGTCCAGGTCGCAGAGGGCGACCGTCTCGGCCCCAGGACAGGCGACGTACCCCTTGAGATGTTCGTTGCCCGGCCAGGCCAACCCCACCACGCCGATCTTGACCGTCTTCATGGGTTTCCTCCTCATACGAGTTCACTCGGCTGTCCAGCCCGCCGACCCGCGGGCCGGAAATCGGCAGTATAGCCCTCCTTTACCTCACTGCAAGCCCCGAGGCAAGAAAAGGCGATATCTGGGCGCACCGGCCAGCCTCAACGTTGCTCCGTCCATCGGAAGCGCTTACAATCTGACGGCGAACCCCGTGATGTCACACTGCGCTGAGGACGCACATGAGTCGGCCTCCATTCGCCCTGGCCCGCCACACCGCCAGCATCCTCCTGACCCAGGCGGTGGTGCTGGCGCTCCGGTTCCTGGCCCTCTGGCTGCTCACCGTTGCTCTGGGTGAGGCGGGGCTTGGCTCCTTCGGGGTGGTCACCAGTCTCGTTATGGTGGTTCTGGGCGTCTGTTCCCTGGGCATCGCCTACGCCAACACCTGCTTCATCGCCAGGGACAACACCCGTCGCGATGAACTCCACACGACAACGCTGGTGGTGACTATGGTCGTCAGCGCGGTCGTGGTCGCCGGTGTGGTCACGGGCCGGGGGTGGTTAGCGGGGTGGGTGCTGCGAAACACCAAAGCCGAGTGGCTCCTCATCGGCGCCGCCTGTTTCCCTTTCGCCCTTTACGCCTTCTTTATCACCGGTCTCTGGACCGGTGAGGAGCGCATCGGTCGGATCAACCTGTTAGACCTGCTTCGGTCCGTAGTCTACGTGCTCGGGTTGCTTCTGCTGCTCTGGGTGGTGCCCAGGAAGGTGTCCAGCGCCCTTTGGATCTGGACGGTGAGTTTCATGGTGGCCGGCCTGGCGACCGCCGGCGTCTTGTGGCGGAGGGACCGGGCACGCTGGAACTGGCGACGGGCTGGCTTTGGGCAAGCGCTTCGCTTTTCCCTGGTGGCATACATTGGCGACATTGCCAGCATGACCCACCAATGGTTCGGGCTGTTTGTCATAAACCACGTCCTGAAAGAGGCCGCCGCGGGGGCCTATTACCTGGCGCTCCTCATAGCAACCTACGTCTTCTGGCTCCTGGCCGGAGCCGTTCGTCGGGCCGGCGCCCGACGCGTCATCGCCAGCGACCAGGCCCCCTCCTGGGAGCTGGTGGCGGCCATGACCCGGGTGACTCTCTGGATGCTTGTCGTACCGGGTGTCGTGCTCGTCGTCGCCAGCCCCTGGCTCGTGCCTGCGATATTCCGTGAGTTCGAGGGCTCGGTGCGACCACTGCAGGTCGTCGTGCCCGGTTTTGTCCTCAACAGTTGTGCGGTGGTGTTAGCCTACTACGTCATTGGCAACCGTCGCCGGCCGGGCGTGATCACCACCATTGCCTGGATCGGGTTGGCGACGAACGTGGTACTTTCCCTGGCGCTGGTGGGGCCCTGGGGGGTGACCGGTGTCGCCGCGGCAGCGGCGGTTTCTTACTCACTCCCCTTTCTTCTGCTCCTGCCGGTGTTTCGCCGGTGGGGCCACTCGTTGGGCGACCTCTTCATCCCCCGCCGGGAGGACCTCGAATACTTCCGGAGCCTGCTGCGACATCTTCGGGGCCACGGTGACTCCGGGCTCAGCGAACAGACACCAGGGTCGGCTTGACGAGGCGCTTTCCACGACGTATAAGCCATCGTAGTTGGCCCACCCCAAGGGTGAGCCCAGCCGTAAGGTGTGAAGGATGCCAGGCAGCAATGAGCCCAAGCGGAGTCAACTCCTGCCTTTCGCTCGGCCCGACATCACCGAAGCCGAGGTGGAGGCCGTGGCGGAGGTCCTGCGGTCGGGCTGGCTGACCACCGGTCCCCGGGTGAAAGAGTTCGAAGAGGTCTTCGCTCGTGCCGTGGGCGCCCGCCACGCCGTGGCCCTGAGTTCGGGCACGGCGGCGCTCCACGCCGCCTACACTGCCTTGGGTCTGGGGCCGGGCGACGAGGTCATTACTACCCCGATGACCTTCGCCGCCACCGTCAACATGATTGAAGCCGTCGGTGCGAAGCCCCGCTTCGCCGACATCGACCCCACGACCCTGAACATCTCACCGGCAGCCATCGAATCAGTTCTCACCGAGCGCGCCGCCGCCATCGTCCCCGTGCACTTCGCCGGGCTTCCCTGCGACGTCGCCGCCATCCGCAGCATCGCCACCCGCCACGAACTCCCCGTAGTCGAGGACGCCGCCCACGCCCTGGGGGCCTGCTGCCAGGGGCGTCCGGTAGGGTCGCTGGCCGACATCACCATCTTCAGTTTCCACCCGACGAAAAACATCACCACCGGTGAGGGAGGAATGCTGACCACGGATGCCGACGAATGGGCCAGGCGCGCCCGCACCTTCCGCTTTCACGGCATCACCAGACCCAGTGGAGACCCCGCTACCCCCCTCCCCTACGACGTCGCCCACCTGGGTTACAAGTACAACATGACCGACCTGCAGGCGGCCATCGGCCTCGTGCAACTCGGCCGCCTGCAGGAGATGAACCGTCGGCGGAGGGAGTTGGCGGAACTCTACCTCGAGCAACTAAAGGGTGTTGAAGAACTGCTGCTCCCGGCCCAGCCTCCCAAGGGGGTGGCGCACGCCTGGCATCTGTTTGTGGTCCGCGCGAGGCGGGAGCAACTGAGCATCGACCGCAACACGTTCAGGAAAGAACTCCGGGCGCTCAACATCGCCACGGGCCTACACTACCCGGCGGTCCACGGACTGACATACTATCGTGAGAAGTATGGTCTCCGTCCCGAGGATTTTCCCGCAGCCTACCAGGCTGGGCAGTCGGTGGTGAGCCTACCCCTCTTCCCCGCCATGACCGAAGACGACGTGGCCGACGTCGTCCGTGCCATCAAACATGTCCTGTCTCTTAGCAGACGTTGAGGGCGCCCCGTCTGGTCAGGGGGTGGGTCCCCGTGAGAGCCGAAGCAACAGGATATCACTCCTTCATCGCCGCCATGGTGCGCGCCCGCTGGCTCGGTTGGTTACTTAGCAGAAACAGGACAGGTGGTGCCCCAGGACCGAGGCATCCCTGCTCGGAGAGGATGTCATTGGGTTGAGGCTGGTGGGGCAGGCCCCGTAGCAGTGAACGGAGCCACAGCGATGCAGGCGGATTCGGCCGGGCTTGGCCCGTCCCGTATCGTATAGCCAACGGAAAAACGACCGCTGAGTCGCCCTGACGCCGTCGGTTCAGTGCCTTTACAGGCCAGCAGCGATGCGCTCGGCCAGCGCTTTCACCGCCGCTGCTCGTTCTTCCTCCGAGGTGCGCC